>MVRP01000006.1 GCA_002067405.1 Syntrophorhabdaceae bacterium PtaU1.Bin034 | reverse complement strand
ATCGCCGGCATCCGCTCCTTCCACCACGACGAGTATGCCGACGTGGAATACCAGAAACTCGCTGCAAAAACTGAAAGCGATTACGTGGTCAACATTGCCAATGCCCAGCCTTTCGAGGAAGCCAACCTTCTCAAAAAATTGAAGCCCGACATCTTCCTGGGCCACTGGAACGGCAACGCCACTGCCGCAAAACTCGGCATACCGGCTTCGGTCATCTATCATACGGGTCTCAGTTTCATCGGCTACAAGGGCGTCTATGAAGTGGCAAGGCGGCTCTACAAGCAACTGAAGAACACCACCTACAACCGCAAATTGAGCGCCCACGTCCGTCTTCCCTACTCGGAAGGGTGGTACGAAGAAGACGCCTTCAAATACATCAGGGCAGCAGCCGGAGGTGAAAGCAATGAATAGTAACAAGACAACGGGGGCGACGCGAGCCAGCGGCAAAACATCTCTTCTTTGCAGAGGGGCAGAGGGGCAACGGTGAACAAGCATTTTCTCCTCCGCTCCCCATCTCCTCCGCACCTCTGCATAGCAAGGAGGCTCCACGGACCGGGGCACCCACAAAGTGGGTCGGTCCGATAATTGCGCGTAATTTTGTCGAGAAACCCCGTTATTCATGCGCCCTGGGCGGCGCCCTTGCAACTGCCGCTGCCCTGCCCGGCGTCATACCAATCATGCATGCCGCCTCCGGTTGCGCGGGTAATTTCGCCTGGGCACAGAGCGGCGGCTCGGGCCTGCAGATCGGAGGACACTGCGGCGGGCTCACGGTCCCCAGTTCCAACGTCCAGGAGTCCGAGGTCGTCTTCGGCGGGGCTGATAGGCTCAGGGAGCAGATACAGAGTACCTTTGAGGTAATGGACGGCAGGCTTTTCGTGGTCCTCACGAGCTGCGTCACGGAGATGATCGGTGACGATCTTCGAGCCGTCATCTCGGAGACGACAAGCCCGGAACGGCCGGTGATAGCGGCGGAGACAGCCGGATTCAGGGGTAACTCCTATTTCGGCTATGACGCCGTCCTCCAGAGCCTCTTCCGCGATTTCGTCGAAAAGAAGGTCGCGAAAGCAAAAAACAAGGTGAACCTGTGGGGCATCGCGCCGACGCTCGATGTGTTCTGGAGGGGAAATCTTGAGGCCCTGGGCAGCCTTCTCTCCCGGCTCGGCCTTGATGTAAACACGTTCTTCGGCAGCACGGACAGCATTGACCGGATCCGAACATCGTCGGCAGCGGAGCTGAACATCGTCGTTTCCGATGTGTACGGCGTAGACGCGGCCGGTGTGTTCGAGGAGGAGCACGGTACGCCCTTCATCACCCTTCCCTTGCCCATCGGCCCGAGCGGCACGGACAGCTTCCTGCGCAAGGTGGGTGAAGCGCTTTCGATCAAGAATTCGCTGATCGCGGAGATCATAGAGAAGGAAAACGACCTCTACTACCGGTATCTTGAACCCCTTACCGATCCTTACAACGACTTCGATATGCAGCGCTATGCCGTGGTCGTGGGAGACTGCAATTACGCTTACAGCCTGACCAAGTTCCTTGCCGATGATCTCGGCTGGATACCGGAGCTTGCCGTGTGCACCGACGAGCCGAAGGAAGAGCCGGCAGCGATCATCGCCGAACGGTTTACTACTCTGGAATCGGGATTGCGGCCGTCTTTCGTCTTCGAAACCGACACGAGCGAGATTATCTACCACCTGAACAAGCGATGGCCGAGACCGAGCGGCCAGCGGTACTACAATGCCTTCAGCCCCGCCTTTGTGGTGGGCAGTTCCCTCGACCGGGATCTTGCGGCCTCCATCGGTGCGGCGCACCTGAGTGTCAGTTTTCCTGTGGTGAACAGGGCCGTCCTCGACCGCAGCTATGCGGGTTACCGGGGAGGTCTGCATCTGGTGGAAGACCTGCTGGGCACAATAGTGGCAGGGCGTTAGACGATATTTTGTACCTTTGAAGTTTAGCGTATCGCCGGAGGATTATGAACACCTGCTTTAAAAGTAATGGGAACAACACCGCACCGGAAGGGCTGGAGCGACATCCCTGCTTCAGCGCACGCGCTCACAACAAATTCGGCCGAATTCATTTGCCTGTCAGTCCGGCATGCAACATACAGTGCCGCTTCTGCAAGCGGGGATTCAACAAATGGGAAATAAGGCCGGGCGTTGCCGCGTCACTCATCAAACCGGAAAAAGCCGTAAAGATTGTCGAGCGGGCCAGGCGGGTCTGCCCGGAGCTGACCGTGGTCGGCATTGCCGGGCCGGGAGATCCCCTTGCGACAGATCACGCGCTTACGGCGCTCAAACTTGTCCACGAACGGTTTCCCGACCTGATTCTGTGCCTGAGCACGAACGGTCTCGATCTGCCCGAAAAAGCTGAGGAAGTGGCTGCTGTAGGTGTCAAGGCCCTCACTGTTACGGTGAACTCGGTCAATTCAAGAATCCTTGCACATATATGCGCCCACGTCCGGCAGAACGGGCTCAATCTGACAGGGGAGGAAGGGGCGCGGAGGCTCATTGCGGCTCAGCTCGAGGGGATCAAGAAAATGGTGCGGCTGGGTGTCGTGGTGAAGATCAATACCGTGCTCATACCGGGCATCAACGATATGAATATCAAGGATATCGCCCGCACCGTGTCCCGGGCGGGAGCTTCCATGATCAACATCATCCCCCTCATACCGCAGTTCGAGATGGCATCGCTCCGACCACCGACAGCCGAGGAACTGAAGAAGGCTCAGGATGAGGCAGAGGAGTACCTGTCCGTCTTTACCCACTGCCGTCAATGCCGGGCCGATGCCTGCGGTGTGCCGGGAACGGGGAAAGACTATGGACTGGAACTTTACGGGCGCGTGGCGCCGACGTTTTCTCACGGATAAGATGAGGGAAAACAAGTGAGCAGGAGATAGTTGAGTAAATTGGGCAAGGAAAAGACTAAGGACCAGTAAAAGGAGTGTCATAACATGGCAAAAAAGGACATCAAACAGATCGCAATCTATGGCAAGGGCGGTATCGGTAAGTCGACGACCACGTCGAACATCAGTGCAGCCCTCGCGAAAGCCGGTTACAAGGTCATGCAGGTGGGTTGCGATCCCAAAAGCGATTCGACAAACACGCTCAGGGACGGAAAATACATACCCACGGTTCTCGACACACTCAGGGAAAAGAAGGTCTTCAAACTCGACGAAGTTGTCCATGAAGGCTATGGCGGCGTTCTCTGCGTGGAAGCGGGCGGACCATCGCCGGGAGTCGGCTGCGCCGGCCGGGGCATCATCACCGCGGTCCAGCTTCTCAAACAGTTGAAGGCCTTCGATGACCTTGATCTCGACGTGGTGATTTACGATGTTCTCGGCGACGTGGTGTGCGGAGGCTTTGCCATGCCCATCAGGGAGGGCATCGCCAAGCATGTCTTTACCGTATCGTCCGCCGATTTCATGGCGATCTACGCAGCGAACAACCTTTTCAGGGGCATCGCGAAATACTCGAATAGCGGCGGGGCCCTTTTGGGGGGCGTCATTGCAAATTCCATTAACACACCTTACGCGCGGGAGATAGTCGACGATTTCGTGGCACGCACCAGTACGCAGGTCATGGAGTACGTGCCGCGATCGGTCACCGTAACCCAGAGCGAACTGCGTGGGAAGACGACTATCGAGGCAGCTCCCGATTCCGAGCAAGCGCGTATCTACACAAACCTTGCGCTGAAGATCGTCAACCACGCGGAGTCGAAGACACCGTCTCCTCTTAACGAAAAAGATCTGAGGGAATGGGCAGCCAAATGGGCGGACCAGATCCTCGCCATTGAAACAGGAGAAGTACGGGGCGAGGCGTCGAGCATCTAAATGTTTCATGAGGATGCCTGAAGAAGCAGCAGTGGCAAACACGAAACGCGAACTGCTTGGTGAAGGATCAGTGAAATCCATGCTGACATGGCCTCCGAGACAAAACCGGGAGGATGAAAGGTGAAAAAGTGATAAAGGCTGTGCGATCGTGAAATATTGCGACGATTGTTGAACTTTGGATACGTGAACATGGAGACACAACAGCCGTCGTAAGATAAGAACAATAGACGGAAGCTGACCAGACAACTGGAGGCTGAATCGACAAGCTCGTAATTGTGGGCTATCGGTTTAGCCTTTCTTATGCGGAGGTTGGTGCCCGAAAACAGCTGTCGTGATAGAGGAGGTTCTGCATCTGATCAAGTAAGGGCTGAGGAGGATGTGCACTTTTGATGAAAGTAATCGTTGTCGGTGATGTGACACAATGCTCAAGATGGTCGCATGCGGTGAACCGAATAGCCATCCCGGAGGTGAGGTGTGGATATAATTAATGTCGCCAAAGCCATTGTTTCGAGCTACAGGAATCGCCCCGATATCAGCCATCTCGACTCAGGGAATCTTCCCAGCAGAGACGAGGTGATCACGATAGTCCTTATGTTGAGGGAGCTTCTTTTCCCCGGCTACTTCGGGACACAGCACCTTCCTTCCGCAGCCGTCGAGTATACGGTGGGGCAACTCCTCATCAATATCCACAGCAAACTTCACGAACAGATCTGCAACTCCATGAAGTTCCAGGCGCGAAAGAACATTGATGTGGAGAAAAAAGCCGATGAGATCATCAGCGAGTTCTTCGCTCGTATCCCGAGAATACGGGAAATACTCGCCACCGACGTACAGGCGGCCTTTGACGGCGATCCTGCGGCAACGGACACCGATGAGGTAATATTCTCTTACCCCGGTGTTTTTGCCATAAGCGTTCAGCGTCTCGCTCACGAGCTTTATCTGCTCGACGTCCCCCTTATCCCGAGGATCATGACTGAATATGCCCACAATGTCACGGGGATAGATATTCATGCCGGCGCGACGATCGGAGAATATTTCTTCATCGATCACGGAACAGGGGTGGTTATCGGCGAGACATCGGTGATCGGCAATCATGTGACAATCTATCAGGGCGTGACCCTTGGAGCCTTATCGACCAGGGGAGGACAGTTCCTTCGCGGGACCAAACGTCACCCTACCATAGAGGATGGTGTCACCGTGTATGCCGGAGCTTCGATCTTGGGCGGAGAGACCGTCATCGGTGAGGGTGTCGCTATAGGGAGCAATGTTTTCATTACAAGATCGGTTCCCGACAGAACACGGGTTAGTGTAAAGAACCCCGAGTTGCAATTCAAGGATCAAAGGCCTCGGGAATTTCAACAAGACGCCTTTCTGGACTGGGTTATTTAGAATATGCTTTTCATCAATAACAACAAAAACGAACAGAGGTACAGTGATGCCGGATCAGCCAGATAAGAAGAAACTGTCTATCATTTGTTTCAGTGGCGATTTTGACAAGCTGACGGCCGCGTTCACCCTTGCCACCGGCGCAGCAGCCGTCAATTACGAAGTGAATATGTTTTTCACCTTTTGGGGACTCAATGCAGTGAAGAAGAAACCGGGAAGGGCCTTCACCGGCACAGGGTTTTTGGCCCGCTTTTTCGGGTTTCTTATGGGAGGGCTTAAAAATGTCCCTTTAAGTCGCTTGAACTTCCTGAACGTGAGCCCCAAGCTGATGACCTACATGATGGGCAAACGCAATGTGGCAACCCTGCCGGAATTGGTGGAAGCGGCAAAGGCGCTCCGTATCAACCTCTACGCGTGCGAGATGTCCATGCACATACTCGGGTTAACGAAGGATGATTTTATCCCCGAGATCAAGGAGGTGCTCGGCGTGCCGGGTTTTCTGGCATACTCGGAGGGCGGAGAGCGTCTCTTTATCTGAGACCCCTTCCGACCCAAAACAGGTATTGTCAAAAATCTCATGAAAACCGAGCATGAATATCAGGCAGAGAGAAGGCTAAACGAGACATGGAAGGGGGAAAACAAATCATGAAATACCAAAGCCGTCGGTTCTCGATAACTGCTCCCCCAGACCCTCCGAACTCCTTCTTCGCTCTCCGGGTACCCGCGTTGCGGGTGGGTTCCACGTCCGACCCGGCGAGTGAAGCTCCTTCCACTGGGCTGCGGAACTCACGTAGTCCTCTCGTCGTCGGACTACGCTTAAACAGTCCTCGCCCTGCGCGCCGCGCACCATTCCATATGCTTCAGCCAATGGTGCGGGGCACCCGTCGTCCACAGACGGGTCGCAACCCGGACGTTCCCGCAATGTTCGCGAGAGGAAGGGGATTCTCCGGGTCTGGAAAGAGAGTCTCGAAACGATCTTGTCGGCTTAAAGCCGATCGAAACCAATTGCGCAGCTGCTCCTATGATGCCGGAATTGGCGACCAGGAAGTTCAATTCCGGCTCGGGTGGACGATGCCATGTGAAGTGGAACGATGCAGGCGTGTGGCCTGTGAGTATTGCTGACCGTAGCCGAATGGTGGCCGGGTACCCGACCTCCGAGCTTGCTATGGGCGGGTGGCAAACGGCGGAGAGTCGCAAACGGAGCAGGCCGCGCGGAAATGGTGGGCCGGGCACCCAGCCTCCGAGCTCGCTATGGCTGGGTGGCAACCGAACATGGGGGCGGCCGGCCGATGGACGAAGAAAAAGAAGGAGGGAGAATGGCGAAAACATTTCAGTTGGACGTCACCAGGGACCATTGTCCGATGACGTTTGTCAAAACAAAGCTGGAACTGGAGAAGCTCGGTGAGGGCGACCGCCTGGAGGTCCTTGTCACGGAGGGCGAACCCCTGGACAATATACCCGCAAGCGCGAAGGAACAGGGGTTCTACGTTGAGGAAATCAGCCACATTGAGGGGGCTGTTCATAAGATCATTATAAAAAAGGGGGCCGAAGGTGGATAACGATGTTCCCGGCCTGTTGTAAGACGGGAAATCCACTGCCCACAATACTACACAAGAAAAAGGAGAGCTTATGGCCGATAGCTTAATCCAACGGAGCGTTACCACTTCTGTTGCACGGAACCTGACAACGACGACGAAAACACCGCCTCAGATGACCTCCATTACCCCGCGGTTTCTCTTGCATCTGTTGCCGTGGGTTCAGGTTGAAGGAGGAACATTTCGGGTGAACCGCACCAAGCTGGAGCTGAAGAATGCCGAGCGCGTTGAACTGGACTTCATCGACGGCGCGGTCTCCTTTCAGCCCCAGGCCCTGCGCAGTGTGCCGCTCTTCTCGAAACTCCCTGACGATATCATCGTCCGCATGGCAAAACATTTCAAGACGGAGGAGGTCACGCTGGGGAACAAACTGGTGGTGGAAGGGGAAGACCGAAGCAAGTTCTTTATCATCGCTCAAGGCCAGGTAGAGGTACTGAGCAAAGGCGCCCACGGCAGCGATTTAAGAATCGCCCTCCTCACCGAAGGTGAGTATTTCGGCGAGGCCGATCTGGTGTCCGACAAACCGTCGGATGTGACCGCGAGGACGATTACCCCCTGCATCCTCCTCACTTTCTCCCGAAAGGATCTCGATCATATCCTCGGGGAGCTTCCCGGTCTGAACGGGGAATTCAAGAAGGCCATCGATGAGCACCTCGAACTGCTCTCGACAGTCAATAAATACGGCGAAAGGAATATCGACCTCGTGTCGGGTTTTGCGGAAAATGTGGAGATCCCCGAGACTTTCGTCGATTATTCCGAAAAGCCGAGAGAGTACTCTTTGAATGCCATACAGACGGTGGTCCGTGTGCACACCCGCGTTTCCGACCTCTACAACAATCCTTATAACCAGCTTGAAGAGCAGTTGCGCCTCACCATTGAGGGGATCAAGGAGCGCCAGGAGTGGGAGCTTGTCAACAACAAGAAGTTCGGTCTCCTTAATTCCGTCCACAACGTGATGCGGATCAGCGCCCGCTATGGTACCCCCACGCCGGATGATCTGGACGAGCTTCTCGCGCTGGTATGGAAGAGACCGGCTTTCTTCCTCGCCCATCCCAAGGCCATTGCCGCCTTTGAACGAGAATGCACCTGGCGTGGCGTCCCCCCCGTCACCATACAGCTTTTCGGTGCTCCCGTCGTTACCTGGCGTGGCGTCCCTCTTGTTCCCTGCGACAAATTAGAGGTGAGGAGCAGGTACGTATCCAACCAGTGGTTCGGGACCACCAGTATCCTCCTGCTCAGGGTGGGAGAGGCCGAGCAGGGCGTCGTGGGATTGCACCAGGCAGGCATTCCCGGCGAGATATCACCAAGTCTGTCGGCCCGTTTGATGGGGCTCGACACGCTCGGCGTGGCGTCTTACCTCCTGTCTCTCTACTTTTCCTGCGCCGTATTGACCGATGACGCTCTTGGCGTATTGGAAAACGTTGAGGTCGGCTTTTATCACGATTACAACCGCAGGGAACAGAAATTTTTGGACGGAGCCGGAATCTGAACCGTGAGCGGCCGAAAGTAGCAACGTCCGCGGGGTATGCCGCATATTTTACAGATGTTTTCCGGCAATGCCGGAACAAAAGACCGAACTGACAAAGGTGCGCCTATGGATGCATTGGATTCGAGCGTTATTGCCGAGATTGCAACACGATTGTTTCGCGAAATACCCGGGGCGAATTCCCTTCCCGAAAATACGGGCGAGGCGATGAACGCTGCGGCCGACCCGATCACGGCGGACAAGGGTTCTCCGCAGGACCGCGGAGAACCCCGCCTTCCCCCTGCCGGGTTGAGCGGAGAAGGTCTTGACCTTGGACTGATTGACGGGATTTTTCAATCCCTGGGCCGGAAAAATGTCACTGTGCTCCCCTCCCCTGACGAACAACCGCCTCTGAGGGAACACGCAGATGCACTGGTGCGCTCGCAACTATATTCCGGCGATAATGGGTCCTCGGATAGCCTGAAGAGTTTCGTCCGGAAGGTTGAGACCGGCTACAGGGTGCCCGGCAGCCTGCCCGCAGACGGCGTGTGCGTCGACCCCTTTGCATTACTATTGAAGGAAAGTCTGCCTGCCACACCGAAATTCACCAGTCCCGGCATATTCGATGTCAACGCCATACGCCGGGATTTCCCTGTTCTTCACCAACAGGTCCATGGGAAACCGCTCGTGTGGTTTGATAACGCCGCAACCACCCAAAAACCGAAAACCGTCATCAATGCCCTCGCCCGCTTTTATGAAAAGAACAATTCCAACATCCACCGGGGAGCCCATGCCCTTGCGGCCAGGGCAACAGACGCCTATGAAGAGAGCCGGAAGAAGATAGCCCGTTTCCTGGGTGCCGGAACGCCCGAGGAGATAATATTCGTGCGGGGAACAACGGAAGGGATCAATCTTGTTGCCCAATCCTACGGGAGAAGGTTCATCGCTCCCGGTGATGAGATCGTCCTGTCCGTGCTGGAGCATCATGCGAACATCGTCCCCTGGCAGATCCTTGCCCAGGAAAAGAAGGCCGTTCTCCGGATCATTCCCGTCAATGACGAAGGAGAGATACTCCTGGACAGGTACGAGTCCCTCCTGGGTCCGCGCACCAAGCTCGTGGCCCTGACACACGCCTCCAACAGCCTGGGCACTATTCTGCCCATTGAGGACATGATCCGGACGGCCAAGCGGTACGGAGCCAAGGTCCTGATCGACGGCGCCCAATCGGTCGCCCACCTGCCGGTGAATGTCCAATCTCTCGATGCCGATTTCTTTGTCTTTTCCGGTCACAAGATCTTCGGACCCACCGGCATCGGTGTTCTTTACGGAAAAAAGGAGCTTTTGGAGGCGATGCCGCCGTGGCAGGGAGGCGGAAACATGATCCGCAATGTTACCTTTGAGGAGACAACATACAACGGTCTTCCGGCCAAGTTTGAAGCCGGCACCCCAAACATAGCCGATGCCGTCGGACTTGGGGCGGCCCTCGACTACGTCTTCCTGATCGGATTGGAAAACATCGGCCGTTACGAGAAAACCCTGCTTGACTATGCAACGAACCAGTTGAAACAGATCCCACAACTGCGTCTCATCGGCACCGCCAGGGAAAAAGTGGCTGTCCTGTCTTTTATTCTCAAGGACAGGACCCCGGAAGAGGTCGGCAGACTTCTGGACGGAGAAGGGATTGCGGTCCGTGCAGGACATCATTGCGCCCAACCGTCGCTCAGACGCTTCGGCCTTGAGGCCACCGTTCGCCCCTCCCTGTCTTTTTACAACACAAAGGAAGAAATCGACCGGCTGGCCGAGGTTTTACGGAAAATAGTCGCGGAAAGGAGACGAGGCTATTAGCCAAAACCACGGGTGGGGGTTAAGAGCGACAGCGCACAAAACGAAGCCGAAAGGGGAAGGTAAATCATGAAATACCAAACGCATCGGTTCTCGATAACTGGTACGTCAGCCCCTCCGAACCCCTTCTTCGCTCTCAAGTGCTCCACGTCCGACCCGGCAAAAGTGAAGCTCCTTCCACTCGCCTGCGGAACTCGCGACGCCCTCTCGCCGTCGGGCTTACCGCTCAAACAGTCCTCGGCGTGCGCCAACCGCGCACCGCTCCCTCCGCTTCAGCCGGTGACCCCGGACGTTCCCGCGATGTTCGCGAGAGAAGGGGATTCTCCGGGTCTGGAAATAGAGTCTTTACCGTTGGGAAGATATAGACAACGACAACATAAACAAGACGCTTTTGTCGGCTCTATGCCGACCGAAACCAATTGCGCAACTGCTCCTATAATGCCGGAATTGGCGACAAGAAAGTTCAATTCCGGCTCGGGTGGACGATTCCCATTTGAGGAGGTGTTCAGATGTGGATGGGATGCGAGTATTGCAGACCGTAGCCGAATGGTGGCCGGGTACCCGACCTCAAAGCTTGCTATGGGCGGGTGGCAAACGGCGGAGGGTCGCAAACGGAGCAGACCGCCGCAGATGGACATTTCCTCAAATGGGATCGGCCGGCCGACAGACGACGATAGATGAAGAAAGATAATTAAGGACGAAGACTTGACAAAACCACTGAATGAATAAGGAGAGATAACATGAAACGATCAATCATGACAGTTATTGCAGTGATTGTCCTGATCTTTGTTGTGGTCGGCGTCGCCTCGGCGGCGGAGTCGAAGAAGCCTGAAAAGATCCGGTTTGCCTATCAGACGGCCCACACGCTTTTTGTCGTCGCCAATGAACTGGGGTGGTTTCAAGAAGAATTCTCCAAAGACGGTATCGCCTTCGAGGCAAAGGTTTTTGTCGCCGGACCTCCCATTATCGAGGCCTTTGCAGGCGGCCGTCTCGACTTCGGCCTCGTGGGAGATCAGCCTGCTTTATTGGCGCGGGCTAACGGAATCGACATCAAGGCGGTTGGCGTTCCTCTCTCGGGATATAAAAACCTGGCCCTCGTCGTTCCTGCCGGTTCAAAGATCACCGGCGTGAGCGACCTCAAAGGGAAGAGAGTGGGGGTGACCGTAGGTTCGGTCGGGCAGCACCTGCTGTACCTGTTTCTTAAGAAGAATGGCCTGAAACCGTCGGATATCAAGCAGTTCAACCTTCAGCCCCCGGATATCAAGCTGGCTTTGTCATTGAACCATATTGATGCTGCCGTCACATGGGATCCCTGGATATCGATTATCGAGGAGGAGAAGATCGGTCGTCCCATCCTCGATGGCAGCGGCCTCAAAAACAATGCCAACGTCATTATCGTGGCCGAGCAATTTGCCAAAGATTACCCCGATGTCATCAAAAGGGTACTGAAGATTTTTCTACGGGCCGAGGAGTTTGTGGAGAATAATCCTGAAAAAGCCATTGCCATCTCCGCCAAAGCTACCGGATACAAACGTGAAGTCCAGGCCAGAGCCTTCCGTAAATTCGATTACGATATCCGGTTGACGGACGACGTCGTAAAATCGATAGAACAGACAGCGCTTTTCCTGCGGGAAAGCAATCTCCTCAGGAAAGACGTGAACGTGAAGGATCTGGTGGATACGCGTTACCTGAAAAGCATCGGGGCGCAGTAAGCCGCCGAAAGGAGACGCGAAAGCATAAAATGCTTGACAAAGCCAACAGTTAAAGACTACTGTTTTAATAGACATAGTGGTATTAATGAAAAACGAAAATCACCATTCCTTTGATATTTCGGAAGTTGTAGAAAGATTGTGCGACAAGGACTCCTACCTCCCTGTCTACCATGGGATAAATTTCTACCGCGTCTCCATGCCCTCCACGGCTGTTCTCGCCAAGGTTGTCGACCTCCTCAAGTCCGTGCTTTTCCCCGGATTCTTCATCAATACCGAAATAAAGCCGGATACGATGAAATTTTACGTGGGGTTTGCCCTCGACGAGGCAACTCGTCTTCTCCAGGAGCAGGTCAGGCTCGGGTATTGTTTCTCATGCGTGGAAGTGAACGAACTGGAGTGCCTTGACCACGAATCCGAGTATCGGGAAATCACCAGCCGATTCATCGCCACGCTGCCCCATGTACGCCGTATGCTGTCCCTCGACGCGCAGGCGGCTTACAGGGGAGACCCGGCTGCCACAAGCACGGGGGAGGTCATATTCTGCTACCCCAGCATGACCGCCATAACCCATCATCGCTTAGCCCATGAGCTCTACAAGCTCAATGTGCCCCTCATACCGCGGATCATTTCGGAGATGGCCCATTCGACAACGGGGATAGATATTCACCCCGGAGCCACCATCGGCGAGAGTTTTTTCGCAGATCACGGGACAGGTACTGTTATCGGCGAAACAACCATCATCGGCAATAACGTCCGTCTCTACCAGGGCGTCACCCTGGGGGCCAAGAGTTTCGAGGCCGACCAATCAGGGAATCTCAAGAAGGGAATCCCGAGGCATCCTATCGTAGAGGATGACGTCGTCATTTATTCAGGAGCGACCATACTTGGACGAATCACTATAGGTAAAGGGTCACAGATAGGAGGAAATGTGTGGCTTACCGAAAGTGTTCCTCCAAAATCTCGGATCGTCCAGCACAGGCCGCTTCCGATCACGTTCGAAAACGGATCCGGAATATAGCGTTCAACGCACCGCCGTATCTGGCGCAGATATTGTCCAGCCGCGCTCATGACGCAGGGAAAATCGGCCCGTTGGGAACCGGTTATCCCTGACGGACCAAAGAGATAGAGACAAGGAGGAATAGACGTGACAGCCGATGTTCCCACAAGATCACAGGCCTTTGAGCTTCTCAAGGAATTCAACTCGAACCCAAGCCTGATCAAGCACGCCCTGGCGGTGGAAGCGGTCATGCTCCATTTTGCACAGGTTTTGGGTGAAGGGGATCAGCAGAAATGGGGTGTGATCGGCCTGGCCCACGATCTCGACTACGAGAAGTATCCAGACAAACACTGTGTGAAGGTGCGGGAAATTCTGACGGACAGGAAGTGGCCGGAGGAGTACATTCATGCCATCGAGAGTCACGGATGGAAGCTGTGCAACGATGTGGAACCGACAGAAAGAATGGAAAAAGTGCTTTACACAATCGATGAATTGACAGGCCTGATTTCTGCGGTCGCGCTCCTCAGGCCGAGCAAGAGTCTTCTCGACCTGACAGTCAAGTCCGTCAAAAAGAAATGGAAGGACAAGGCGTTTGCTGCAGGGGTTAACAGAAGGGTAATCGAAGAAGGTGCGGCACGCCTGGGGATGGAACTCGATATAGTGATCGCCGAGACGATCAACGGCATGCGAAAGGTAGCTCGGGAGCTCGGCCTTGAGGGAGAGGCCCCGGCTTCCACATCTTGAGCAGAATCATCGAGAAAGGAAGTATTTTTACTTGACAATTTTACTCAAGAGTAATAGTCTACTAACAAAATAGTGATAGTAGCCATTTGAGCTGACCGGACGACCGGAGGCCAAGGATTTTTTCCTTGGCCTTTTTTTATTGCAAGGCCTACGTCACAAATCTGCCGGATAACCAGGAAGGACGGCCTAAAGGAAGCTTATAGCAATCTGGGTGAAATGAAGGGGGCAATCGATAATGGGAGAGATGCAATATCGCTGACGCCGGAAGGGTGTACGAAACAACCCTGAACAGAAAGAAGGCCGACCTACTCGATTGAGGGCGCTTCAGGCCGTTATGGCACAAGGGGTTCAGAGGATATGAAAGGCACAAGGGGTCGCAAAACAAGGCACGCTCCGCAAAAGGTGATCGACACCGCAAAAGGGCTGGCGAGCATCTTCATATTCCTGGTCCTGTGGGAAGCACTGCCGAGGACCGGCATAATCGACCCGG
The DNA here is from genome assembly GCA_002067405.1 of Syntrophorhabdaceae bacterium PtaU1.Bin034. Next base: position 43,558 of record MVRP01000006.1, on the reverse strand, counting down.
CGTTTCTCCCTCCCGCGTCGAGGGTGGTTGCGGCCTGGCTGGACTTAGTCGGTTCCGGTGAGCTCTTCGAACATTTCTTTGTCAGTCTGCAGCGGGCTGCCACCGGTTTTGTCCTCGCGCTGCTCATCGTCATTCCCCTGGGGATCGCTATCGGTTGGTACAAGGGGTTCGCGAAGTTTATCGACCCGCTGATACAGACGTTCCGTCAAACATCAGCTCTCGCCCTCTTTCCGGTTTTCATCCTGTTCCTCGGTATAGGAGAGCTTTCGAAGACCGCCATGGTGTTCTGGGCGACCCAATGGCCGATCCTGTTGGGAACCATCGGCGGTGTGAAGTACGTCGATCCGCTCCTCATCAAATTCGCGCGGTCGATGGGGGTAAAGGACGTGCGCCTTTTCTCTCAAGTAATCCTGCCGGCCGCCATGCCGTCCATTTTGACGGGTATCAGGCTCGGCGCCAGCTACTCCATACTCATTCTCGTTGCTGCAGAAATGATAGGTGCAAAGGCGGGATTGGGGTTCATGATCATTAACTCCCAGTACAACTTCGAGATACCCAAGATGTATGCGGCCATCCTGACTATCGCGTTGTTCGGCCTGTCGGTCAACTACTTTCTTGTCTGGCTCGAGAGGGTGATCATGGCATGGAAGGAGGAAGTAATCCAGCTTTGACACATGTTCGTCATAAGGAACACCGAAGCGACATCACCCCAAAAGATGGACCGGCCAACCGGCACGGATGGGAGAAAAATACCTACGGAGAGGTGAACATGAAACATCAGTGGAGAGTGGGATTCTTTTTCTTACTGTCGATTGTCATGGTGCAAACAGGAGTAGACCGGGCCTTTGCCGGCCCCGAAGGCGCTCAGGGGAAGCCGGTCACATTGCGCTACCTTTACAGCACGAGCAGCGCTTACGTTGCTGAATTCGCCGAGGAACTCGGCTACCTGGAGAAGGCCGGCATTAAGCTACAAAAGGTGGGGACCTCCGCCGGAACGGCAATCGAGGGAATACAGACGGTCTCGGGGAACAACGTAGAGTTTTCCACGGCTGCCTGGCTGGCAGTGGCAAGCGCAATTGCGAGCGGCGTGAAGATCTGGCCGGTCATGAACGGTGTCGGAGTGGACAGTGAAGCTACCGGGTATGCCTTCACCGTATTGAACGACAGCACTATTAAAGACGCAAAAGACTTCGAGGACAAGAGGGTCGCGATGGCCGCCTTCGGGTCGCGATGGGAATACATGACCAAGACCTATCTGAGGAAGGTCGGCGTTTCGGCCAAGGAGGTGCAGATGATACTCGTTCCCCTGGTCCAGCAGGAGCAGGCGCTGAGAACGAGGCAGGTGGACGTCATATCCGTCGGGGACCCCATCAAGGGTAAGATCCTGGATGGCGGCGGCACGAGGGAGTTGCCGGCCAGCAGTGAATACGATATCTACAATCGCACCGAAATCGGTACCGCGCCGATCATATTCAGAGCGGGGTACCTGAAAGAGAACCCGGAGATCGCTAGAAAGTTCGTGGAGGCATGCGCAAAGGCCTTCGAGTGGGCCAGATCGCACCCGAAGGAGAGAAGACTGCTCTACGCAAAGATACTGAAGACGAACGGAGGAAACCCGGACCTCGCACGATACTGGTATGGTTTCGGGGTGCGTAAATACGGTTTGATAGTCGACGGCGACGTCAGACCCTGGTTGGAGGTACTGAAAACAGAAGGGAAGTTCAAGAACGAGACATATGAGCCCTCCCGTTTCTACTCGAACCACTACAATCCTTTCTTCAGGAAACAGGGAAGTAATGCCAAGGAGAACGAGTCATGATAAGCCCCGGATCGGTAGTCAGTACACCGGACACACAGCAGGTAAAGGGTAGAGAGGGGAAGAGAGGCGGCAAAGAGGACGGATTGCTTACGGATCAAGTGAAGGGCTTCATCGAACGGATCAGCCACGGCCTGGCAGCGGTGGGGGTGGCCCCTGCCGATCGTTTCGACGAAGCCCCTCCCGGTCATGGACCCACAGCCTTCATCCCTGATGCGAAGGCGGTAGTGGTCATAGGTCTCCCCATCGTTGAAGGGCTGATGAACCTGGACCGCTTCATGGAAGGGTCCGGGGTCATCAAGGAAGAGGACGTCTATACGGACAAAGCGGGAACGACGAAGACCTGGTCGCCGAGGCAGGCATTGCGGAACCACATCGAGCGCAGGGGGAGTCACGAGATCATCAACATCGAGCTGCAGACCATGAGCATGTATGCGGCCATCTTCCTAGAAAACGCCGGGTTCAAGTCTATCTACCTGCCGACGACCTACGGGCAGACATTTTCGTGGCCTGGCAACATTAACCGTGATCTGCCAAGGGCGCCCCAATGGTTCGGGCCGTTTTCCCATCGGCATGCCGCTGTGGCTGCCGGCCTTGGCCGGTTCGGTCTGAGCAATCTGCTGTTAACGCCACAGCACGGGCCGAGGAACCGCTTCGTTTCCATCATCACCGCCGCGCCGCTTAGGTCCGATCCCATGATCCGGGGACCCCTCTGCCTCGGCGAGAACTGCTCGTTGTGCATTACCAACTGCGTCGGCAGAGCGTTCGGAGAAGTCCATGAATTTAAGGTCGGGGGGCAGGTGAACCGGATGGCCCGGATAGACCGGGATGCTTGTTTAAAGGGTTTCGATGCCTGCTACAAGAAATGTATGACCGTGTGTCCTGTGGGCCGGAAAACCGTATGACGCGCCGACGAAGAAACTTGTTCGTCCCGTCCGGCCCCACCGGACAAAAGGAGATTCACCGATGGCCAACGAACGTACCGAAAAACTGCGGGTGTCGAATCTGGACAAGGTTTACAAGGGCAACAAAATATCCGTGCCCGCCCTCGCGGATGTCAACCTCAGTATCCTCGAAGGAGAGTTCGTCTCGATCATCGGTACCAGTGGGTGCGGCAAGACCACCCTGCTCCGGATCATTGCCGGCCTGGAAGATGACTTCGGCGGGAGCATCACCCTTGCGGGCCGGGCCATCAGCGGACCGGGTACCGACCGGGCGGTCGTGTTCCAGGACCACCGGCTCTTCCCCTGGTACACCATTGAGGAGAATGTCGGTTTCGGCCTGAAAGGGAAAGCCGGCAATGAAAAAAAAGAGATCGTCCGCAGGTACCTGCGTCTGGTCGGCCTTAACGGCTTTGAAAAGGCCTATCCGGGGCAGGTCTCGGGCGGCATGGCGCAACGGGCGGCGATCGCCCGGGCACTGGTGGGGAGGCCGGAGATCCTTCTTCTGGACGAGCCCCTCGGAGCCCTGGACACAATGACGCGTATGTACATGCAGCAGGAGTTGGAGAAGATATGGCAGGAGGAGGAGTCGACCATGATCATGGTCACCCACGACATCGAAGAGGCGATCTACCTCAGTAACAAGGTCGTCGTTATGTCGAACAGGCCCGGAAGCGTGAAACGCGTGATCCGGGTCCCGCTAGGCCGGCCGAGGAACCGGGCTGACATCGATCTGCTCAGGATCAAAGAAGAGGTCCTGAGGGAGTTCCATCTGGAGGCGCCCCATTACTTTAGCTATGCCATCTGAATCCATTGTGCGGCCAGGGCGGGCCGCACGTACCGACTTTATTAACAAGGAGGAAAGACGCATGAGAAGATTGCCATCGACAATCCTGGGAACGGCCCTGCTGGCCCTTGTCATCATCCTCGGGCTGAGGGCGACCGTGCAATCGGCGGCGGACGCGGCCTTCGCCACCAAAATCCCGCTCAACGAGTGGACGGCCGTCGCCCAATCCAAGGGCTGGCTGCAGGAGGAGTTCCGCAAGTATAACGCCACCACCGAACTTATCGACATTACGGCCATGGGTGCGGAAGCGGTTCTGCTCGACAAGGGAGGGCTCCATTTTGCCTTCCGCATGCAGTACCCCGCGCTGCTGCACAAGCTGAACGGCCTGGACGCCGAGATCGTCTGGATAAGCGAGAAGGCCCCGCCACGGCGCAATGTCCTGGTCGCGCTCAAGGATTCCCCTATCAATTCGGTACACGCGCTTCAGGGAAAGAAGCTCGGCGCATGGCGTATCAGCTGCCCCTATTTCTCTGCCTTTGAGCTTCTGAAAATAAAAGGGGTACCGCTGGACACCGCGTTGCAAAAGGGCGCGGTCCGCCATGAGAACATCCAGGGAAGCGCCGCGACGAACGCGCTTCTCGCGGGAAAGATCGACTCCCTGTCGCTCCACCCGTCCACCGTGCTTGCCGCGCCGCTCTACACCGAGAAGATCATCAAGGAAATCTCGACATCATTGCCGAACGGGGTCTACCTCAACGGCGGCGGAAGGACATCGATCTTCGCGATCAAGGGCTTCGCCTGGCGGCGTCCCGATCTGGTGAAGGCCTTTCTCACGGTCCGCGAGAAAACGATCAAGTGGATACTCGGAAACCCTGATGAAGCAGCCGGCATTATTGCCCGCGAGATGAGAATACCCAAGTACGTGGCCAAGTTCATGATCACCGATGACTCATCATACAGTTTCGCCCCCGGAGAGCCTGATTGGAAGGAGGCCGTCCAGTCGATCAAGTTGTTCCAGGAATGGGGCATCAAGAACGGGGACGATTTCCTGACAAAGAAGCACCTTACCGATGCCCAGATCGAGACGTTCGTGGACAGGCGGTTTTTTAAAGGCGGACAGTACTCAGTGTACTAAGGTTTGGAGAAAGCAATGAGTAATGAAACCGGTGTATTGGACGAACGCAAGGAGCTACCGCCGGCGCGGATCGCTCTGTCAACCAGGAGATACGTCGCTTCCCTGCCCTTCGGCACGCTGCTTACCGGCATGGCCGTGCCTGTGCTCCTGGTGCTGCTCTGGGAGACGGCCGGACAGCTCAAGTGGGTGAGAACCGTCTTTTTGCCCACCCCCTCGAGTGTGGTCTCCACCTTTTTCGAAAGCGTGGAAAACGACCGGTTCCTGCTCGATTTCTGGGTGAGCATCTACACGGTAGTGCGCGGGTTTATCTGGGGAGGTCTCCTGGGACTCGGCTTCGGAACAATGGCAGGTTTGTCGAAGACAGTGGAGCGGCTCTTCGGACCTCTTCTGAATTCTATCAGGCAGGTGCCCGCCATAGCGTTCCTGCCCCTCATTATTCTGTGGGTAGGCATCGGCGACCTCGGAAAACTAGTGGTGATCGGCAAGGCGGTCTTCTTCCCCGTCTTCCTCAACACACTCCAGGGCATACGGAGTGTCTCCCACGAATACGTCGAAGTCGCGAAGGTCTACCAGTTCACGCGGGCGCAGCTCATCCGCCGGGTTATCTTCCCGGCGGCCCTCCCTACCATTTTTGTGGGGATACGCTACGGGGCGGGCATGGCCTGGGCCATGATCGTGGCCGCCGAGATGCTTTCGGGCCGCATAGGCCTGGGGTATGTCCTGACCAGAGGCCAGGAGTTGCTTCTGACAAAGCAGGTCTTTGTGGTCATCGTCGTCATCGGACTGGTAGGCTACCTGATCGACACCGTGATCGTACGGGTGGAGAAACGCTTTGTGAAATGGAAAAAAAGCTTTGCCACTTAAGGTGGTCATAAATCACGCATAAGGAGGAGTCACAATGAGTGTCACAGGAACGGAGAGAGTGGAAAAGAGCGAGCCGGGCCTCAGGGAGATAACCTATACCATCTGCCCGGTCCCCTTGGGATCGCATGTGGCGGTGGAGAAGGGGTGGCTGGAGGAGGAACTGGCCGCGGTCGGTGCCGCCCCCCGGTACATCCGATCGCGGCCCGAGCATGACTGGCCGACCCATTTCACCCACCAGCTCCCGGACTTCTTCCGGGACGGCGGAAACATCCCCGCCATCTGGGCGCGGTCCCGGGGAGAGAAGACGCGAGTGGTGGGCCTCACCTTTTCAGGGACAGGTGGCCGGATCATTGTCGCTGCCCATGCCCGCTTCAACAGGATCAGTGACTTAAGAGGGAAGAAAATCGCCCTTCCCCGACGGGCCGACACTGACAGAATCGACTTCTGGCGGGCCACAGCGGAGCGGGGGATTCTTCTCGCCCTGGAGCTGAACGGTTTGTCCGGAAACGATGTGGAGATAGTCGAGCTGATTTCGCACGGCGCCGGGTTCCTGCCGCCGAAACCGGCGCAGAAGCCGCTCGACGCCTTCGACGCCGCGCAGGTCAACGTGGTTTCCGGCGCCGAGGTCGAGGCCCTTTTTACCGGTGAGGTAGACGCGATCTATGCCGATTTCGGCAGGGCGAAGATCCTGGAGGGCGAAGGAAAGGTCAAGGCTATCGAGGACCTGGGACACTATCCCGACTGGACGCTCCAGGTGGCCAACACCCCTCATACGATCACGGTGAGCGCTGATCTCGCGGAGAACAACCCTGAAATTGTCGTTGCCTATCTCAAGGCGGCTATACGGGGCGGCCGGTGGATCAACGAAAATCACGCCGAAGCAGGCAGGTTATTCGCCAATGTGACTTCCTACCGCTGCCCCATCGGGGCTGCCCGGGTACTCGATGGGTACAACTTCGTGCCGAACCTCACCGGCAGAAGCATTGCGGGGATCGAGGTCGAAAAGAGATTCCTTCTGGATCACGGCTACATCGAAAACGATTTTGACGTACACCAATGGGTGGACAGATCATTCCTGGAACAGGCCCTGGCATTGCTCGACGGCCAGGTGGGAACCGGGACCTCGCCATGCCGAGCAGAGCCGGCGTGCACGGCCTTATGACGGTTTTTTTCCTCCTCCAACCTCTCCCCCCGGCCGTCCCCCCGGCCGCTCTCCTCCGGGGGAGAGGGACAAGGAGGTAGCACGCTTATGGACGACAAGTGGTCACTTTCCAGGGAAGCATACCGTGAGCGGCCTTGCCCTTCCGTGACGGGAGCCGCGGCTTCTGCACGGGAGGAGACGACGGTCATAACCACGAGTTGCAGCAACAACTGCGGTGGACGTTGCATCCTGCGCGTCCATGTCAGGGGAGGGGCGGTCATCCGAATCGAGACCGACCCGTCCCCGGATATCCCGGACCGGCCCGCCTTGCGGGCCTGCCTCCGGGGCCGTTCGTACCGGCAGATACTGTATCATCCCGACCGGCTCAAGTATCCCCTCAAACGGGTCGGCACACGGGGAGAGGGAAAATTCGAGCGCATCTCCTGGGACGAGGCAACCACCATTGTGGCCGCCCGGATCAAACGGGTACACGAAACCTACGGCCTCTATTCCATCTACAATAACTATGCCCGCGGTGTGCGGGGGCTCAACAACTCGCCCTTCTGGGTGAACCGCCTGATCAGCCTGTATACGGGGGACTACCTCGAATTCTACGGAACCTACTCCTCCGGGCAGACCTCCTATGCGACCCCCCTCACGTACGGGACGGTCATGACCGGCAGCCATCGCAAGACCTGGCAGGATTCGAAGCTGATCATCCTTGCGGGGCACAACCCGGCGGAAACGGTGTTCGGCACCAACACCATGTACTACCTGCGGCTGGCTAAAGAGGCCGGCGCCCGCATCATCGCCATCGATCCCCGGTACACCGACACCGCTATCGCTCTTGCAGACGAGTGGATTCCCATCCGGCCGACCACCGACAGCGCCCTTTTCGCTGCCATGGCCCAGGTGATGATTGCCGAGAATCTGCACGACCAGCGCTTCCTCGATACCTACTGTCTCGGCTTCGATGAAGAGCATCTCCCTGAAGGGACAGACCCGGGAGAATCTTTCAAGGCATACGTCCTGGGTCAGGCGGACGGGCAGGCCAAGACGCCCGAGTGGGCAGCGCCGATCACGGGGATACCGGCCGAGCGGATACGCCGTCTCGCCCGTGAATACGCTACCAGCAAGCCGGCAGCCCTGATCCAGGGGTTTGGCCAGCAGCGCCACGCGAACGGAGAGCAGTCGGTGCGCGCGGCCGCGGCCCTGGCGTGCATGACAGGCAACGTCGGCATCCGTGGTGGATGGGCATCAGGGCACGGTGGCAGACCCGGCTCCGTCGCCTACGGCACGATTCCGATCCCCGGGGGCCACGTGAAGATATCCTGCTTTATCTGGACGGACGCGGTCGTCCGCGGTAAGGAGATGACCGCTGAAAAGGACCTCATTCAGGGCATCGACAGGCTTCCCTGCAACATCAAGATGATAATCAATCCGGGCGGGAACGCGCTGATCAACCAGCACTCCCACATCAACCGGACGCGGCGCATCCTCGAAGATGAGGATATGGTGGAGTTCATCGTCGCCTCCGACCTGTTCATGACCCCCAGCGCCCGCTTTGCCGACATCCTGCTGCCGGCGGCCGACCAGTTCGAAAGGGAGAATATCGTCATGCCGTGGGGGCAGGGAGAGCATCTCATCTACATGAAGCGGATTGTCGAACCGCCCGGCGAGTGCCGCGACGAGTACGAGTGGCTGTGCGAGGTGGCCGAAAAGCTGGGGATCGGGGAACGGTTCCATGAGGGGAAGGATATCGTCGGCTGGCTCCGTTCCTTCACCGGGCCGACCGCCGAGGCCCACCCGGACTTTCCCGGCTTTGACCGGTTCCGCGAAGAGGGGGTCTTCAGGACAGGCCATGACGGTCCCCTTGTGGCATTCGCCGCCCAGATCGCCGACCCGGAACACCACAAATTCGCCACCCCTTCGGGAAAGATCGAGATTTTCTCCAGAAGGCTCCATGACCGGAACAACCCCGCCGAAGTACCGGCAGCGCCTAGGTACGTGCCCGCCTTCGACGGTCCCGAGGACCCGCGCAAAGAGAGATACCCTTTACAGTTGACCGGCTGGCACGTCAAGCGGCGCGTCCATTCGCTCCACGACAACAATCCGTGGATGACGGAAGCGGGCCGCCAGGAACTCTGGATCAACCCCCTCGACGCCGGAGCCAGGGGGATTGCCGACGACGACCCGATAAGGGTTTTCAATGACCGCGGCGTCACGCTGACCAGGGCCAAAGTCACCACTAGAATCATGCCGGGTGTGGTGGCCCTGCCGCAGGGGTCCTGGTACACCCCGGACGCGGAAGGGCGGGACACGAACGGCGCGATCAATATGCTCACGACCCAGCGGGGAAGCTACATGAGCAACTCGAACCCGCAGCACACGAACCTTGTCGAGGTCGAAAAAGCATAATGGAGGTAACCGTTCAGTTTTGAGAAAAGGCTTATTTTTGCCGCAGATAAGAACGGATAAGGACAAGACAGCGCAGTTTTCATCGCCCGAAGACATTCTCGTGCGATGAACGCTCATACCCTCCGGGCATAGCGAATATATGCACTGCCATATGCATTCCGCCGGAGGCCGGAATCTGAGGGACGGCACTGTCGCCGTCACTCAGCCCTCTCTTTCATCCGTAGTTATCCGCCTTTATCGAGCGTAAGCGGGCGGCAGGAAGAGGCTTTTTGAAAAACCGTTCATGTGGAAAGGAGAAGATTGTGAGAAGACAGCTGGGTCTCTACGTGAACCAGCAATACTGCACGGGGTGCAAGACCTGCCAGATTGCCTGCAAGGACAAACATGACAATGAAGTGGGTGTCAACTTCCTCCGCGTGACCGAGCACTCGGGCGGCGGCTTTACCGAGGCCGGAGGCACCTGTCAAGCGGATGCGTGGGCCTACTGGATACCGGTCGCCTGCAACCACTGCGACATTCCCAGGTGCGTCGAGGCATGCCCGACCGGAGCGATCAGAAAGAGCCGGGTGGATGGCACCATGAGCATCGACCAAGAGTCCTGCTCAGGATGCGGGGCATGCCTGGACAGTTGCCCCTATGGCGCGCCCGCAGTACAGCGAGAAGAAGGGAAAGGTCCTCATCTGCGACCTCTGCGCCGATTATCGGGCCGAGGGCAAAGACCCGGCCTGCGTCGCCGCCTGTCCGATGAGGGTCATCGAGTGGGGCCTGATAGACGAGCTGAAAAAGGAGCATCCGGAGGCAATAACCGCGTTGCAAGGCCTACCAGACCCCGTAACCACCGGACCGAACACCATCTATACACCCCACCGCCACGCTCTGCTTCGCCTGAAGCTCTTTACACGCGCAGATCATCCAGGAATTCGGACGGGGCGCCGCTGCTTGTCACAAGCAGGTGGTCGCGGGCGCGGGTGCAGGCAACGTAGAGCAGATGGCGCTCAGTGTTATAGACCTCTTCGAGGTCGGCGTCGTCGGCCACTGTTTCGATCCGCTCCTGTGAGGGTATGATCTCGTCGTCGCAGGCCATTACAACGACGGCTCTGAATTCCAGGCCCTTGGCGAGATGCATGGTGCTGATTGAAATGTGCCCGGCCGCTGTCTCAACCTTTTCATCGAGTATTTTATATGGAAATCCCGACCTATCCGCTGCCGCCCGCGCACGGTCCAATTGATTCTTCGAACGAACGAAAAGGCCGATCTCGTGTGGCGCCAGTCCCTCAGCGATGCGGTCTTTGAGCCACTCGCCGACCGCATCTATCTCCTTCGTCTCATCTTCGAACGTCTTGATCGTCGGAGGCGGTCCGTTGAAGACCGAAATGATACCCCGTCGATCCTCAACGTTCCCGTCCACATCAGAGATCTCAGGCCCCAGCAGCCGGTCGGCCTGCATTCTGATCTGATGCGAGGTTCTGTAGTTGATCCGCAACGTCCGTGAACGCCCGCGGACATCAACGCCAAGGGTCTTCCAAGAAAAAGGCTGTTGGAAAATCCGCTGGCCGAGATCACCGGCAAAGAAAAGGCCGTTCGGTCTGTCTCCCCCAAGGGCTGACAGAAAACGCAACTGCGCCACACTGACGTCCTGTGCCTCATCCACCACGACAAAGTCGAAGGGCAGGCGCTTGCTTTCTGCAAGACGGGCAGCGAGGCGGCTGAACACGGCCGGATAGGTAACCAAGTGCCGCTCTGAGAGGGCAGACCGAGCGTGCTCAAAGATTGACCAAAGTATGGATCGTTGCTGCTCGGGCAGACGGGTCTTCCGGCCCAGACGCGCCACGTCCCGGTAAGCCTCCCATGAATCCAATTGCCACGCATCAACGACCTGCTCCCACTCTGTAATCAGGAAACGGATCTTGAACCTTTGGCCTTCAGTTCTTTCCGACACTTCTTTGAGAATAGACGCCATAGTTTCGCTTGTGGCAATTTTTGGGCGGCCGAAGTTTGCTTCGTACAGCCTGCGGCCGATGGCGTTCAGGGCGTGCACCTCAATGCGTTCGCTCAACCGCGGCTCATTGCCGACCAGACGCCTCAGCTTTGTTCGGAGAGCATTCGCAAGGGTGTCAGAAAAGGTGGTGAGCAGTATCCTTGCTTCAGGGTTGGTACGAGCGAGGAATACCGCGCGGTGGAGCGCAACAATGGTCTTGCCCGTGCCAGCAGAGCCTGAAACTCGTGCCGGCCCTCCATAGTCTTTTTCGACAAGGTACCGCTGATCCGGATGGAGAAAGATGGTCCACTTCTCCCAGGGATATTCCAGAGCCCTCTCGAGCTCCTCTCTATTCCCGATGGTGCGGAATCTACGCTGTGCGTCCGGATGGACAAAAGGATCGGATACGGGCATAGCCTCGCGCAGGGTTTGCGGCATGAGCTCCGTGTCGGCCTGAACAAAAAGTTCGGGGGCGGCCATATATGCGTGCGAGACTTGCGGCGTCGTTCCGGTAGCAAGGTTGAGAAGGGCCTCGGCTGCTTCAGCGGGAAGATGATCGGCTACCCGAAGTAAACCATCCTCGTCTGCGGCGCGAACATCTGCAAGCCACTCCAAAGGAACGCCATATCCGAGCAGTTCGTCGTCGGAAATCTTCGCGAACAGCGGCAGTCGTGGTCTGGCTGGTTCCTCGCGCGCTGCGTGCCTAGGAACGACGATCTCTTCCACCCGCTGCCGCACTTCAATCAATTGAGCGGCGCCCGTTTTTGGATGGATTTCGAGTTTGCGCCTTTCAGCCCAGCGATAGGCGGCGTTGTGGTGATCCGCATAACAGAGGAGCAGACTTTGAGGAGTCCGATGAACGATCAGCCGGATATCCTTACCGACGCGAACCGACCAGAAGTTCTTATCGATAGCCTTATCAAGACGATGAAACTGCAAGCCGGGATTCACCGGATTTATTTGCAAATCGAAAGCCGTCGTCTTGACAAGCTTCTGCTCCTCGCCGGTAAGTCTGGCGAGGCTATCGGTAAAGGTATCAGCAATGAGGAAGTGCATCATTGACAATCAACATTGGGTCGGAAATCGCGCACGGATAGCACCAAATAAAGAAGCAGCCGCATCCAACGTTGAGGGCGAAAAAGAGGCTTTTGATTCCGCAACATTTGAGACGATCGCAATCGCAACCAATGCCTTCCAACCATCAGACAAGTCAATAGATTGCCGCGCTGCCGCAGATTTGATTTGTGTCGGCAGGCTGCCTTTCTTTCGATCCGCGTCATTGAGTCTCAACTGCTTACTGATGGCCGCTCGTACTGCCTCCACGATTATCTCTTCACCGAGGATGTCTTCTATTTCAACTTCTTCGCCTCTGCGACCAATTGCTTCATCAAGCATTAGGATCGCAGACCCATGTGTCGAATAAAGCTCTTTCAACAAAGCATCTCGACGTACCCTTCCTGCATCGTCACCATCCAAAAGTACCAATGGTCGAACCTCCTGTCCAAGGAATAATGAAGCTATATGGCCAACCAATTTGGTTCCCCCACAAGGGACTACATACACATTCTCTGGCAGCGAGACCCGGTTAGAAGCCTGGCACTGCTGCGACAATGCGTGCAAATAGTAATAGTCGCTCATTCCCTCCACGAGAACATTTTGATTATGTTGGAACAACCCTCTCACCATTGCGTATCCCGCAGCCGCTTGCAATGGAAAAATAGTTTCTCGGTCCTTTGGCCATCCATCTATGCTGACATGCGAGTGACCGGTGCCGTCTTCAGTTACAGGACGGACTCGATGGATGTTCTTGCCGTCGACTAAGAAAGGTGAATGCGTGGTATAGACTAATTGGTTTAGTTCAGCGAGTCTTTCAAAGAAGGCGATCAGTTCTTGTTGCGCGGTGGGATGCAGGTGCAAACCGGGCTCATCAAGCAAGAGGATTGCGTCCTTGTGACCTTCTTCTGATTCTACAAGGAAAACGAGGTAAAAGGAAAAGAACCACTGGAAGCCTTTGCTTCGGGCTTCGAGCTCGATTTTCACTCCGGGGCGTCTGTCGTCGGCAATCCAGATGCGGAAATAGTCGCCGTCAGCTTGGTATTCGATTGTGTGGCGCCGCTGTCCATACCAAACAGTAAATCGGTCGGTTATGTCGAGAGAGGCAGAATTCAACTTGATCGCACGCGCCTCTTTTCTTGCTTTGTCCTCCGCTATCATCTCAGGAGTGACCTGCTGGTTATGTGCTCGTGCACGCTCTGCTTGCTCCCTTCCAAGTTCTTGAATGTCTCGGGCCGACAGGCCGACATGCTTGAACATTGCATTAACAGTTCGAACATGGGGGTCATTGGGTTCATCTTCCAATTCCTTCAAGAAGGTTGGAAGATGAATAGCGCTGTCCAAGACACCGTAGTCATCAAAGTAAATAAAGACGGGTAGTTGTCCCTTCACAAGTTTTTCAACTTCTTGGTCGGCAGGTAGCTTTTTCGCCTCTGCTAAGGCTTTGTCAAGAACTGACTGTAAGCTTTCAATCATATCGGCTGTCTGCGGATTGGAAAAACTTTCCAATTCCCTTTTTAGGCTGGAAAGAAGCTTCACCCCCGCTTCGCCACGCAAATCAGCCTGTGCTCCTAGTTTCTCTTGGGAAGAGTCGGCCCAGGTGGCAAGTTTCGTCCGCAGTGTCTGGGTTTGTTCCTCCTGTTCCGGTGTCGGCGTCGCCAAACGCCGAGAGGCACTCGCAAAGACCGAGAGTTTCTCTATAAGAAGTGCGGAGTCAACGATTGAGCTTACCACGGGAGGCTCGCACAACACCTGAAATGACCCGTCATAGAACCGGGTAACAGTCACCTCTTTAGGAGGAACGCCTTCCGGCAAAATCGACTTGATCTTTTCCTGGAGCTGTTCGTCGATGCCAAACAGAATCGAACATACCGGCCAATCATTTCCGTTTCTAAACTCACGCGTGTAGCGGTCATGCGGAAATTCCCGTTGCGGGTTGTATGGTTCTGGAGTGGCCGGATTGAATTTGTGCAGGGCTTTTAATAGAGCGGTTTTCCCCGACTCATTGCGACCGACAAACGCTGTTACTTTTTCGAGTTCAATCCAGTCGCTATCATCGATGTTTCGGTAATTTTGCACTCTGAACTTGATGGCTTTGAGCATCGGAGCCTCCTGCAGCACTATATTCAATTGGAATTCGGCTGTGCCACTCTGAATACCTTCATCACCTCATCGCCTAAATGGTTGATCACCTTCACCGCAATTCGCCCGGAAGCGGGTTTATCGAAGGGGCGGGACGTGTCGCTGTTGAGCGTTGCCCAAGCGTCTTCGTTGATCTCTGCCTTGAGTGTGGTCTTGAGCGCTTTGTACGGATCGTTTGCGCCGAGGAAATAGGCGTGGCGGACGAAGAAGCTCTCCTCGTTGTAATTGGTATCGATGAACCAGCAGGCAATGCCCTCCGGGCCGTCGCTGCGCACCTCGCCGGTGCTGGGGTGGAAGACGTCCACGCCGTTGATCTTTACCTGGATTTGGTTATCTTTGGCTTTAATGATCTCGATGTCGGGCTCGCCGAAGATCACGAAGAGGTTGCCTTTGCCGGTGTTCTTGAGGTCATCGGCCATATGGAGGTCGGCGTTCATCCGGGCCTTGAGGACCGTGATACGGCCTAGCTTGTTGAACTCTGACGAGTGGGCGTCGTAGTTGAAGGCGCAGGTGATGAGCACGTCAAAGTCCGCGTCGCCGGCCTCGCGGGCTGCTGCAACGAGGTCAGGGCGTGAGACGGTGCCGAACTCGGGACCAATGAAGATGGCTGCCCGCTTTTCTACTGCCGCTGTCTCGTCGCCTTCAAGGTAGCGGCCTTCGGCGCATATGAACCGGCCCGGCCACGGAGCGAGGGAGGTAAAGACGATCTTGTCTTCTTTATGGGCCTGTTGTACCCCGGCGGTCTTCAGGTTTTCGAGGACCATTTGAACGAAGCCTTGTGCGTCGCCCGCATCGTCCCTCGATACCACCATGGGGTCGATCAACTCGTCATGTGGACCTACGCCCAATACACGATGGGGCGACAGACTTTCGACCGTGAAAGGTCCGGCCACACGCACCGTCTTCTTGGCCTCGTAAGGCTTGTCGTAGAGGTATTCGAATTCAGCTTTGGCGGCGATGGAGGCGTCAATCTCTTTTTGGCGGGTGATGCGCTGTTGCCACCACTGGCCATAGAGGTTCCTGGCCTCCGCAGGCCACTTGTCGTCCGCATCGCGGGGGATCTCCCACTCTTCCCATTGTTTGCCAAGGGCCTTGTTGAGCTGGAGACGCAAAGGCTCCAACACCTCCTGGTATTTTTCCCAGATGACGTCAATTTCACTATTGTTGGCGATGGACTTGAGCGTGATATGGGGCACCCGCTCGTAGACGAAGCCCTGGCGGATGTCACCATGGGTGGGTGCGGTAGAAGGTGCGGTACGTGTGATTTCAGCTTCCTTGATTTGTCCCTCCCGGCTGTCGGCAAGCAGGTAGTACGGATAGCGCGCGCCCATAATGCGGGCGCGAGTAAGAGCCAATGCCACTCGGGAAGTGTCAATGGTGATCCATCGCCGTCCCCATTGCTCGGCAACATAGGCCGTGGTGCCCGAACCACAGGTGGGGTCAAGGACCAGATCGCTTGGGTCGGTAGACATGAGGACGCAACGCTTAATAGCTTCCGTAGCAGTTTGAACCACGTATACTTTGGGATCAGTACGGCTCTGCACGCCTCCGATATCCAACCAAACGTTGGTCTGAGGAACAATAGAAAAGTCATCTAAACAACGAACATACCTGATGGAGTTTCCTTCCTCAATGACTCTTTCTGCCTTAGAAAGACGTAACAAACCCGTCACAGTAGTTTTCCAGTGAAGGCCAGGTGAAGGTTTCCACCGCTTGGCCCTAAATAAAAACTCCTGCTCTGATTGAGCCGACGCGCCTTGTGACGTCATCTGATCTGACGTCACAAGGCGCGTCGGCTCAAAAGCTGAGTTTTTCAGGGCTGCTATTCTATTGGCTGTCTTATATTTCGATGCACCTTCGTCACCTGCCTGTTTTTGAGAGTAAAATTCCCGAAACTTCAAAAGTGAAAGGTTCTTTCCGTACCAAACAATATAGTCAGTCACGCTCGAAAGAAGCGAACCTGAGAAACCAGTTGTCTTTGCATACACGATTACCGCAACAAAATTAGCCTCCCCAAACACTTCATCCATCAACGCCCGTACCCGGTGAACGTTCTCATCCCCAATCTGTACGAAGATTGACCCTGTATCGGTCAGCAAATCCCGCGCAACCGTCAGCCGGTCCCGGAGATAGGTGAGGTACGAATGGATTCCATCCCGCCACGTATCACGGAAGGCCTTCACCTGTTCCGGCTCGCGCGTGATGTGGTCCATTTTTCCATCTTTCACATCCCGGTTGGTGGTTGACCACTGGAAGTTGGAATTGAACTTGATGCCGTAAGGCGGATCGATGTAGATGCATTGCACCTTGCCCCGGAGGCCTTCACGCTCGGCCAGCGATGCCATTACCTGGAGGCTGTCGCCAAGGATCATGCGGTTTGACCAGTTGGCGTCATGCCGGTAAAACTCCGTCCTGGCGGCTTCGCTCGGCAGCCCGTTGAAGTCGGCAAAAAGGTCAAGCTGTTCCGGCTTGCCGCCGTTTCCCTGCTCTTTTGTCTGTCGCAGCAGGTCGTCGATGAGTACCTTGGGATGGACTTTTTCCTGGATGTAGAGCGGCGGTGCGTGGACGACGAGGTCCGACCAGTCCTGCTCATCCTTGCCCCGCCAGACAAGCTGCGGGTCGAGATCACGGTTGCGCCCTGCCTTTTCTTCATCAAGACCACCAAGGCTGCGGTTGAAAGTAGCCCGATAGGGCGCCTCCTCTTCTTTTGCCATGACAGACTGGTATTCAGCGGTGGGGATGTTCTTTCTTGTCGCCTCTGAGTGGGTAAGCGTCTTTATCAGCTTGGTGGTCTTGTTTGCCATGGTCTTATCTATCCTCACCGGTTTGCTCATGTCTCATTCGAACCATTCCTTAACCATTTCGGACCGGGTGTTGTGGAATCGACACTGGTCGAAGTGCCCCTTTTGCCCCTTTGATGCCCCTTCCGTATAGGGTCGCCACGTTTGGCCGTGAGGCGTTTGAGGCGTTTATGAGTAGTTTCCCCTATGATTCGTTTGAGGCGTTTATGAGTCGTTTCTTTGACAACACATAGTAGGTTCCTTTCCCAGTGGTACCGACCTTCTCCAAAACCCCTTTGGCAAAAAGTGCATCAAGATCTCTGGTTGCGGTTGCTCTGGAAACCCCTACAGACGCCTGGTATTCGCTATTGGTAATCCTGGTCTGAGCCTTCAAGAACATTACGGTCTGCTTCTGCCGCTCGT
This sequence comes from Syntrophorhabdaceae bacterium PtaU1.Bin034, assembly GCA_002067405.1. The sequence continues at coordinate 26,080 of MVRP01000006.1, read as the reverse complement.
TCAGTCCAAGCTCGGCCATGACTCTGTCCGTCAGCCAATCGCGCCACAAAACGGTAGTAAACTCGCCGCCTCGCTGAGCAAACGCCGGCTCAGGGAGATCATGAGCCAGACTTTCACGGATCATCATGAGCGTACCTGTTCCATATTTCTCGATATAACGGGCAAGAAAGAGAACGTCGCAAAGCCGATGATTTCGAGGAACGGACCCGTGAGGATGGCGAAGACTCTCCGTCGTGAGGGATGGAGGCAGCATACCGGGATTCCACACCTCCACCCGATCGGCAAAGACGGAGACCTGAACGGCCCCCTGCGAGACATAATCCCTATGAGCAACGGCGTTTACAATCGCTTCACGGATTACATCATGAGGGATTTCGTATCGGACGGGCGCTTGAATACTCTCAGCCCTGGTACCTACGCTTCGATCAAGCTTGGACACGACGAAATCAACGGCCATATCCACCTGTTCAAAGACATTCCCCTTGAAAATGCGATAGAACGGAACAGGTCTTTGAACGTCGATCCCATGGAAGTGCATGCACCGCACCTCTGCATTCGGCAAAAACCGTTGAGGATCACGGCCAAAGAGAAGCAGTGCCGCGTTGATGGGTTGACCGTCATAGAGCAGATGCAGGTGAGTAAGAATATCGGATGCCGGCGCTTTTGCCGAAACAGAAAACTGACGTTCCTGGCGAGCAATACGCACAAAATCCCGTAATGCCTCGATGCTGAGGTCATTGACAGAAGCGCCGGCGCACGGCCTCTCTTCGAACGGCCGCGTCTGTATTGCTCCGCAGGCTTCAAGGTGATCCACCAGACTGAAACTAATGGCGGTCTTAAGATCGTCGATGCTGCTATACCGCCGCCTTATGAGCTGGGCTCCTGCTTTGCGGATAAGAGCCTCCATTTTGGGGTACCGCTCGATGGCTTCTTCTCCTTTAACGAAGATGAAGCGCGATTTGCAGAGGTCGGTAGCACGGTTGAACTCCCGCTCAGTAGGTGACAGTCCGTCAGCACCTTCGAATCCATAGTCGCTGCCGAATAATCCGATGTATACGTCGCACCTATCGACCTCCTCAAGATACACAGCGTCGGCACGCCTATCGGATGCAGGCAGTTCTTCAAACAGAAAAACCCGAAAGAATCTGCTCAACAAGGGGTCTTTCTCGATGAACGTTTTAACCGCGCGGCGATCATCGGCCAGTTCTTTCTGAACACTGCTCACAAAGATATTCATCTTTAGCTTGTCACTCGTCTTACTTTACCGTCTCCCCGATCATTCTATCGAATTCAGCCCGAATTTTGGCTTGAAAATCGGATTCCATGGTGAAGACCTCCCTGAACTCCGCGAAAGACCAGCGGCCGTAGGACCGAAGGTTGTTGACCCCCGGTATCCAATTGGTTTCCATGGTCGATCTCTTCTCTTTCGCGTCTTCGCGGCGATAGCCCTTGATCTCCACCACGAGATGGAGAGGGTCATCCGGTCCATGTCCGTCGTCAAGAAGAACGATGAAGTCAGGAAGGTACCTACGCATCTCCGAGCCGTAGCGGTAGGGCACTTCGAAGCCGAGGCCATGGTTCTTGACGTAAGTCCGCACTTGGGAATGAGATTCGGCGAGGCGACAGAACTCGGCCTCCCAGTCGCTGTCGAGTATGACCCAGTTGACGTGGCAACGGCGGGGATCGGTCTGCCACCTGTCTCTCTTGGACGTGTTGAAATTGACATGCATGGTGGAACCAGTGGGGTTATAGGAATCGAGCATCGCTTTGATAGGCCTCTCCCCTTCGAGGGCGCGGGTAATGCCTGCCGTGATGCGCTCGCACGCCATATCGGCCAGCTCCTGGTACATGAGCTGCGCAGGAAAGGTGCCGCCCTTGCAAAGAAGGCACGTGTCCAGCCATTCCTTCGTGATCCGCTTCAACTGGCCGAACAGGTGGAGCTCGGGATCGTCTCCGGGGTCACGCCATTTCGTGTAGAGAAGGCACTTAGTGATGTGAAAAAGCAGGGTCGAACGACGCAAGTCACCGGTATGGACAAGATTGAGATCGACCCCCTCGCCGATGATGCCCTGGTTCTTCGTGATCGACGGGCCGACGAGATCAGGGGTCAATTCCAGGACCGAATCCGCGTTAAACTTTGCGGTAAGCCTATCTTCAGGCAGTTCGACCCGATATCCCGCCACCCTGGGGAACCGGATCTCGAGCGCATCACGGTCGGGACGCACTGCCCTAACCTGGATGGTCTCGCGGGGCGGCTGGGGCGGCGCCACCACAGGTTTGGCCGTAAAGTCGAAGGGGATCCCGAGGACATCCGCGTATTCGACATTAAAGAGGTTGTCTTCGTTGAGGTCGTAGGACTGGCGGCGCAGTGCCCGGCCGATCACCTGCTCGCAAAGAAGTTGCGTGCCGAAGGCCCGGACCCCCAACACATGGGTCACCGTATTCGCATCCCATCCCTCGGTCAACATGGCAACCGACACCACGCACCGGATCGAATCGCCCAGGCGGCCTTCCTTGCCCACCGTGTTCATGACCTCTCTGAGCAGGTCCTGGTCGGTGAGATTCTCGGCTTGGCGGACATCGCCGGTCCGCTCTACGATCTCACGACGGAAGCGGGCGATCTCGTCAGAGGCCATGGCGCGGAAATTGTCGTCCAGGGCGTCTCCCGATTCGAGCTGCTCGCTGTCGATGAGGACCGTATGAGGGCGGCCCAGCTTGTTGCCATGCTCGTCATAGTTGGAAAAGAGGGCGAACTTGCCGAGGAATGGCGGGGGGATAGTGCCATCTTCTTTTGGGGGATACTCAAACCCGGAGATGTAGTCATATACCAGCTTGGAAGTGGACGTATTGTTGCAGACGACAATGAAGCAGGGAGGCACACTGATGCCGCTCTGCTGCCAAAGGTCGAAGGTTTTCATGTAATGGCCGTAGAGCGCTTCCAGCGCGGTTTGCAGCCGGGTGGGCAACTGGAGGGGATCGAGCGACGCGGCCTTTTTCCGTCCTTTTTTCGGCATGTCTTTGCGGATGTGTTCCCATATGTTGCGGAACATTGGCATCTCGCGGCCCGGTATGTTGTCCGCCACAGGCACGCGTGGCAGTTTGACTATGCCGCACTCGATGGCATCCATGAGGGAAAAGTCGCTCATCGTCCAGGGGAAGAGCGTGCCCTCCGCATAGCCCGAACCTCTGAGGAAGAACGGCGTGGCGGACAGGTCTATGATGCGGTTGACGCCCGGCTTCCGTTTGACGCATTCGAGGCCGGAGATCCAGACCCTAGCAGCTTCGTTGTTTTTCTCGGCCTCCTTCTTTTCGTCGCCTCTCAAGTCCTCCTCATTGCCGTTGTTACGGGGTTTCTCGCGGTAACAGTGGTGAGCCTCGTCGTTTATCACCAGGACGTTCTTTATCCCCATAAGGCCGGGCATGACCCTTTGCAGCATTTGCCCTTCAGTCTCAAGCGTATTGAGCGCCTCTCCGCGACCTTGAAGCAAGGAGCGTCCGCCCTTGGACAGTTCGATGCACTCGCGGAGCTTGAATGCGTGGTAATTGGTCACCACGATCTTGGCCCGTTCCAGATCGGGAAGCATGTCGGCGGGGACAAGCTCGCGGCTCTGGTAATAGCTGTCCGGGTCGTTGGGCTGGAGCACGCGCAGGCGGTCTTTGATGGTGATCCCCGGAGTGACGACGAGGAACCCTCGGGTGAACTTATTGCTGTTGGGCCGGCGCACCGCATTGATAGTCTGCCAGGCAATGATCATGGCCATCACGGTAGTTTTACCCGCGCCGGTGGCCAGCTTCAGGGCGAGCCTCATTAATCCGGGATTGGCGTCGTTGTTGGCGTTGGCCAGATGCTCCAGGAATCTCGTACCGTTCTTACCCATCTTTGGCGCCACTTCGGTTAGCCAGATGACTGTCTCTACCGCCTCTATCTGGCAAAAGAAGGGTCTGATGCCGACGAAGCGATAGTGCCGCCAGTGCTGGAGCAGACGGGCCGTTTCCGGTTCCACCCGCCAGTTGTTTGGATTCGGGATGGCGCGCCACTGATCCACGTGGTACCGCAGTTCGTTGATGATCGGGGTCGGGTCGTACTGCTGGGCCTGTGTCGAAAGCCCTTTGCCCTCGTCAAAAACCAGCTCCTGCTGTTGGCCGGCTTGGCCTTTACGTTTCTGGGGTTTGGGGATCGGCGTGATGAACTCGGCGGGACGGCGCTTGTCGATGATCCGCTGGGTCGGCTGGCCCTGCGCATCAAGTTCCCAATGTTGAACCGGACGCTCATAAGGTGAATTGAGGATGGGCTTCTCGAAGAAACGGTTTTCCATAGTCTATTCGATCCTTTCCGGATGTTATCGACTTACCACTTGCGCTGTTTTGTTTCAAGCAAAATGTGATAATTTTGCCGGTAGACAAGTAGCTCAATAGGAGCTAAATGGTCCTTTATTTCCCGTCGGATTCCAACCTTTTGCCGTGAAACAGGCCCGCTGTTCGTTTGCCGCTTGTGGGTCGGACAAGACGCAACCCTCCTCGCATGTCTGGGCCTTTTCAAACCCTGTTGTGCCTTTTGAGTTCGCGTTGATGTTGAGTGCGGCTCCGGGGTCTGATGAAGCTGTTAATTGATTACCATATTACGCCGTATCCCTGCCAGCATTATGTCAGTGATTCTCTCGAAGGCGAGAGAGGGAGGGCGGAAGAGTTGAGGAACCTGACGGGAGCGACGTGTTACCAGATGCCTTTACTGTGCTTTCTCGGTTCCGGTTTTCGATTTTTGTCCGCTGGTTGTACCCGAAGCAGCGTCTGTAGACGTGGCGACGCTGGGGCCGCTGGTGGTACCGGTCCAAGTGCTTGCCGCCGAGGGGATGGAAACACCGGGGATATTGCTCAAGGGCTTGTCTACCTCGCTCTTGTTGTCAACTCCCAAGTCCACTGGTGCTGAGCATTGTGCGTGAAGAGACGTAAGGCCGACAATAATGGTCATCGCAAACATTGCCGCCACGATAAGGAATACTACCAACAACCTGTCTTTCATGCTGCCTCCTGCTAAGACGTTCTAAAAAAACCGTGCACGCCTCCATAATTTCCGCTTTCACCCATTGTGCTGTCAATATTTTTCCGTCTCCGAAGTTTGCACCTTCTTATGGCACTAAAGTGTTACGCTGGACTAGCCCCATTTCGACCGGACACCCTTGAATGACCGCGCCGGTACTCGACACCCGCTGATGCACATCCCGAATTCAGGTCGGCTCCCGGGCCGACCGCGAAATCCACTGTGGGTTCCTTGGGAATGCCGGAGTTGAACTGCCGAAGGAGGGTGAGAATTAGGGGTTAAATCTTTTTATCCTTGACTTATCGGGCGCTCGTCTGGCCTTGATGATGACCCCGCCGACCACGTTGTTCTCGATGAGTCTCAATAGGTCGGTGTAAGTCGTGTATGCGTAGTCGTACCATTCTTCACCGAATCCGCCGACGATCTCGCTCTTCTTGGACTGGAATCGAGCGACAAGCTGCCGGTACCAGAGGCGGTAGCGGTCGGTTATGTCAGTGGTGCTTTCCAGATCCCAGCCGGTATCCTCCAACCTGCCGGAAAAGCCTCGCAGATCGATAGGCGCCCAGAATGCCTGATCGCTGTTGGCCCACTGGCGGAAAGCCCCCTCGACGTCTGTATAGTCAAAGACAAGCAGCGTTGCCCCTTGCCTCGCCGTCCGCCCGATCTGGCGCAGCGCTTCATCCTGATCGGGAAACGCGTAGAAGGAGTTGAAGAGGTATATGAGATCAAAAGCGCTGTGCCAGAGAGCGCCGATCTTCATCACGTCTTCTCGGATGAATCGCACCTTCGGATACTCTTTTGCCGCAAAGGAAAGTGTTTCGTTGTCGATGTCAACCGCGGTGACCCTTCCCCAGCCATGGCGCCTCACGTAGTCGGCTGTGCCGCCGCGACCGCATCCCACATCAAGGATCAAACGCGAGGGGTCTTCAGACACCGAAGCGAAGACGAGTTCGATGGCCTCCTCCTCTCCGGGATGGGCGTAGTTGCCCTCTCGCACGAGGGAGAGTATCGCTTTGCCGATAGGTGAATTCATCCGCATAGAGTCTCCTCAGTCGCGTGTTCATTGCGCGAACCTTTCAGGATCGAGGGGCCAGCGGCCGTATTCCCTGGCGGCATCGACCAGGGCAAGGATGTTCTCCGGGGGCGTGTCTATGGGGAGACCGCACCCGAGGCCGAGGACGTATCCCTTCGGCGTATCCCAGGCCTTTGCAAGGCATTTCGCGGCGTTGGCCCTTACCTCATGCGGCTTCCCTAAGTACATGACTTCTGTAGGATGTATGTTCCCCAGAAGGGGCGCCCTGTCTCCTGCCGCTGCCTTGGCCTCGGCCAGGTCTATTACGTTGTCCAGAGAAAGAACTCCGGCCCCGGTGTCGGCCATCTCCCGCCATATTTTCGACGTATTGCCGCAGATATGCAGGGCCGGGGGCCCGCCCGTCGCCTCCTTCACCGCGGTTACCACCTCGGTGAGATAAGGGAGGGCAAATTCCCTGAATTGCGTGGCGGCGATCATCGTTCCCGAGGCAGTCGGGTCGGCCAGACTGATCCGCACTCCGACCTCTGCTGCTGCACGGGCGAAAGCAATGATGCTTTCCGTTGCCACGCGGAGAATACGGTGAACAAAAGGAGGGTCCCGCCTGAGGTCCCGGAGGAACTGGTCCGTACCGCGCACATGGGCTGCCGTGGTGAAGGGACCCGAGGTGGTCATCGATATGACGGCCTCGTTTCCGAGTGTATGACGCAGGAGGACGGCTGCTTCAAGGAAGAGGGGGAGTCTTGCGTCCCGGTGGGGATCCGGAACTTTCAGGCGAGCCGCGTCTTTTTCCGTTCTTACGGCCGGTTCAGCCACGAATGGCGAGCCGTCGGGAAGGCCGATCCGGCATCCGAGGGCTTCCGGTATGCCGGTGAGCCCCGGCCCGACGTTCACCACGTCGTGTCCGTATTTCCGGAACGCCTCTGCCTGGCCCCTGGCCATGAGCGTGGCCGAAGATTCGTATTCCCCTACCGTGACACCGAGAACCCGGGCCGCATGGTCGCTGATGAGGAGATGCACCGGTATCCGGTCGTAGGGTTTACCGCTCACTGCAGCAGCGAACCGCTCTGCGGATGTCATGGTCTCTTTGAAATCTGTCGACATCATGCTCCTTCCTTTTTAGGGGACCCCTTTCTCAATAGCCCGAGCAGGTGCCCCCGACCGGGGTTTCATATACGCGGGCCGTACGGATCAGGCAAGAAAAGCCGGACTCCGGGGGTAAGCGAAATGCCATCCACATGACCGGCGACAGCTCCGCCCTTCGTGACGACATGCTGGTGGATCGAGCTGTGGCCGGGGGTAAATATCCCCCGATGATTGCTGGAGTAAAAACCGATGATGGTGAGTGCGCTCGCTTTCAGGCGGAAATGCACTTTTGCCCGCTCGTGCCGCTCCCGGTTATGGGGCTGGTTGTCGATTTTATTGAGAATGTGAAATTCCACGGACCGCGGTGTTCCCTCCAGTAGATAGGGAAACGGTTCTCCGGGGTCGATCCCGATAGCGGCCGCAGCCTCGGGAAGGAACCACTCTAGCTCGGCTTCTCGCAGCACACGGGAAGGCAATGCGACTTCATGCCAGTGCCCTACCTGGACGTAAGCGAGGAAGCAGGCGCCATTGCAGAAGCTCGAGTCAATGACGATCCTCTTGCCTTCCTCTACCCTCGATATGGAGGGAACGCTGTGCAGGATCGTCACCTCCCCTTTGAGCCCCTCGAGGGGGCCCACGGCGTAGAGTGAACTGAGACCCTCAAGGTAGTGGAGCGCTATACGGGCCGTCAGGTCACCCTTCAGCACATCTTTCTGGGCCCCTATCCATTTCACCTGGAATGGTGCAGCTATCCCCTCTTTCGCAACAGTTCTCTCACCCATATTCTTCGCACTCCTTTCGCCGTGTTCCGCTTTTCCGAACCCAATTTTCAAAATCGTTCCCATTTACTCCCTTCCCCGCGCCCCACCGGTCAGTTGCACGTAATCATCGGTGGCAGACTCCGTGCCCTTGAGAAACCGCCCGCCCAGGAGCTTGAGCAGTGAGTCTGCCCCGATCGCCAGGGCAGTGATGACGAGGGCAGCGGCAAATATCCTGGTAGCGGTGTAGCTTTCCTGGAACTGGATCACGAGCCAGCCAAGACCGGAACTCGCCCCCATCATCTCCGCGGCAATGAGCATGATAAAGGCGTAGCCCGCCGACAGCCGCAGCCCTGCGAAGACGGAGGGCGCTGCGGCGGGAAGCGTCACCAGCACGAAAAGACGCATGCGTCCGAGCCCGAGAGAACGGGCCATCTTGAGAACGGACGGATCGATTGTCCGAATGCCGGTGATGGTGCTGAACGTGATCGGCCAGAGGCAAAGCCAGGCGATGATAAAGGTTTTTGCCGCCTCTCCTATGCCGAGGAAGAGCATGATGACGTGGAAAAGTATGAGGGGGTTTGCTTGCGCAAAGAGCTCCATGAGAGGCTCGAGGGCAGTCTGCGTCCGCGGAAACCATCCGCCGAGGAGAAGCCCGAGGGGCAGGCCGATGACGAGCCCGGCGATGAGGCCGAGCACGGCCCTCTGCAAGCTCAGCAGCGTGTGGGTAGAAAGCTCGCCGGTTGCGATCACGTCGCGCAGCGCTGCAGCCACCCCGGACAGGGGCGGGATAAAGAGCGGGTTGACGAGCCCCGTCCGGGGCACAGCCTCCCAGACAATCAGGACAACGGCAAGTAGTATCAGCCTGCGCGCAACTATCCCTCTTTTATTCATGCTCTGTCCCCTTCATGTGATGATGGTGATGATGCGCCGTGTGAGCTCCGGCATCGTGCTGCTGCTCCGTTTCCTTCGCCTGGTGCTGGTGCTGGTGCTGATGTTGATGCGCTGTTTGCGCCCCGGCGGCGTCCTGCTGTTCCACTGCCTTCATATGATGCTGATGGTGATGATGCGCCGTGTGAGCTCCGGCATCGTGCTGCTGGCCGATGTAACCGTCAAGGCTGGCGGCCTTCAGGTTGATTGTGTATACTTCACGCCCTCCTACAATAAGGAAAAAGACGATCACGACAGCCGCAGCGACGGCGCTCTTCCGCCCGGGATGCCACGAGAACCCCGTTGTCGGCCGGGTCTCGACCAGACCCACCAGTTCCTGGTCGGCCGGGAAGAGCAGCGCCTCAAGTGACCGGAGAAGGCGGTTAAGCAGATAGCCGAGAACGACTATGAGGACCGCTCCGGCATAGATGCGCGGTATCGAGTAATTCATGGCGGAGTTATGGACGAGCCAGCCGAGCCCCCCGTTCGACCCGAGCATCTCCGCGGCGACGATCATGAAGAAGACAAGTCCCGCACCTATACGCAGACCGACAAAGATCACCGGCAACGCCGCCGGCAGGATCACCTTCCTGTAGAGCTGCGCATCCGGCATGGCGAAGGACCGGCCGGTCTTGACCAGCACGGGCTCCACGTGCTGAACGGCCGTCATGGTGTAGAAAAGGACCGGCCAGAGCGAAACCCAGGCGATGACGACGATCTTTGCCGTCTCTCCGAGTCCGAAGAAGAAAACAAAGACCGGCATGAGGGAGAAGGGGTTCACCTGGCTCAGGACCCGCAAGAACGGGTCAAGGACGGTGGCCCAGACGGGAAGGCGCAGGGCCAGCAGGAAGCCGAGGGGGATCCCGACGGCCACAGCGGCGAGAAGGCCGCACGCTGCCCGCCAGAGGCTGATAATCACGTGCTTCGCAAGGCTGCCGTCAGCCGCGAGGCCGAGTATGGCCTGGAGCACCGTCGAGAAGGCCGGGGCGAACTGCCGGTCAATCCAGCCAAGCCTTGGCGCCGCCTCCCAGAGGACGAGAAAAACAACGACCCCTGACCAGCGGAGAATGAAGCGCCGGACAATTTCGAGCTTTTTTTCTATGGCTGAATGCATTTCACGCTCACCTCGCTACCCTTTCCATAACGGCCGGGAGAAACGTCTTCATGCGTCACCTCGCGTCGTCATTGAATTCATTCCCTCCTTTTCTTGTCCTTGTCCCTGCATAATCCGCCTCATATATGTGCCGCTGCACCCCTCACTTCACCGGTCTCCAGCGCCAATAAATGGTCCGCCCACTTTGACGCCCACTCTCTCAGTTCCGACACACCAAGCGGTGACGGCACTTTCGATTTCGCGTGGGCAGCGATTTTTCTGGCAAGAGACCGGTAGACCGCTGCCTGGTCCGAGTCCGGCGCCGCCTCAATGGTGGTCTTGCCCTGAAGCTCGCTCTGCGTCACGGTCACGGACCTCGGGATATACTCCAGCGCCTTGGTTTTCGTCTTCCGGACAAAGTCATCGATAATCTCCCGCGCATACGGCGCATTGATGGAGTTCGCTATTACTCCGCCCAAGAGGGCCCCGCCGGCATTCGAATACTTGTGTATGCCTTTGAAAAGATTGTTCGCCGCATAGATGGCCATAAAATCCGCTGAAGAGACCGTGAAGACATGCTCCGCTATCCCCTCGCGAATGGGCATGGCGAATCCGCCGCAGACCACGTCGCCGAGGACATCGTAGATGATGAAATCGAGATCCAGTTCCTCGAACACTTTTTGCTGTTTAAAGAGCTGTACCGCGGTGATGATGCCTCGCCCTGCGCAACCCACGCCCGGAGACGGTCCGCCCGACTCGACGCAATAAATTCCGTTGAAGCCTTCGAATATGACATCGTGGGCCCTTACGACACTTTTTTCTCTCAGCGTATCCAGCACGGTAGGTATGTACTTCCCGTCCCGCAGGGTGTTTGTGGAGTCGCTTTTCGGATCGCAGCCGAACTGCATGACCTTGTACCCCTCTTCCGACAGGGCCGCACTGATGTTCGAGGTAGTCGTGGATTTACCGATGCCGCCTTTTCCGTAGATCGCAATCTGTTTTAACTTTTTTGCCATGCATACCTCTGCTCTTGTTGAGAGTGTGTGCTCCTAAACCGAGTTCATAGATCCTTATTTCGATGTCCAGTATCAAGCACTCTTCGACCCGACCCAGTATCCGCCGGAACGTCCGAGTATCTTTGAACATTGATTTGAATATCCTATAATACTGCCGCAGGAGAGATAACATCCGCCACCGATACGCCGTCGTCCTTTTTCTGTTCGACAGGCGGCTGGTTTTGCAGCAGTTCCCATATCTTCTGCCTGACCCATCCGAACCCGGGTGACGACCGGATGCCGCTGTTCTGGCGCGGCCGGGGCAAGTCGATGGGGACAATTTCCCGCACGGTACCGGGATTCACCGTCATCACGGCAACCCGATCGGCCAGGAAGACCGCCTCTTCGATGCTGTGCGTCACGAAGATGATGGTCTTTCCCGTCTCTTCCCAGATCCGCAAAAGCTCGTCCTGGAGCGTCTCCCTTGTCTGGGCGTCGACTGCCGCAAAAGGCTCGTCCATGAGAAGCACCTCGGGGTCGTAGGCAAGGGCCCGGGCAATGGCAACCCTCTGTTTCATTCCCCCGGAGAGCTCATGGGGGAAGCGGTCTTCGAAACCCTGGAGCCCCACCAGGTTGATGAAATGGGTGCTGATCTTCTTTCGCTCCGCCTTGGGCACTTTCTTGATCTGAAGGCCGAACTCCACATTTTGCCGGGTCGTGCGCCACGGGAAAAGGGCATACCCCTGAAGCACGACCCCCCTGTCGAGGGCAGGACCGGTGACCTGCCTGCCGTCGATATAGACCGAACCGGAGGAAGGCTTTCCGAGGCCCGCCAGGATGTCAAGGAGAGTCGACTTGCCGCAGCCCGAAGGTCCGACGAGGGCGAGGAATTCGCCTTCTTTCACCTCCAGGCTGACATTCTGAAGGGCCACGAAGTCATGGGGTCCGGTAGGGCTCTTCTTGATATGAAAAACCCGTCCGATATCCTTGATCACTATCTTGCGGCCTTTCGCCCCATTGCCGTTTGTTGGATTGATCTCTGTCGTCATAATGTTCTCCTTTTAGATTCTTGGCTATTGTCAAAAGCGTCTCTTTCTTTTCCAAAAGGCCTCTTAATCCCATGCAATAAAAAGGCTAAGTTAAGGGCTCCCTCGTTGTGGATCCGTCAACTTAGCCTCCAGTCTGTCTGGTCAGCTTCAGTAAGCTGTCTGCAGTAAATTGTCTACTATGAGAGGCGTCTCTTCACACAATTCTCCTTATCTCCGGTACCGCATTTTGCGGTAAAATTCCGGATTGGATGGCAGCAAGTCCGCATTTCGCCCTCGCGCGGATGTTCGACCGTAACTATAGTAATCCTATATAGTATGTATGTTTACTAATATTGTCAAGTATATTTTTCAAAGTCTCGTAAATTTCTTTAGTTCTGATTGAGCCATTCCGTTGTCCCCGGGCGTGATCAGGATTCCCCTTGCCTATACATACTTGGGGCGGCGCCAGGCCGCCCCGTATTCTTCAGTACGTGACGGTCAAGGCTGCGTAGAACGAGCGGCCGGGTCCGGGAACGGGAATACCCCACGGAATGGCACCTCCCGACATGGTTGCGCCCTGGCCGATATATGCACCTCCCATGGGCAGGGCGTAAAACTTGTCGAGCACGTTTTCGATGCCGGCATCTATGCGGACCCTTTTCCATTCATAACTGCTGCGAAAATTCAGCAGGCCGTAACCGGCAGTCTTTATTTCGTTTCGAACCCGGGATACCTCGGTTTTCTCAGCCACAAACTGTCCTTCGATCGTATTCGTCATTTTGCCAAGATGATGTACTATTGCCAGCTTCACATTCAGCGGCATGATATTGTAGAGATTGTCTCCCGTCGTCTCGTTCTTTCCCTTCACGTAATTCAGAACGCCTGTTGCCGTGAAGCTGCCGTAGTCACTGGTTTTTATCAGCGGGAAGTATCCTGAGACATCAATACCGTAGAGACGGGCAGACTGGTTCACGAACTGGAGATAAACAAACCCGCTTGTTGCCGTCAGGCTCGACCTGACAGCGGCAGTGTCCCCGCACACGGATGTCGGGCAGCGGCGGACATCGATATAATCCTGAACGTAAGTGTAGTAAGGTGTGACCTTCAAACCCCATTCTCCTCGGGAGGCATCATGCCAGTCGGCAGTGGCGCTGACGGTGTGCGCAACCTCCGGCTTCAGATTAACATTGCCTAGGTAATAATTGCCGTCGCCGGCCCAATTGATCATCTCCATGGCCATTGTATTGGTTGACCAGGCATAACGCTCATAGAGGTTGGGAGAGCGGGTCTTCCGGGCGTAGCCAAACTCGAAGGTCTGCCGTGCGCCCGGTGAGTAGCGGGTCAGGGCTGTGACATCAACGTTGCTGTCGGTGCGCTTGCGGTTGAGGGCGTTGAAAGTGGTGACAGGATACAAAGGCGCGCCATTATACATCATGGTGTCGTTATAGCCCCGCACCGGTCCGGTATTCATCTTCACCGTATCACTGCGCACTCCCAACTGGGTGATCCATTGCGGGCTCCACCGTGCTTCCCACTCGGCAAAGCCGCCGAAGCGATCGCGTTCGCCGTTGTTAATGCTGAGGAACGTGAACGGAGCCATCCCCCCGGAAGTGTAACCGGCAGGCAGGACAGGAGGGGACGGCGGCCACCAGTCGTCCAGGCGGTAGCGCTGAAAATCAATGCCTAACTTCAGAGTGTCCCTTTGCGACAGGAGAATATCCCCCTTAAGCAGCACGCCCGTGTTTTTTCCTTTCGTGTTCATCGGCATGCCGGGGGCCAAAATGGTTGCCGGATTGCCGTAATAGTACTGTTTGTCATCGGCGAAATCCATCTTATGCCACGTTTGTTCGTTATAGACACGGGTTTCCAGAATTCCCCACCCGTATTGACCGGTGTAATGCAGATTAACCTGCTGGCTGTAATTGTCGGTCATATCCATGCGCTGGTTCGGAAAGCCCTGATAAGGAATATGCTGGAGACCGAGATTGAGCTGAAGCAAATGATCTTCTTTGCGCAATGCCATTGCAAAGGCATGATTCTCCGACTTGTAGTTCGAAGAACCTACCTCGTTTCCCGATAACCAGCCCCGGCCCGTTGCGGCCGGGCCTGCCGCCTTGAAATCCCGGGCAGCCTTGTAGTTGTCCGCCTGTGCAAAAGAGCCGGTGTAACGCATGCTCACGTGAGCAGTGGATAAGGAGGTCGATAGCCAGCCTCCATAACCTTTGTTATTGCTCCTGTAGAACGAAGACACACCTCCTTCCGTATGCAATTTTTCTCCGGGAGCGGCGAAAACAGGGGGTGCAGAATCGACGAGGATCGTCCCGCCGATACTGTCACCGCCGACACTGACCGGCGTAATACCGGCCATCACGCTCACACGGCTCACATTGCCCGGATCAATGTAGGAAAGAGGAGCATTCATGTGATTCGAGCAGGCCGAAATCAAGTCCATTCCATCGACCTTGATGCGCACACGGTCGTTCCCCAGACCGTGTAAGAAGGGAATGCCGGCGACCCCGCCATTTTGTTGCAGACTGACACCCGGCGCGTCATAAAGCAAACCCGCAGTGTCGTTGGTGCGTGCCCGCTCCGAAGGCGTCACCACCCGCTCATGCTTTCTCAAAGGGACGTATTCATCCTTACCCTTGACGGCCCCCCGCCCCTCACGGGCGCTAGTGACAACGGCCTCTTCAAGGACGATGGCAGATTCTTCTTTTGCGTTATTGCTGCGGCTATCGAGTGCCCAGAGGTGGTCCTCCGGGAGCAGAAAGAGCACTCCCAACACGCAGCAGAGTAGCGTTTTTCGCATAGTGCCTCCTTTCGTCATAAAAACGAGAACATTCCCGGCAGTTCGGCCAGCAAGGCAACACAGGCCTCGTCGGGCCATTCCGGGATTAAACCCGTGCAGGACCCGGGAGGTCTATGCGTGGTGTGACAGGAACTTCAAGGTAGACATTTTCGGGCGGCAGAAGAAGTCTCACGCGACTGCAATCGATCCGGTCGAAGGTCATAAGGCTAAAGCAACCCAGGACGAACTCCAAAAGCCGATGGGTGTCTTCGTGTCCGTTAACATGGCATTTGGGGCCCGATATCGTCGGGCAGTTCGATTTGAGGCCGGAGCAGCAGGCACGGCATTGGTGAGGGGCAGTTCCCGATTTGACACCGGAGCAGCAACATGCAGGCGGCCCGCTGGTCGTCCTGATTACGGACAGGCAGAATGGCGTGAGCAGGAGAAGGAGGAAGGCGGTAATGGTCGGCATCACCACCACATATTTGTTTGTCAGGATGTGTCTCCGCATCTTTCGTGGTCTGCGTTGATCACCGGGGAGGGATGAATGATCCAGGAGGGCTGGATAATTCGGAAAGCCCTCGCGCCTATCCATCGGTCAGCCTATACGCAATGGGCATGATGACGTGCACGGCGGCAGGGGGTTTGGGGAAGGGAGAGGCCCGCCTGACAGCATCCAGAGAGCTCATGTCGAGTATCTCGAACCCGGAGCTCCGGGCGACCCTGATATCATCAGCGGTCCCATCCTCATGGACCACAAAGGAGACTTTCACCGTACCGGACCATCCCTTTCGACGGGCTAAAGCCGGGTAAGAGAGCTTCTTCATAATGGCGTTGCGGATGAACACAAAGCATTCTTTCCCGTATGTCGCTGCAATGGTATTGACTCCTCCCTCTCCTCCGGGCGGGCCTCTTTTCGTGAGGCCGGACACCGCCGTTGTGGGGCCGGATGGGCCTTCGGTCCCGGAGCGAATGCCGGGAGACATTTCTTCTGATGGAGACGGAGTCTGTCCGTCGCTATCTATGGCCGTCACAGAGACGGAGTCCGTGCCCGGAGGGAAGGCCGTCTCTCCGGCTTCTTCGGATCCGTCGTTTATCACCGCGGAAGTCCTGGTCAAACCCGCTGGGCGAGGACCGGCGGAAGGCACGTATCTCCTGGAGGATTGAACCGTCACCCGTGACGGTGTCATTGCGGCTTCTCTCCTCCCGGATTGTGGGATTGACGATGTGGTCGGTCCGCCATCCGGCAGTGACAGGTCAACGACGATTACCTGTTCATGTTCAGGCTTATCCCTCTGTCCGCCGGAGATTGTCAGGACGGGCAGGAAGATAAGGAGATGAAACGCCAAAGAATAGACAAATGCCCGGCCATAGGCCGTCCTTGTCTGGCTGGCAGGACGCATCGAACACCTTCAGAGACCCCGTTTTACAAAGGTCCGCCATACTTGAATGCCACATCTTCCATCAAGGCCAAGCCTCCCCGGTAGCCTGCGTAGGTCCGGTCGATGATCAGCCGGTCGTAGACCGGGAATGATACGCTCACCTGCATCGCGTCCAGCTCGTCTACGGCGATGTACTTCTCCAGGGAGCTTGCCAGGACGAGCTGGAGGGTGTGCTCCCGAAGGATGAGGCGTATCCGGTGCGAATCAGCCTCGAAATGCACCTCCGGCTTGACCACGCTTTCTATCCCTTCCGTGAGGGAACGAACTATACGGCTATGGTACTCTTCCGGCGGATTGTCGGTGATGATAACGACCTCGGGCAACCAGCCAAGCTCATTTGCTCCGTAGCGGGTGAGGCCGATGGCAGTGCCGGCATCGGCGACGATCGCCGTATACGCGTTGGGGAGGGCCATCAGGCTGATATCCGCCATGTACTCGGCAAAGCGATAAGCCCGCTGTTCCTCATTTTTTGCGAAGTTTTTGACTTTTTCCTTTTTGAGATGAAGACGGTCGGCGATGAGCCGCAGAAAGGATGTCGTGTCCTTCGGCCCCACCGGAACAGCAGGGAACACGAGGTACGGCGTGCCGAAAGTGCCGTTCAGTTTTTCCGCCGCGGGCACTCCCGACCACGGCGAGAAGACAATATTCAATTCCGCCGCCGGTATCTCCCGGAGCGCGGTAAGACCGTCCTTTTCCGTGAAGATCATATTGACCGAAAGCCCTATTCCTTCAAGAAGGCTTTTGATGACCCGGAGGTTCCCCTTCCAGAACACATGCTGATAAGGCACTATTCCCAGAAGATTGACCCGACGTTTTATGACGGGCCGTTCCGTGAGAAGCTGATCGATAACCGCGTCGAGGTAGAGCTCGTAGCCCCTGTATGAGCTCCCCAGAAAGCCGGCCGTGTCGGCATGAATAACGGGTGGCGCCTCGCGGGAGAATTCCTTCACCACCGCTTTCACGTCATCGCCTATCAGGGCCGGGACGCAACCTGAAACCACCACGTAGAAGTTCCCGCGCATCACTTCCATGGCCGATCTTATAAGGGCGCGAAGCTTGTCCTGACCCCCGAAGACAACGTGCTCCTCCACCAGACACGAGCAGGGCGTGCTCGTATTTCCCTGAGGCCCCGCTCCGTTGAGTCCTGCCCCGAAATTCTGTCCGAAGTGCTGTGACATGCCGCATCCGGACCCCGAATGGAGAATGGGGACAGCGCCATACGTTGCCAGGACAGCCATGTATGCTCCGCCGAGGGCGCAGGAATAACGCGGAGCTTCCATTACCTCCGGATATTCAACTGTTTCTGGTTGCCTCAACAGGTTACCCTTGTCCACCCGATGCCTCCTTTTTCAGGTAGTGGAGCGGATCCGGCTGCTTGTACCACCATTCGTAGTAGGTATCAGGGGTCTTGGCGAGCATAGTCCGCTGGAATGCACGGTTTTTGAGGGACTGGAGAAGGAAATTTCCGTACGCCACAGCGCCCTTGTAACCCGCCTGGGCGCTCCACCTGCGTGCGTCTCCACGCAGGGCATGGATGCGCGTCGATCCCTTGCCGCGTTTGTAAGAGCTCCCCTGGAAAGGGCAGGTAAGGGCCATGTCCGGGTCGTAGCTGCGGGTGATATGGGCGAGTTCGGCCGCCTGGAATGTATTGACCAGGATATCGAAGTCGCCTGCCTCTTCCACAACCCCCTTGATCTCATCGAGAACGAGGTTGTCGAAGTCCTGGCAAATGGCGGCAGGGGTTTTCACGCCTATCTCCTCGAAGAAGGGAACCTGCGTGATGAGACGTCCCTGGCCGAGGGAGCCCAGTATCTCCACTTTCTCGCCGTTCCCTTTGAATCGCGAAAACTCCTCCCGTATGGCCTCCATCCTGGGCACCCATTTTTCCCGTTCCTCTTTAATCAGGACCTCGGTTTCCCTTTCCTTTCCCGTATGACGGGCGATCTCCCTAAGCCACTCGTCGGTGTGGTCGATCCCCACCGGCGACGGGAACATGAAGTAGGGAACCCCGAATTCCTGTTCGAGCCCCCGGGAGATATAATCGGTATAGGTCGGGCAGATGGGAGCCGTCACTGCTGCTTCTCCAAGCATCTCGAACTGCTCCACCGTGGCGAACTCGGGGATGAAGTTGGGACGCAATCCTATCCTGTTGAGGAGACGGGTGATCTCGATGCGGTCCTGCCAGGTATAGGACAGCATGCTCGCGATGTTCACGAGGTCCGGCTGTTTTTTCACAGGTTTTTTCACCAAATATTTCAGGACACCGTGCCAAAAGGCGTCGTAAGCGGTCTGGATAATGCGGGAGCGTATCCCCTCGCAATGAACGGGCACTATTGTTGCCGCCGTTTCTTCCTGCATCTCCGCGATGACCGCCTCGATATCCTCGCCGATAATGCCGGATGTGCAGGACGCAAGCACGAAGATAGCCCTGGGATCATAGCGCCGTTCCGCCTCCCTGATGGCGAACCGGAGCTTGTCGGCGCCGCCGAATACCACGTCTTTCTCATCAAGATTAGTAGTGAGCCAATGGAGGTCGAAAAGGGCCGGCCTGCCTTCACTCACCGGCACCCTCCGGTAGACCTCGCGGTAGAGGAGCGCCGTGGAAGAGCAGCCCACGGGCGCATGGACGATCATGACCGCATCCCTGATCGTCACCACCCGTGTGGTGAGGTAGAAATTGAGGACGCAGCCGGAAGATTGCTGGAAGTCCCGGTCTCTATTGCAGAGCGTTCCCTCCTTGATTCCCCGGATGAGGTCGCTCGCTTTGCCGAAATACGCATTGATGGCCCCTGCGCGTTGTTCCCTGTTGGGGCATGTATCAGTAGTCAGATCGATCATGGATACCTCCTTTGGTTTTCCTGTTCGTTTCGTCGGGTCCTCTCCAGCGGAAACACCCCTCCCCGGAAAGGGGCAACGGCACCCTGGCGCGCCCCTTCCGCAAGGGTACTGCTACAGTTTCTTCCTGGTCTTGGGATTGCTTTTTCCCTCGGCCTTGTTGTTGCTTTTCGCCTTGGACGATGCCTTGTCGTCATTGCCGTACGCCTCGAACTGATGGGTTATGATGGAGGCGGAGGTGATTTTTCCTTTCGGGACGACCTTGCTGTCCTCGATGTACTTGATCCAGGGATCGATCTCTTTTTCGATGATGGTGGCGTCCGTCGCATAGTAATGGTTGCCCGTCACGGGCACGCCTATGGCCTCTTCCGTCCATTTGGCGGTCTGCTCGGGGTTCGCGTTCGCCCAGCGCTGCCCTTTCTTGAGGGCCCGGACAAAGCCCGCTACCGCTTCAGGATTCTCCTTGATGAAGTCATTGCGGAACCAATAGAAGGTCAGGCCCGCGGAGGTCCCGAGGCCGGTCTCAAAGGAGTCGGCGATCTTCACCGCGCCGGCGTCTATATTGCCCTTGTAGAAGGGAGGATGGGCGGTCCCCACGTCAATAAGCCCTTGTTTCAGGGCTTGGATTCCCTGGATGTCGGGCATGGTCACCCATTCGAACTTGTCACGGGGTATTCCATGCTTATCGGCCAGGGTGTTTATCAGAAAGTCCGTGCAAATGTTCTTCGTGATGGTAGAGATCTTGATCTTGCCCTCGATGTTCTTCAGATCGGCAAATTTCTTTATATTCGGGTGCTTCGTGGGATTGACGAAAAACCACATGTGGCGGAACTTGGGATCGACCTTTGCATCGGGCTCTATCCCGCCGCGCACCACTCCGGTGATCTTCGCCCCGTTGGCAATGGCTATGCCGTACTGGTTGGGATGGCCGCTCCCCACGTCGTTGTCTCCCCTGATGAGCGAGGGTATTTGCAGGGGCGGCTGGGTCTCCCCGGTGTACACCAGCTTGATCCCCTCCTCAGCGAAATAGCCGAGTTTTTCCGTTACCAGCCAGGGCGCCAGGCTGCAATCTTTTCTGGTCCAGGTCCTTATTTCTATGATCTGCTTCTTGGGTTTGGCCTGGACTTTCGACACCCCGACGGCCGACACAACCAACGCGAGCGCGGCTACAACCGCCGCCACTATCCAATAACGCTTTTTCCTGCCTACTGACATTTTTGCCTCCTTTTATTCGATTGATTGGTGTTGCCAAAAGCCTCTTTTTGCCGCCCGCTTCTAAAAATCTGCGGCTAAATAAGCTCTTTTATACTAGTTTTCACCGACCGATTTCTCTTTCCATCCCGTGAACCTTTCCTCCAGTGCACCGAATATGAAGTTGAGGGAAAGCCCCAATAACGAGATGAGCACCGTGGCCGCAAAGAGCTGCGGCATCTGAAAGTTGATCTGGGCGTTCCAGACCAGCCAACCCAACCCTCTGCTCGCGCCGATCATCTCCGCGGCTATCAGCATGAAGAAAGCAGTCCCGGAACCCATCTTGAGCCCATGGAAGATCCCGGGCGATGAGGCCGGGAGGATCACCCTGAAGAAGAGTGGCCAAATCCCCGTCCCCATGGAGCGGGCCGACTTGATAAGGACAGGGTCGACCTCTTTCACTCCGCTGATGGTGTGGAAGAGGATCGGCCAGAGGGAGACCCAGAAGATCATTGCGCCTTTGGACAGCTCTCCGATACCGAAGAGAATAATGAACAGGGGGAAAAGCGAGAAGGGGTTTACCTGCCCCAGGAAGCGTATCACAGGATTGATCAGGCGCTCCAACGTCACAAAAGCGCCGCTCAGGAGAAATCCGAGGGGAATTCCCATGGCGGCGGCAACGGCAAAGCCGGCGGCTGCCCGGAAAAGGCTGACGGCCACGTGTCCCACTATCTCACCTGATTGATAGAGCTCGAAGAGCGCCTTTGCCACGAGCGTGGGGGGAGCGACAAAGGTCTCCACGATACCCCCGGCCATCGGGACCACTTGCCACACTATGAGGAAGAGGAGGATGGAGAGCTTGTTCACATGGCGTAACGGTGACCACACCGGTTTTTTTTCGCTAAGCGCGGCCATCATTTCACCTCCACTGCTTCCTGCCAACTGACCACCCGGCGTTCCAGCGCGTGCAGGAAGTAATTCATGGCCATGCCGAGTACTGCAATGACTGCAGCCGCGAGATAGAGCCTTGGAATGACGTAATTCATCTGTGAGTTGTGGACCAGCCAGCCGAGACCGGTGTGCGCGCCGACCATCTCGGCGGCGATCAGCATCAGGAACGCGAAGGTCATGCCCAGGCGGATACCGGTGAAGATGGAGGGAAGGGCCCCCGGAAAGAGGACCCTGGCGAAGACCGCCAGCCGGCCGCTTCCCATGGAGCGGGCAACCTTGACAAACAGAGGATCGACCCCCTGGACCCCGGCGATGGTCGTGAAGAGGATCGGCCAGAGGCAGGACCAGAAGATGACGCTGAACTTGGCCAGTTCACCGATGCCGAAAAAGAGGACAAAGATCGGGAACAGGGAAAAGGCATTCATCTGTCCGAAAAGCCGGAGGAGTGGACGGAGAAAGTGTGTCAGCCGGGGAAAGTAGCCGCCCAGAATAAACCCCAACGGAACACCGGCGGCGGCGGCAACCGCAAAGCCGGCGAAGGTGCGGCCAAGGCTTGCCAGGATGTGTTGGTGGAGCTCCCCTAATACCGAGAGCTTGACGCCCTCATCGATAATCTGTGATGGAGGCGGAAAGAATTGCATATCGATCCATCCCAGTCGCGGACCTAATTCCCAGACCAAAACGATGATTATCAGTCCGTACCAGTCGAGCAAGCGGTCGTGAAGCCGCAAGAGAGCGGCGCTGATGTGCGGCCCCTTTGCCGACCTCTTATTGGCTTCCGTCGTCGCCACAGGCTTGATGTTCTCGTCGAACAACACTCTTTTGTCCGTTATCTGTCTCACGCTCACGGTTTTTTCCTCCACGCGGTCACCTCTTCAGGACATGCCGCAGCTTCCCCGTCGCCTTCAGCTTTTCCAGGGAGCTTTCGACGACATCGGCATCCATGTATGCTCTTATGCCTTTTGCGAGCAGGGACGGGATAGCCCTGGGTCCTACCCGGTTGGCAATAACGTAGCTGCAATCTCCTATCAGTTGCGCTGTCCGGGCCAGTTCGTCGTCATCGTGATGATCCCCCCGGCAGATAGGTGGGGATTTCCTCAATTCGAGAAAGGTGAATCCCTTCCCGTCATATTCAAAAATGACGAACTGGTGGGCGGCACCGAAATGCCGGTCCACAAACTTACCGTCGCTGCTCGCCACTGCAATCTTGATCGGGGTTCTATCAATGCTTTTCGCGGTCATTCCGCCCTCCTTTCTGGTTACTGGTAATCGCTCAGAACCGTGCTGAAGAGGTCCTCCAGAAGCCGCAACGCGCCGTCGTACCCCACATAGGTCCGGTTAAGAATAAGTCTGTCGGTGACAGGCATCGAGATGGAAAGGGGGTACGCGTTGAGCTCCCGTGCTGCCACACGATCCCAGGTCGTGCCTATGAGAAATGGTCTGCCATAGAACTGTGCAGCCCGCAGGGTATCCCGCACAACCCCGCCGTCATTGGTGAAAATGACCTGGGCGGTAATACCGTCGACCACATTCTGAAAGGCCGATTCGATGGCAGGCTGGAATTCTTCGGGCGGATCGTCGGTAACGAACTGGAGATCGGGTATAAGACCGAGATCGCCCGTGAGAAAGCGTGAAATACCGGTGGCATAGGAGCTGTCGCACACGGTAATAAAGCGCGTGGGCTGGCCGGAACGGGATTCGAAGAGGAAGTCGCCGATCCGTTCCGCATAGTGGTAGTAGCGCTCTTCCTGGCCGCTGATCGCCGCCTCTACTACAGAGGGACTGATCCGGGCGTAGTCGCCGAGGGTGCGCAAAAATGCGGCCGTCTCGGTAGGCCCGATAGGGAGCACAGGATAGTGGAGAAAAGGGGTGCCGAAACGGGTTTCGAGGAATCTTATTGATTCGAGGCCGACCCATGGCGATACGAGGAGATTGAACGCGGCTTCCGGTACCCGTCGGATCGCGTCAGTGCCCCCTCCGTAGCCGAAGATGGCATTCGGCTTCAGGCCGATGCTTCCTGTCAGGGCCTTCAAAGCATCGAGATTCCCTGCCCAGAACGGGTCCTGGTAAGGGACCGGGGACCAGATGTTGACGAGGCCGGGCTCTTGCTTCCCGGTGGGTTTAATATACTGATCCGCGATCGCCTTGAGCACCTCCTCGTGACCGTACAGGTTGGTCCCTTTGAATCCGCCCGCCTCCGCATGGACCACGGGATACCCTTCATCCCGAAACTCCTTGACCACGCCGCCCGTGTCGTCACCGACGATGTCGGACGTGCATCCTGTAAGGACCACATAAAGATCTCCGTCCATGACCCGGAGCGTGCCCGACAGGACATCTCTCAATTTCTGCTCGCCCCCGAAGATCACCTCGTTCTCGCCCGTGTTGGTGCAGGGCATGGCGTGTCCGCCCGCGTAGCCCGAGCCCTGATAAGCATTGAAAGAAGAGAGGGCGTTCCAGATTTTGCCTCCGCAGCCCGGCCCCGCATGGATCAACGGGATCGCTCTCGGTATGGCGACAACGGACTGGACCGCGCCAAGGGCGCACACGTGGCGAAGTTCCTCCAGCGGAGCGGTATTCATAGCGCAGCCTCCTTGAGATAGGTGTCGGCTTTCTGTTCGAGCCACCATTGCGTGTAGGGGAGTTTCAGGCGGCCTGCGATCCTGTTCGCAAAGGCACGGTTCGTGGTGATGTCCGCGAGCCTGTGGCCGAAGGCGAGGAGGCCCCGATAGCCGAAGACCGCATATTCGTCGAGGGTGGCGAGGGTGGCGATGCCCATTTTTGCGGCCCAAATGGATGTGCCTACGTGGCGGGAGAAATAGAGGTCGGGCTTGGCGTCGCGGAGCACGTTCACGAGCTCGAAGACCTGCTGGTCACCCACGGTGACTGGCACGTCCGCCCTCTCCCGTCCCAGCCTTTGCGTGGCATAGGGGCATTGGCCGTGGTCGTGCTGCTGGTCATAGTGCCAGCTTATGACGTGGACCACTTCAATACCGAGCTCTTCCATGGCCCCGATGAACCCATGGCCGAAGCCCGGTCCCATGCCGATAACCGCACGCTTGCCTTTCAGTCTCTTCCGGATGGCCTCGATGCCGGGCAGGTAGCGCTCCCGTTGCGCGGCAATGATTTTTTCTGCTTCCAGTTCTGCTCCTATCGTTTTGCCCAGTTCTCTCAGCCAGTTGTCGAGTCCCGCCATGCCGTGAGGCGGCAGCGACTTGACGAGGGGCACACCGAACTTCTCCTCCAGGCCTGCGCCCAGATAGGTGCCCAGGGTCTGGCAATTGGTGATCGTGGCCCGCGCCTCCGAGATACGTTCCAATTCATCGATGGTGCTGAAGGAGATGATGAACTGCGGGGTAAGGCCGAGGGGCGCGAAAAGCTCCCCGATCTCCTTCCGGGCCCGTCCCCAGAAGTTGATCACATTGACCCGTTCCGGGTGTTTCTCCCGGGGAGGCTTGACGATATGGGTCAGCACCGCGTGATAGGCCGCGTCAAAACCGGACGCCCACACCCGCGACCTGAAGCCGTCGCAGAAGACAGGTGCCAGGGTGGCCGGTATTTCGGGGCGCAGTTCGTCAACGATGGATTCTATGTCGTCGCCGATGATGCCTGATGCGCAGGAAGTGGCGACAAAGATCGCCTTCGGCGCAAAGCGCCTGTATGCCTCGCGGACCGCGGCCTTGAGCTTCTCCGCACCACCGAAGACCGTATCTTTTTCAGTCATATTGCTCGTGATCACCGGGACGTTGAAGAGGCGCATGTGCCGGTCCTTCAGGTTCCACAGGTTCGTCACGTTCCCGTAAGTCGAGTCGGCAATGCAGCCTGCGGGGCCGTGGTTGACCACGGCTGCGTCAAATACCTGCGAGAGTATGTGGTGGGCGCAGCCCGAGCCGCAGGCCGTGGTCTGGCTGAAGGCGCGCTCCCGGTCCCTGATCCGGCATCCTTGCGACGCTTCGGCGATCTGGCCGAAGGTGCCGCAATAGCCTGTGAGAGCCCCCAACCGTGCTTCTCTTATGGGTGCGTGGTTTCTCGTTCCGTCAAAATCCATAAGGCCTCCTGGTAATAAAAAAGGCTAAGCCCGATGGCCCTTTCAATTCGGCCCATCAACTTAGCCTCCAGTCTGTCTGGTCAGCTTTGGTCTAACTATTTTTCGCTTCGTTTATCTCTATTCGTCCATACCCTCCGGTCTCACGCCGCATTGCCCTTTACGATGTGGGAGAACGGGTCTTCCTTGTACCAGGAATCAAAATAGGGAAGGCGCGTGTGCGCCGCAAGATTCCGGTTGAACATGGGGTTCCTCACTATCCTCGCCATCCTTCGGGCGATCTCGAATATTCCGGTAAAACCCATGTAGTGCGCTCCCGGTCCGAAGAGAGGAAAAACCGGGATGCCCTGCTTGGCGGCAGACGCATTTCCCCCTACGTGGCCGACGAAGATGTCGGGCTTGAGCCTTTCCAGCAGGTTCGCCTGCTCGAAGGGCTGACCCGCGCCAATAGTGAAGGGTACCTCCTCATTCTCTGCAAACTCGTGTAATGCCTCTTCCCCAAACCGGTCGAAATGGTAGCCTTTGAGTCCTATGATTTTCATGCCGAGGTCCTGGAGAAGCTCGGCCATGGCAAGGACCCTGATCTCGCCGCCCGTTATGAAGGCCCGCTTGCCTTTGAGGACTTCCCGGTAGGGGGCGACGGCACTCTCCAGGTCATTGGTTTCTCGTTCGATCAACTGCTCCGCCTGCTTCTCTTTGCCGAAAAATCGGGCGATGGCACGGAGCCACTCACTGACATTCCTGACCCCCACGGGAATGGAACGGATCAAAAAGGGAATGCCATATCTTTCTTCGATGTGGCCGGCAAAATAATCATCGTGGGTGGAGCAGATGCTCACGTTCAGGGCAGCCTCGGAGACAGACGCAAAA
>MVRP01000005.1 GCA_002067405.1 Syntrophorhabdaceae bacterium PtaU1.Bin034 | reverse complement strand
CTTGCCGAATTCCTCGACTGCATCTCTCAGCTTCCCCCGATGGATGTATGCCTCGGCCATCGCCCGATGAAGGCCCCTGAATTCCTTCTCGTCAGCCAGCAACGAATTGAAAAGATCGATGGCTTCGTCGATCATCTCCAGCTTGAGGCAGAGCTTCGCATAAAGAAAGATAAGGAACTGGTTTTTAGGCGCGAGTTCGAGAAGTCTCCTGTAAATCTTCAGTATGACACCGGGTTCTCCTCTATCGACATAAAGGTCCTCCATTTTCTGCAGAAAGATCACATGCCCGGTCTTGGAATAACCCCGGCCGTATACCCTGCCTGCATCATTCAGCCTGCCCATTTTCTTGTACACCTCGGCAGAAAGTATGTACGCAGGGATAAAACGCTTGTGCTCGCTCGTAATTTCCCGCAGATCTTTCGAGATCTGCTCGTAAAGCCTTTCGTCCTGTCTTTCGAAGAGTTCTTTCGCCCTCTCGTAGCGAAGGCCCACGAGCCGCATATTCTCGCCTTCGGTCTTTATCTGCTTTCGCACCTTGTCTTCCGTGCTGAGCGCTTCGTCCCAATTCTTTCGGCCGATATAAATGTCTCTCAGCATCCGCAATGCATCAAGGTTTGATTCGTTCGTCTTCAATATCTCCTTCAGGTCACGCTCCATGCTCTCTAAATCGTTCCGAGCCCGGTGCATTCTTATCCTTTTGAAAAGGATAGCCTCTCTCCTCCCCACACTCTTTTCGGCCAGGTTCAGGGTCTCTTCCGCCCTGTCAAACTCCTTCCTGTTGATATACATGTCAGCCAAAAGCAGGTAAGGTTCTTCCATTCCAGGGGAGGTTCTTATGACGCGATTAAAGCAATCGGCCGCCTTTTCGGGCTCACCCTTCATCTCAAAAAGCTTGGCCTTTTCGAAAAGCTCCTTGATCTCGCCCTTCCTTCTTTCTTTCTTCTCCCTGCGCCAACTTGCGACCGCTCGCCTCATATCGGTAAAGAAGCTTGCGATGATTGAAATGATGACGCCAAGGACAAAAGAGGCGGCCACGTAGTTCGCGACCGTCGTCTCGTAGTACTTCCCGTTGCCTACATAAAGCTTCACGTTGTCCGAGTTGAACAGCGAGAGGTAAATATAGCCAACGAAAAGCAGAAGAAAGAACAGAAACAGGACCTTGTATTTCATCGCGTTATACCCCTTTTTCCTCCATCATCCTTTTACAGGTGATGCAGTAGCGGGCGACCGGGTTAGCTTCAAGGCGCTTCTCATTGATCGGCTCCTCACACTCCTCGCAGATCCCAAAGGTCCCGAGCGCGATTTTATCCAGCGTTGAATCAATCTCCTTCACCATATTCCTATCGTTGTCGCTCAGGCTCATCAGGATATCAGCGTTATATGCATTGCTCGCAGCGTCCGCCATGTCCTGGATCCCGTCTGTCCCCAACGTGTAGGAGTCTTCTTTCAGCTTTTTTGATTTGTCGAGAATCGCCTCTCTCTGCTTCAACAGCTTCTTTTTGAAGTATTCGAGTTTTTCCTTCTCCATTTCACACCCCTAGGTCATTAGTTTCTGTTTCAGTCCATTGTCTCCCTCTTTGCTTCTATCCAGAGGTTCTCAAGATCATATAACTCCCTTAAGGGTTCCTGAAACACGTGGATCATCGTATCTCCATAGTCTATTATGACCCATCGCCCTTCATCGTAACCCTCCACCGACAGCGCTTTGAGACCTTTTTCTTTCATGCCCTGTTCGATTCCGTCGCAGATCGTCTTCACGTGCCGTTCACTCGTCCCGCTCGCGAGGACGAAGAAATCGGTTATGTCCGTAAGTCCCGAAAGCTCAAGTATCAGAACATCCTTCGCTTTCTTGTCTAATGCCAACCGTCCGCATTCATGTGCCTTGTCTCGTGTATCCACTTAATTTATGTACAATCCTCTTTTCATGATATATCGTTCGACCGAATATGGAACCAGATATTTGATCGACTTCCCGTTTTTCGATAGCTCCCTTATCGTGGTCGATGAAATGTCGAGCTGCGTGATCGCGTGGAAATAAATCCTTTTTCCCGACACATGCTCCCAGGTTGAGTCGTCTACCGGCTGCGCTTCGCCCTTCAGGCTTCCGGGAAGGCCCTCCACCTTTCCCCCGGGCCTCATCATTACGATAAAATGGGCATAGAAGAACAGCTCCCGGTAGCCTTTCCAGAGCCCTATATCAGCGAAGGCATCCATCCCGACCAGGAAATAGATGTCGTCGAACCTGCGCGAGAACAATTTGACTGTGTCAATGGAATATGAAATGCCCCCCCTCTTTATCTCCACCGTCGATGTCCGAAAGAACCTGTTGTTTCGTATGGCCATCTCGATCATCCGCACCCTGTCATCTGCTCCCGCAGTCCGCACCTGTTGTTTGAGGGGCTGCACCCGGGCAGGGATGAAATAGATCTTTTCCAGTGAAAAACGTTCACGCACTTCCTCGGCAATCCTCAGATGACCCATATGGACCGGGTCAAAAGTACCCCCAAACAGCCCGACACCCATCAGTTCCTCTGCTGTCCGTCTCCAAAACCTATAAACTTGGTCACCGTAAGCTCTTCAAGCCCCATGGGACCAAAAGCGTGAAGCTTCGTGGTGCTGATGCCCATTTCAGCGCCGAGGCCCAACTGGAACCCGTCGTTCAGGCGGGTAGACGCATTCACAAGGACAAGAGAAGAATTAACCTCCTTCAGAAAGCGCCAGGCATTATTGTAATCCCGCGTAATAATCGCATCTGTGTGCTCGGAGCCGTATGTCCTTATGTGTGAAATGGCGGAATCCATATCGGCCACAACCTTTATCGACAACGTGAGATCCAGATACTCCTCGTACCAATCCTGTTCGTCGGCCTTCTCGATTCCCGGGACAATCGATTTGGTTCTCGTGCAGCCCTTTACCGTCACGCCGTTCTGCTGAAGCAGCGCGATCATTCCGGGCAGAAAGTCCGCGGCGACCGCTTCATGGACAAGGAGGGTTTCCATGGCATTACAGGTAGCAGGCTTCTGTACCTTTGCATTAAGGCAGACCTGCCGGGCCATCTCCTGGTCGGCGTGCTCGTCGACAAAGATGGCGCATACCCCCTTGTAGTGCTTCAGCACAGGAATCCTCGAATGCTCGGCAACGCTCCTGATAAGCGCCTCCCCTCCTCTTGGGATAACGAGGTCAATATAATCATTCAGTTTCAGAAGTTCATACAGGAATTCCCGGTCGCTTGTTTCGATAAGCTGGACTACTTCCGGAACAACACCCGAACGGGTAAGCGCTTCCCTTATCAGGCCGAAAAGCGCGGTGTTCGAATGAAAAGCCTCTTTGCCTCCTTTCAGGATCACCACGTTTCCACTCTTAAGGCAAAGAGCGAATGCGTCGACCGTCACATTGGGCCGCGACTCGTAGATAATGGCGATAACACCAACGGGTATCCGCATCCTGCCCACAAGCAGTCCATTCGGTCTTTTCCACATCTTCACGATCTCGCCGACCGGATCGGGCAGTTGCATTACATCTCTCAGGCCGGCAGCCATTTCGTCAATGACCTTCCCGTTAATCCTCAATCTTTCGATCAGGCTGGCGGGCATTTGCTCCTGTTCTGCCTTTTCGATGTCCTTCTGGTTCTCGGCGAAAAGGGTGTCCCGCCGCTCGATCAGCAATGACTCCAGGTTTTTAAGCACTTCGTTCTTTTTCTCAGTCGTAAGGTGCGCTGCTATGCTCGATGCACCCTTTGCCGCCTTCCCTATCTCTTCTGGCTTCATAGTATCACCATGTTATCTCTGTGAATTACTTCTTCGGTATATTTATAGCCGAGCTTCCTTTCTATCTCAATACTTTTCGAGCCTTTTATCCTTTCGATATCCGAGGAAGAGTAATTGACGATGCCGCGGGCAATGAGCTTATTATCAGCATCCGTGACCTCGACGCACTCACCTCTCGAAAAAGCGCCTTCAACATTGACGATGCCGGACGGAAGCAGGCTTTTCCCCCGATCGAGCAGCGCTTTTTGCGCGCCCTGATCTATCCAAAGCTTTCCTCTTGATTTGAACGCAAAGGCGATCCAGCACTTTTTTCTCGTCAAACGCTTTCTTGCGGTAAAAAGGGTCCCTATCTCCTCACCCGTGAGTACCCGTGAAACCACATCTTTCACATCGCCCTTGACGAGCCTTGTCGGTATGCCGTATTTACCCGCTTTCTTTGCGGCCTCAAGCTTGCTCGTCATCCCCCCGACACTTTTCTCACTGTTCGTCCCCTGAGCAAGTGCCTCGATGTCTTCATCGATCTTCTTGACCAGCTTGATCATCCGTGCATCCGGATGACGATTCGGGTCCTTTTCGTAGAGGCCCTCCACATCGGAAAGCAGCACGAGAAGGTCGGCATTGGTGATTTGCGCGATCAGCGCTGAGAGGTTATCGTTATCGCCGAACATGATCTCTTTAAAGGAGAGGGTATCGTTCTCGTTGATGACGGGGACCATATCCATTGCAAGGAGTGTGTCGATAGTGTTCATCAGGTTGATGCACCTGCTACGCGACTTGGTATCTTCATGGGTGAGGAGTATCTGGCTTGCCGTGAGACCGACGCGTGCGAAGGCGTCCATATACAACCGCATGAGGACAATCTGGCCTATCGAAGCCAAAGCCTGCTTTTTCGCCATTTCCTTCGGTTTTCTTTTCAGCCCGACCGTTTCCATCCCGCACGCTACTGCCCCGCTGGAAACCATGATCACATCCACTCCCTGATCCTTTACCGCTCTGATCTGACGAGCAAAGTCGGCAAACTTGGCCGCGCTTATTTTCTTTTCATCATCAAGCAGGACAGAGGTCCCGATTTTCAGCACCACCCTTCGAACATCACCCATTTTGTCTCCTTAGGCGCGCAATTACCGGGGCTCGCGTCGCCCCCTCTACTGGCAAAGCCAGCAGAGACTCCCCCTCAACAAAAGAAAAAGGCATTAAGTCGCTGGCTCGCGTCGCCCCCCCTGCATTCTACCCCTTCTCCTTTATCATTTCCTTCAATCGGTCGATGCCCCAGCCCTCGGCTGCACTGACCGAGACAACTTTCTCTCCCCTCTCACGGAAGTTTGCTTCCCTCTCTGCAAGTCCCTCCCGCCCTAACAGGTCTATTTTGTTCAGCACGATTATCCTCTGCCGGTCGGCCAACTCCTTTTTGTAGAGGAAAAGCTCATTCTGAAGCGTCAGGTAGTCCTGCAATACATCAGGAGATGATACATCGATCACCCAGATGAGCATTGCAGTCCGTTCGATATGGCGAAGGAACTTAAGCCCGAGACCCTTCCCGTCCGAAGCCCCTTTTATGATACCGGGGATATCGGCAAGGACGAGGCTTTGCTCGTCTTCCATCAGAACACCGAGTGAAGGCGTAAGGGTTGTGAAAGGATAATCACCAACTTCAGGGGTGGCGCCGGTAAGACGGGAAAGAAGGGTTGATTTGCCGGCGTTCGGGAGACCTATGATTCCGATGGTTGCCAGAAGCTTCAGTTCCAGTTTGAGCGACCGCTCTTCGCCTTTTTCGCCTTCGTCATACTCGGTCGGTACCCGGTGGACCGAGCTGACAAACCGCGCATTACCTCTTCCGCCCCGGCCGCCCCGGGCAGCAACGTATGTTTGGTTGTCTTGGACGATGTCGGCAAGAAGCACATTCGTTTCTCCGTCGCGCACCTCGGTGCCGACAGGAACGTAGATGTAAAGGTCCATCCCGTTCCTCCCGGTCTTGTTCTTTCCGCCGCCTATTTTCCCGTTTTCTGCTTGGTAGTTTCTTTTATACTTGAAGTCTAAGAGACTGATAAGGCTTTTCCGGCCGACTATGACGACATCGCCCCCTTTTCCCCCATCGCCTCCGTCGGGTCCGCCTTTGGGTATATACTTTTCTCTTCTAAAACTAACACATCCTCGACCGCCATCCCCCGCCTTTACGTAAAGAGAAGCTTCATCGATGAACTTCATTCCACAGGATAAACACTCACCTTTTTCTTCTCTCCCTTGGCTTCGAACTTCACATTTCCGTCAACCAACGCGAAAAGGGTGTTGTCCCGGCCGATACCCACATTGCTGCCGGGCCATATCTTCGTTCCATGCTGTCTTACTATAATGCTTCCTGCTTTCGCAAACTGACCGCCGAAAAGCTTCACACCAAGCCTCTGGCCGCTTGAATCTCTGCCGTTTCTTGAGCTTCCTCCGGCCTTCTTATGCGCCATTTTATGCCTCCATCTGGATCTTTTCTATGAATAGTTCCGTAAATAACTGACGGTGACCCTTCTTTTTCTTGGAATCCTTCCTCCGTTTATATTTGAAAACAGTCACTTTTCTTGCTTTCCCCTGGGCCACGATCTTTCCTGTTACCGAAGCACCCTGGAGATAAGGACTTCCGACTCGGGTCTGTTCTCCGTCACTGATAACCAACACCTCTCCGAGCGCTACCTGTTCATCGGCGCTGCCCGGCAATTTCTCGATCCTTACTTTTTCCCCTTCCGAAACCCGATACTGCTTGCCGCCACTCTCGATAATGGCATACATAACGTTCTCCTATCCTGTACGGTGAATTTTGAAACAATAATATTAGTCGAACGGGACCAAAAAGTCAACAAACAACTTGAAAATATCAGAGAAACAAGAACAGGAACTCCCCGTCAGGCAACGAACTGCAAACCGCAGCCGGAGCGGGAAGCTGCCCGTTGACAGCCGGTCAACTCACGGCTCACAACGTACAACTCCCGGCCCCCATTAACTGAAACTCGTGTCCGCCCCTCAATCCATTTTCTTGAAAGACACCTTTGGAGCGCCGCAGATCGGGCATTTTTCCGGTGCCTCGCCTTCTACGGTGTTCCCGCATACCTGGCAGACGTAGTAATCCGTTTCAACGTTTTTCCCCAAATCGTCCATGGCTTTTTGATAAAGCGTCGCATGTACCTTCTCAACCTGATTGGCGTAGTCAAAGCTCATCTCCGCCGCTTTTTTCCCTTCACTTTTCGCCGCCGTTATCATATCAGGGTACATCTTCGTGAACTCATGGGTCTCGCCACTGATTGCTTCTTCAAGGTTCTCTTTGGTGCTCCTTATGCCGCCCAGAACACGAAGATGGGCATGCGCATGAACGGTCTCGGCCTCCGCAGCCGCGCGGAAAAGCTTTGCTACCTGTTTGTATCCTTCCTGGTCTGCTTTTTTCGCAAAGGCGAGATACTTTCTATTCGCCTGAGACTCGCCCGCAAATGCTTCTTTGAGGTTTTCTTCTGTTTTCGACATTTTCATCCTCCTTGCTTTTAGAATTTTAGGTGGTATTCTTTCACCTTTTCCGCAAAACCATATCCGAATTCGTAACACTTCTCCTCGTCTTCCATGGATGGCCGGTAGAACGAATCGCATCCCGGCTCGTGGACTTCCAGACCGATCTGTTTCACTGTTTCGTATATCTCTTTGACAGCTCCTCCGCCCCAGCCGTAACTGCCAAAGGCACCCACTATCCGGTTCTTCGGCCTCAGCCCCCGCAAGTATGTCAGGAACTGGGCGATCGTGGGAAATACGATGTTGTTCAGCGTGGGGGAGCCGATAAGCGTGCCCCGTGCCTTCCAGAATTCTTTTATCGCCACACTCTGAGGCGTAGCCCGGAGCTTGATCACCTTGCATTCAAGTCCCGCATCCTTGACGCCTCGGGCTATGGACTGGGTCATGTGCTCGGTAGCATGCCACATCGTGTCATAGACTATTGCAGCACCAAGGGTCGATTTGCCCTCGGCCATATCGAGATACATGCGAAGTATCTTTCCCGGATCCTGTCTCCAGATGATCCCGTGGTCGGGAGCGATAACCTCGAGCTCCAGGTTAAGCTTTTGCACCTCGGCGATCTTTGTCCTGATGAGCTGACCGAAGGGCATCAGAATATTCGCATAGTAGTCGATCACTGCATCCTCAAGCTCAGCCGCTGAGGCACATGCGACATAGTCGTCATCAAACCGGGCCGATGAGGCGATGTGCTGGCCAAAAGCATCCTGGCTGAACAGTGTCCTGTCCTCGCGGACATAGGTTACCATTGAGTCGGGCCAATGGAGCATCGGCGTCTCCAGGAATAGGAGCGTTCTCTTCCCGATCTTGAGCGTATCCCCCGTCTTGACCGTCTTGATATTCCAGTTTGAAAGATCAAAAAACCTCGCCAGACCCTTTTTGCCACGGTCGGTGAGATAGATCGTTGCCTGCGGGCAAAGCTGCATGACACGGTCGAGACTCGTCACATGGTCGTTTTCAATATGGTTGACGATAACGTGCTTTATGGCGGCCGGATCAACAACACCACGGATGTTCTTGATCGTGATGTCCGAAAAGTCATGTTTGACCGTGTCAACAAGGGTCGGCTCCTCGTCGGTTATCAGGTAGTTGTTGTAGCTCGTTCCTCGCGGCGTTTCGTAGCCGTGAAAGTCCCTGATCGCCCAATCCACGGCTCCCACCCAGTAAATGCCGCTTTTTACCTCAATCGCTTTCATTGTCATTCTCCTTTCCGCCTTACCAGAGTTTTAACGTCACTATTGTTTGTTTGATAGCGCTGTTACTCGGAAGTTGTCTCGTCGATAACCCATTTGTGGTAAGCAGGCAGCACTTTATCCCCCTCTACCGCTTCTATCTCGGGCACCTCATACGGATGAAGCGCCTTTATTGCCTTTTCAACGTCTTTATACAGCTCCGTCCTTGTCTTCAGTACTCCCATCCATTCCTCGGCCTCTTCAAGGCGTCCTTTCCACCAATACACGCTTTTGATCGGCCCGACAATCTGAAGGCATGCGACAAGCCTTTTCTCCAAAAGCACTCTTCCTATGCTCTCCAGGGTTTCTCTGCGGTCAACGGTAGTTATGATATTGATCATCGTCATCGTTCTGGATGACCTGCCTGAGCACCGACGGGCAGCCCCGGCAGCTCTATTCTCCTCTCCTTCCGATTGAAATTATTATAAGACCCACAAGGCCTCAGCGCATTGTGTCAGCAGAAGGATTCTTCCAAAAAGTGAACCGGGAACGGCACGCAACAGCGTATCTTATTGTGCACTCCCTTCCGCTTCTCATGTCGCCCTTCTCATATTTAACTTGAAATACAAGAGATTTCATATTATTTTTTTAAGATGTTTCAAGTAAAAGATGAGAATGCTATCGTCCTCGCAAGCGAGTCGACAAGAAGAATAGATATCATGAGAACTCTCGGCGTATCTTTCTCCATTATCCCGCCCGACATTGACGAAAGCAGAAAACCTTATGAATCGCCCAAGGATTATGCGCTGAGGGTTGCCTACGAAAAGGCACAAAAGGTAGGGAACCTTTTTCCGGATAAATGGATCATCGGGGCGGACACGATCGTTGTCCTGAAAGGAAAAGTGTTGGGCAAGCCGAAGACGGAGAAGGACGCAGTCTCGATGCTGAAGAGGCTCAGAGGCAACTGGCACAAGGTGTACACCGGGTACTGCGTGCTCAATATGTCGAAGCAGGTCATTTATCAGGATGTTGCCGAGACAAAAGTGTTTATCAAAGATCTGACGGACGAGGAGATAGCAAAGTATATCAAGACCTCCGAGCCTTTTGACAAGGCCGGGTCCTATGCAGTACAGGGAAAGGGCGGTTATATGGTGAAGGAAATAAAGGGTTCCTACACCAATGTGGTCGGCCTTCCCATCTGCGAAATCACAGAAGTCCTTCTATCCCTGGGCATCCTTTCGTGAACAATATAAAGACGTCGATCAGCGAAATACAGGATAAGATACTCGCCGCCTGCCAAAAAGTAGGTCGACCGGCAGAACAGGTGCGACTCGTGGCAGTGACAAAAAGGGTCGATGCAGGAAGGATACGCGAGGCCGCAGCTTTGGGTATAAAGGATTTCGGCGAAAACTACGTGCAGGAAGCACGCAAGAAAATAGAGACGATGGAACCGGGGCTGACCTGGCACATGATCGGCCACGTGCAGGCGAACAAGATCAAATACATCGTGAAGTTATTCGATTATGTTCACTCTATCGATCGTTGGGAGCTTCTCGAAAGTCTCGACCGGTATGAACGAGAACTCTCGATACTCTTCGAGGTTAACGTCTCAGGTGAGTCTCAGAAGCACGGGGCAACAAAAGACGGCCTGAGATATATGCTGGAAAAAATGGACAGGCTGAAGCACCTGAAACCACTCGGACTGATGACCGTGCCGCCTCTTGCTGAAGACCCGGAAGAGGCACGTCCCTACTTTAAGGCCCTTCGAGAGTTCCTTGAAGCTATGAACAAGGAGTTCGGCCTGAAAATGAATGAATTATCCATGGGGATGTCCTCCGACTTCCAGGTGGCTATTGAGGAAGGAGCTACGATGGTCCGCATCGGCACTGCCATATTCGGTGAGCGATCATGAAGGCATGGAGCGGGAGGTTCAGCGGCACGACCGAGCCGGTCATGGAGCGGTTCAGCTCCTCTATACGAGTTGACTGGCGTCTTTTTCGTTACGATATAGAAGGAAGCATCGCCTATGCCGAAATGTTGGCCCGGATAGGAATTTTGAGCAGGGACGAGAATGTGCTGATAATCGGGGCGCTTCGGGAAATAGAGGCGGAGATAGAGAACGGCGAACTGGAATTCCGGGATGACCTCGAAGACATCCACATGCACGTAGAACATCGGCTCATCGAGAAGATCGGAGAGCTGGGGAAAAAGCTGCACACGGGCCGCAGCAGGAACGAACAGGTTTCGCTCGACACCAGGATGTACGCGAAAGAAGAGTTGGCCCGCCTCGACAGTCTCCTAAAAACCTTTCTTGAAGCCGTGTTGACAAAGGCCGAGGCGGAAAAATCGGCGATCATGGCCGGATATACCCATACCAGAAGGGCCCAGGTAGTACCTTTTGCCCATTATCTTCTTTCTTACTACTACACCTTCAAGAGGGACCGGGAGAGGATCTCTGAGGCCCGCTCGAGAATGGATGCAATGCCGCTCGGGAGCGGGGCATTGGCCGGCTCGACCCTCCCCATAGACCGGGAATTCTTGCGGGAACGGCTCGGTTTTTCGAGGATATCGGAAAACAGCATGGACGCCGCATCGGATCGCGATTTCGTTCTCGATACCCTGTACTGCACAAGCATGATCATGATACATTTGAGCAAGCTCTCTGAGGACCTGATCCTCTTTTCGACAGAAGAATATTCGTTCCTGGACCTGCCCGACGGCCTCTGCACCGGAAGCAGCCTCATGCCACATAAGAAGAACCCTGATGCCCTCGAATTGATCAGGGGCAAGGCGTCCCGGTCGATAGGCGGCCTCTTCGGCATGTTCTCTCTGATGAAGGGTTTGCCCTCAACGTATAACAGGGATTTGCAGGAAGATAAAGAACCGCTCTTTCAAGGCATTGCTACGGCACAGGATGCATTGGAGGTGATGACCCTGGCTGTCCAAGGGCTTTCCATTAACAAGGATAATATGGAAAGGGCGGTGACGAGAAGCTTCATGCCCGCCGTGGAGATGGCCGAATACCTTTCGGCAAAGGGCGTGCCCTTTAGGGAAGCACACCACATCGTAGGGGCGATGGTGAAGGCATGTGAGGGAGAAAAGAAGTATCTCTGGCAGATGAGTCCGGACGAGATGCAGAATTATTCGGACGTTTTCGACAACACGGTTTTCGATTACATAAACCCTCACAATGTGGTCAACAATCGGAAGACTCCGGGCGGAGCAAGCTTCGCCGAGGTCGAGAAACAGATTAAAAATGAAAAAGCATATCTTGGTCTTTAGTCTTGTACTCCTTGCGCTCGTTGGGTGCGGGAAAAAAGGCGATCCCATGCCAAAAGGACTGCCTACGCCGACCCCTGTCAACGACCTGAGGGGAGACGTACGGGACAGGGTTCTGCTCATTTCTTTCACGATACCCACGAAAAACATGGACGGTACGGACGTGAAGGACCTGGCGGGATTCACCATCATGAAAAACTGCGGGGGCTGCGCGGGTGGGTTTGAGCGCTGGAAGGACATTCGGCTGACCGATAACCGGGGCTACACGATACGGAACGGGAGGCTTTACACGTACGACAACGATCTTCGAGAAGGTTTTGAGTACGGATACCGCGTTTTTCCGTTCAACAGCCGTGGTATTCAGACTGATGGGTCAAATGTCTTTTCCATCAGGTGGCTAAGGACGCCGGATCCGCCGAAAAACGTTACCGCAAAAGGCGAAGATTCGAAGATCACCATATCCTGGGAAAAAGAGAACGAGCTTGTTTACAATATCTACCGGTGGGAAAACGACATCTACCCCCTCTCCCCGGCCAATCCGTCTCCCCTTTCCTCATCGAGTTTTACCGACGGGAACCTGCGGAACGGAACGCAATACAAGTACGAGGTGAGGGCTGTACGGATTGAAAACAATATTCCGTACGAAGGAGAGGGGACAGCCGCTTCGGCAACACCACGGGATATGACACCCCCCGAGCCACCCAGAGGCCTTGTTCTAAGCAAAAAAGACGGAGGCGTTTTCCTGTCCTGGACAGCAAACGACGAGAACGACGTTGCCGGATACAATGTCTACCGGATTGTTGCCGGAAAGCCGGAAAAGGCCAATCAAAGCCCGGTATTGGATACGCATTTCCTGGATGCGAAACCGGGGGCAGGGCTGCGGTACGTGTCTTACCATATAACAGCGGTCGATAAATCAGGAAACGAGAGTGGTCCCTCACGGGAGCAGATTATCATACTGAAGGAATAGGCATGAACGATTTCACTTACAAAGACGGCACGCTACACGCAGAGGATATTTCCATCGAGAAGATAGCAAAGACGGCCGGCACGCCGCTCTATGTCTACAGCTATGCTACCCTCAAGCGTCACTTTCTGGTGTTTGACCGTGCCTTTGCACGCATTCCGCACATCACCTGTTATTCCTGCAAGGCAAACACGAATATCGCCCTTCTGAGGCTGATGGCCGGGCTGGGCGGCGGGGCGGACATCGTGTCGGGCGGTGAATTATTCGCAGCCCTTCGCGCATCCGTACCGCCGGAGAGAATAGTCTACTCCGGTGTGGGCAAGACAGAGGAAGAGATCAGCTACGCGGTCAAGACCGGCATCGCCATGATCAATATAGAATCCGAGGGCGAGCTCCAGCTGATCGCAGCAATAGGGAAGAAGATGCGGAAAGCTGTTCCCGTGTCGATCAGGGTAAATCCCGAGATCGACGCAAAAACGCACCCCTACATCACGACAGGCCTCAGAAGGAACAAATTCGGTATCCTGTGGGCCGATGCCCGCAGGCTTTACGACGAGATAAAGAAGTCGGAATATCTCACCCCCGTTGGCATATCTTCCCATATCGGCTCTCAGATTACTGAGATACCGCCCTTTATCGAAGCTGTGCGGTCACTGAAAAAGATGGTTTCGGAGCTCGCATCTAGCGGCATTGCTCTCCACTATATGGATATCGGCGGAGGCCTGGGAATCACCTATAGAGATGAATTGCCGCCTCACCCGGAGGAGTATGCCGGGGCCATAGAGAAAGAGCTCGAAGGAACAGGGCTTACCCTGATCCTGGAACCGGGCAGAGTGATAGTCGGGAATAGCGGCATTTTTGTCACCAAGCTGCTGTATGTCAAAAAAACTCCTGAAAAGACCTTCTACGTGGTCGACGGTGCAATGAACGACCTTGTGCGCCCCGCTTTTTACGATGCCTACCATGAGATCCTGCCGGTAGTGCCGGGAAAGAAGAAAAAGATCAAGGTTGACGTGGTTGGCCCCATATGCGAATCAGGGGATTTTTTCGCCAAGGACAGGAAACTCGCGAATGTCGAGCCCGGGGCGCTTCTTGCTGTCATGGGCGCCGGGGCATACGGCTTCACCATGTCATCCAACTATAATTCTCGACCCCGCGTGCCCGAAGTCCTTGTCAAAGGAGAAGATTTCTTCGTAATCAGAAAGAGAGAGACCCACAGGGACCTTGTCAGAGGCGAAACGATCCCGGGGTTCCTGGAGGTATAGCATGGATCTTCATTTTCTTAAAATGAGCGCAAGCGGCAACGATTTTATCATGATCGATAACAGAGAGAAGACGGTCGACGGTCTCTTCCCTGATATCAAAAGTTTTGTCACCAGGGTATGCGAGAGAAGACACTCGGTCGGGGCAGACGGGGTGATTCTTATAGAGAAGTCGGAATCCCTTGATTTTACGTGGCGCTTCTATAATGCCGACGGATCGGAAGCCGAGATGTGCGGGAATGGCGGGAGATGTGCGGCGCGATTCGCCCATGTAAAGGGTATTGCAGGGCAGCATATGGCCTTTGGCACCCTTGCAGGCACCATGAAAGCCGAGGTAGATCCCGGCGGAAAGGTAAAACTTCAGCTCACGAGACCAACCGAGCTGAAGCTCGACTATCCGATACGCCTGGACAACAGGGAACTGTCCGTAAGCAGTGTAAATACCGGCGTGCCTCACGCCATTCTCATTACCGACCACGTTGACAGGGCCCCCGTGGAGGAACTGGGAAGAATGGTGCGATACCACAAGTCCTTTCCCAAGGGAACGAACGTCGATTTTGTGGAAATAATGGATAGGGAGAATATCAAGATCAGGACGTACGAGCGCGGCGTTGAAGGAGAGACGTATGCGTGCGGGACCGGGGCCGTGGCGACCGGCGTGGTGCTCAAAGAGAAAGGGCTCACCGGAGATGTCGTCAATATCTGGACGAGAGGCGGCGAAATCATTCGCGTCTACATAAACGAAGAGGTTTACCTGGAAGGAAGCGCCCGCATCATCTATTCGGGCACTCTCTGGCCGGAAGCACTTGAATGGAAAGAAGGGTGAAAGAAAAGGAGAGACTATGAAGCTGCAAGGGACACATACGGCGCTCGCTACGCCTTTTAAGGATGGGGCTATAGATGAGGATGCGCTGAAGAGGCTTGTGGAATTTCAGATCGAAGAAGGCATCGACGGTTTGATCCCATGTGGAAGCACCGGAGAAGCTGCGACCCTGTCCTACGAAGAACACGAAAGGGTGATAGAGCTTACGGTTAAGTGGGCTCGCAAAAGGATACCCGTAATTGCGGGAACGGGATCGAACAGCACCAAGGAAACGATAGAGCTTACGGAGATCGCGAAGAATCTTGGGGCGGATGCGGCCCTTGTCGTTGCCCCTTATTACAACAAACCCAGTCAGGAAGGGATGTACCAGCACTTCAAGAAAGTGGCAGAAGATGTGGATCTGCCCTTAGTCCTCTACAACGTGCCGGGGAGAACAGGCATCAACATGCTGCCGGAGCTTGTGGCGAGGCTTTCCGAGGTGCCGAACATCGTTGCAATTAAGGAGGCGTCGGGATCGGTGCAGCAGGTGGCTGACATCTTCAAGTTAACCAAAGGCCGGTTCACCATCCTTTCCGGAGATGATAACCTGTTTCTGCCGATGATGACGGTTGGAGCGACGGGAGTGATTTCGGTCGTTTCAAACATTTTGCCCGCCAAGGTAAAGGCATTAGGCATCGCATTCCTTGAGGAGAAGGACATTGAAAAAGCTCGTAACCTTCATGTGGAACTAATGCCTCTCTTTCACGGCATGTTCATCGAAACAAATCCCGTTCCGGTTAAGGAAGCACTTTACTTCATGGACATGATAGAGAAAGAGGTCCGGCTCCCCCTGTGTGGTCTTGCGGCTAACAACAGAGATTATTTGAAGGGACTTCTCAAGGACTTCGGACTGCTTAAGCGAGAATAGCAGCAAGCAAGGCTGGACAAGGAACAGAGAGGCAGTCAATAACGGCTTTCGCACTCTCGTGGAGGTAACATGGTACGGTTGGTTATAACAGGGGTATGCGGACGAATGGGAGGGGCGATCCTCAAACTTGCGAGCCTTGACACTGAATTCAGGATAACTCACGTGATAGAAGCCGCGAACCACCCTCTTGTAGGTAAGAGGCTCGACGTCCAGGGCCGGCCGGGCCTGTCCTTCCCCGTAGAGGACGATATGGAGAGCGCCATTGACGATGCGGATGTTGTGGTGGATTTTACAGAGACAAACTCGTCTTTGCGCAATTTCAGGCTTGCCGCAACGAAACGTAAAGCGATAGTTATCGGGACGACCGGTTTCTCCTCTGAAGCGCTTGCGGAGATGAGGAATACCGCGCAGGCGAGAGCGGTAATATCACCCAATATGAGCATAGGGGTAAACCTCCTCTTTAACCTGGTTGAAAGGGCCGCCCGGGTTCTGGGAACAGACTACGACGCGGAAATCGTCGAGCTTCATCACAAATGGAAGAAGGATGCACCGAGCGGGACCGCGGTAAGACTGAGAGATGTCATTGAGAACGCCGATCCCGGGAGGAATTGGACCGAAGTTACGGGCAGGAACGGCATGACAGGTGAACGAAAGTTTGATGAAATAGGCGTTTTCGCAGTAAGAGGCGGGGATACAGTGGGTGAACATACCGTGTTTTTCGCAGGTATCGGCGAAAGGGTTGAAATCACTCATAGGGCCTACTCCAGGGACAACTTTGCCCGGGGCGCCCTTGCGGCAGCCAAATGGATCGTGAAACAAGAGCGTGGCATCTTCGATATGAACGATGTATTAGGTCTCAACCAGAGAGTGTAGAATTCTCACACCTTTTTCCTTTTTTATCTCGTTTTCAATAATGAACAGGCATTGGTCCCGCCAGGAATGCTCACGCTGTTCGTTGCGGAAAGCAAACCCAGTAAGCTGGCCGGTTTCAGAACCAAGTGCTTTGATAAATTTTTCTCTTTCACATCCCTCACTAAGGCAATAGACCATAGAACTCTTTTTAAGCTTGATAAATTTTTCCCTTGGATTTATACTTAAAATTTCAGAAAGTTTACAAAAATCATAGCGGGTGCAAAAAATGGCCAAGTACTCAAAGATCCCGGAAGCGACGATAAGAAGGCTGTCCAACTACCTCAAATGCCTTGAGGACCTGGAATTGAAGGGAGAAAAGGTGGCGTCGAGCGCTCTCATTGCAATGATCTGCAATGTGAATGCTGCACAGGTGAGGAAGGACTTTGCCTATTTCGGCGAGTTTGGAATACGGGGCATGGGTTATAATGTGAAGGAACTCAGGTTCCACATTAAAGAAATCCTGGGTACGAACCGTGAGTGGAGAATTGCGGTAGTCGGCATAGGTAATTTGGGAAGTGCGCTTCTCATGTACAAAGGCTTCCTCAAGCAGAGTTACAAGATTGTGGCTGCCTTTGATCAAGAACCGGTGAAAGTTATCGGTCATATCTCCGAAAAGATGGGAAAACCGATCGAGATCCTTCACATAGATCGGTTTAAAGAAGTGGTTAAGGCGAGAAATATCGAGATAGGAATTATCACGACCCCTCCTTCCGAAGCCCAAAAGGTTGCAAATCTCTTTGTAGAAGCCAACATCAAAGGCATCATGAATTTTGCGCCTACCCAGATCAGGGTGCCCTCAAATGTTGTCCTTCGGAACGTCTTCTTCACCTCCGCCCTTGACAATCTCGTCTACTATCTGTCAAACTGAAGTCTGTCATGTGGAAGATACTCGGAAACATCGTAGAAATGTTTGTTTATGCGTCTGTCTATATGATCATCGCTATGGTAGCAATGAGAATAGTGACCGCAGGATTACCGCCAGAGTCAGAAAAACAGACATCTGAGAGCGGTATTGCCTACGCGTTGATTTTTGCTTCTCTCTTCATTGGCATGGCCCTCCTTCTTTCGGCAGTGATAAGGTGATGAAAAGCTTTTTTGTCACCGGAACGGATACAGGGGTAGGCAAGACGACCGTCACGTCAGCCCTGTGCGCTTACTGTTCGATAGAAAAAGGGTTGAATGTCGGCGTAATGAAACCGTTTGAAAGCGGCTTGTCCTTGTACGGAAAAGACAGCCTCCCCTGGGACGCAATATCGTTAAAAGAGGCATCAGGCAGTCAGGATGACCTGGCTCTGATCAATCCCTATGCCTTTGAAACGCCTGTTGCCCCTCAAGCAGCTTCAGAGCTCGAGCATGTCCAGATCGACCTTGAGAACCTGGACATGATCTATGGCCGACTCAAAAAAGAGCACGAGGTTGTTTTTATTGAGGGGGCCGGCGGCATACTGGTGCCGATAAAAAAGAATTTCTTCTTCTGTGACCTGATGAAGCGATGGAAAACA
The DNA here is from genome assembly GCA_002067405.1 of Syntrophorhabdaceae bacterium PtaU1.Bin034. The sequence continues at coordinate 43,816 of MVRP01000005.1, read as the reverse complement.
TCCGTAATAGTTATTTCCCGGCTTGGACTTGGCACGATAAACCACACCCTGCTTACCTGCCGTTTTCTCAAGATCGAGGGCATTCGTGTAGCCGGAGTCATCCTCAATGACACGGAAGGAAAAACGGATGCGGCCACAAAGACAAATCCCGACATATTGTCCCGCTACCTGGATGTACCCCTCATGGGCATTTTTCCTCATATACGCCGGGAGGAGACGATGGATCGTAAGGGCCTGGTAGAAATTGTCAAAAAAAACCTGGACATGAACCCCATACTGACGGCATAAAGAAAGACCGGGTGCTCGTAAGAGCAAGACCCGGCCTCCCTATCCCCACACTCTTTACGACCAATCCCTCAATAAGATAGAAAAGAAATACGCTTTCAGCTCAGCCTTTTTGCCGCCTCCTACGAAAAAGAACGGCCGTGAAAGTCAAAGCGAGGACCGACAACACAAGCCAAGGATATTTAACACCGTAGACTACAGGCGTGAGACAGAGACGCACGAAAAACGAAAGCGCCCTGTTTTCCTCAATATGTCGTGCAAAGGGAGGAGAGAATGAATAGTAGTGGCGGACAAACCACCTTCCTATGCAGGTGGTCATAAGGTATTTGTCTCTGAACTTCCGCAAAATCCTTACTTCAGGGGCTAGATAGCTGCCATAAGCAGCGGTTGCAATAAAACACCGGCCTCCGCTCCCGCCGCCGCCTCCGCCCTCTGTCACATTCGGGTCGGTGTTTCCGGCAACAGGAGAATCAGTGCCGCCGCCTCCGCTCCCGCCGCCATTCCCGTCGCCTTCACCGTCGCCACCGTCGCCGTTGCCGCCGTTGCCGCCGCCGGGAACGACCTCAGACTGAACTATACTGAGTCCGGGACCAGTCAGAAGGAAGGTGCTGTTCCCAAAACAAGATGCGGTAATAGCATTGGTTGTGGGCGATAGCCTGGGGCTCCACGTGATACCGTCCGACGAGGTAAGAATGACGCCGCCTATTCCGGCAGCAAGAAAAGTCTCATTACTGAATGTTGCCGTATACAAGGCAGTATCAACCCCAGATGATTGCGCTGTCCAGACAATTCCATCCGGTGACGTCAGCACCGCGCCTTTGGAACCTACTGCCACGAATGTCCCTTTCCCGTACGCCACATCAAGCAGTATCTCTGAAGTGCCCGATATTCTTGAATTCCAGATTTGGCCGTTTGTCGATGTGGTGATCGTCCCTGATGACCCTACCGCCGCCCACGTATCGTTTCCGAAGGCAACTCCATTCAGATCGGCTGAAGTGCCGGCAGCGGATACAGACCAATCCGTTCCGCTTGTAGAAACAGCGACAAGGCCTGATCGACCGACCGCTACAAAGACATCATTGCCAAAGGCTACGTCAAGAAAGCCGTTGGAAGCGCTTGTCGGTCTATTGGCCCACGTGAGGCCGTCCGTGGAGGTTGCTACGGTACCTTCGTACCCAACCGCCACGAACAGACCTTTTCCTATGGTCACACTCGACAAGGCTTTATTAATGCCCGATAGTCTTTCCGTCCAGGCAGCTCCATCGGGGGAAGTGAGGAATGACGGCCAGCAGCTGATGACAAAAAGACCGTTTCCAAAAACCGAGTTTCCACAACTCGCCCCTGGTCCCCCGAACCCTTTCGTCTGCCTCGTCCACGTCTGACCATCGGATGAGGTCAGGATGCACCCGTAGGAGCCGACACCAACGAAGGTACCGTTGCCGAAAGCGATTCCGTACAGGGGATGCCGGTCGGTCTGTGATCCTGTGGACGTCCACGGACCGGGAAGACAGGACGCGTAGTAGAGCCCTCCCTTCGATCCTGCAGTAACGAATATGCCATTGCCGAAGGCGGCACCATACAGGAATTCGTCAGCAATGCCCGGGTTCGCCCCGTTGGTCCAGGTCAAGCCGTCTGACGAGACATAAACCGATCCTACAGCATCCGCCCACCCTCCCGTTGCCACAAAAATGCCGTTCAGGAATTCGACATCATAAAACACTATTTCTTCGTTGCTGAAACGCCTTGTCCATACAACGCCGTCAGGAGAGGTGTATATGCCGGACAAGCCTGCAGCCACGAAAATCTCATTCCCGTATGCGATCCCGTAGAAGGTATTAGGAGCGCCCAGTGGTGTCCAGGACATTCCGTCGGAGGACACGAGGGTCCGCACATTCTCGCCAACCGCGACAAACATACCGCTGTTGAAAATTACCTTATAGAGACGGTTAGACGTGCCCGAGACCCGCGCGGTCCACGTTAGCAAATCCGGCGAAGTAAGGATGGTCCCCTTGTCACCCACCATCACGTAAAGACCTTTTCCAAACGTCGCAGAGTAAAGTGCCGCTCTGGTCCCCGAGTTCCTTATCGTCCAATCGATTCCGTTTTTTGACGTCATAATTGTTCCGACCGCTCCGGAAGCGATGAAGTTGCCGTTGACAAAATCAACACCGTTTAATTGGTTCCCCTGGGGCAGCGGATTCCGCCAGTACCATGTATCGAGTGGATCGGCGGAAGCAAAGGCCCCCGTAAGAAAAGCGAAGGCCCCTGCGAGCAGTAAAGCAAACGCGATCAGGCTTCTTGCCAAAGACTTCATATTTTCCCCCTTTTCGATGACTTTGCGGTTCCTGCCGGACCTTTCATCGAGCTTCCCCACCCCTTGCGTCCCAACCGGTTTTGCTGATTATCGAGAGCAAATTGTGGGGTCTGGAGGGAACGATCCCCTCGGCTTATTTCCCGGATTTCTTTTTCTTTGATTAGTCTTTAAAGATTGGCCTGAATATGAAAATTATTTTCCATCGCACAATATTTGTCAACCAAAAAATTCTGACAGCCGCATTGTTATTCAAAAAGCCGCGTCGCGTAACGCATTGTCTTATCCTGAAGACGTGGTGGTTCTGGAGATTATCTTCTTTCTCGCACGAACACTGCATGCTCTGAATTCCAGACAGAAGCAAGGTAGTATCTGTACAACCTCATTATTCATATTTTGGTCCATTTAAAAAAAAATCTAAAGACTTCCTCGCCGTCAACGATAATAAAATAGTGAAGAGGATGGTTTTTTTCGGGAGCATGTGTTATTAATCGTTCCGGAGGATAATTTGCGTGATCGATAACTTCAGGGAAAAGGTTGAACAGACAATCAACTTTCTGCCCGCCATACCAGCTATAGCAATGGATCTCATTGACGCCCTCAACAATGACAATGCCGACTTCAGACTCCTCGGAAGAATCATATCAAGAGATCCGTCAATGGCCATGAACGTCCTTAAAATTGCCAATTCGGTCTTTTATGGCCTTCCGAACAAGGTTACAACGATCGAACAAGCAGTGCGTATGCTGGGCGTGAACGAAATTGCTTCCCTCTGCATTTCCTGCAGCGCAACAGAGTCACTGCGGCCTCCTAAGGGCGTGGAGACGGTGGACCTGAAACGGTTTTGGCGCCATTCCGTTGCGACAGGGGTGATCGCAAAAATAGTGTCCAGCAAGTTGAATGTCGGACGCTGGGACAACCTCTACCTTGCTGGCCTTATCCACGATGTCGGTGCGGTAGTTCTTGACCGGTTTAAACATGATGTGTACAAGGAAATTCTGGATCTGACCCACAGGGAAAATATATCAGTCCTGGAGGCCGAGCAATGTCTTATGGGCGCTTCCCATGATGAAGTTGGCGGATGGCTTATGCAAAAATGGAAATTGCCTCAGGTGTTCGTGGACGTTGCAACTTACCACCACTCGGTAATAAATGCCCCTGAACAAAACAGAATAATAGTATCCATCATTTCCCTCTCCGATCACTTTGCCAGATTGACCCAGCACGGTTTCGACGGCAACATGAACGGAGTAATAGTCTCGGATACGGACGCGTTCAAGGTGCTGCAAAAGAAGAACCGGGACCTGGCAAACCTGGATGTCGTCAAACTGGTATGGGATCTTGATAGTGCAAATGAAGAGATCGGCGAAATAGAGAAGATGCTGAAGCACTAATTAAGAAGGCCCGGCTGGACTTCACCTTCCTTACGGTGCCGATTTGACATTTTACCCCGACTGCTCTATCACATAGGGAAAAACAAAGAACAGAGAGGAGGAACAGACAACAGGCAATGAGCGAAGACAAGAGCAAGGAGGAACTGTACAACGAGGCAAGAATCCTCCATAAATCTCTGGACGAGAAGCTGCAGATGCTTCAGGAAAAACCGTACCTCACCGAGGACGAAGAACTAGAAGTAAAGCTACTCAAGAAAAAGAAGCTTTACTTCAAAGACATGGTGGAAAGGCTGAAGCAGGAGCTCAAGCAGCAGTAATTCTGCGAGGTATAGCTATTTCCCGAAGAACAGGTTTCCTACCTCCAGAAAAGCCTCCCTCGACCTTTCGATCAAATCCTTCTCTACACAGTAGGCTATGCGGAAATACCCCCTTCTTCCGAATCCGATACCCGGGACTGCAAGGATTCGATGTTGCTGCATAATCCTGATGAATTCAATATCGTCCTCGATAGGGGATTTCGGAAAGATATAGAAAGTACCCTGGGGCAGATTCACTTCGAAACCTGACTCAACGAGGATGTTGTACATCATATCCCGTTTCTCCTGGTAACTGGAAACATCCACGCTGTTCTTTTGAAACCTGCCCACAACACGCTGCATCAGGCCCGGAGCATTGATAAAGCCGAGCGTCCTGTTAGCGAAGATCATTGCGTTGATCAAAGTCGCATCATTCTCGATCAGCGGTGAAACTGCAATATAGCCGATTCGCTCTCCGGCAAGCCCGAGATCCTTCGAATGCGAATAGACGGCGATAGTGTCATCGTAAAGATTGAAGACGTCGGGCAACCTCATCCCATCATAAAGGATTTTTCGGTATGCCTCATCGGAGATGATAAACATACGCTGTCCCTCTTCCTTCTTCTTCTTGAACAGGGCGGCAAGTTGCTTCAGCTCTTTCTCATGGTAAACAGCTCCCGTGGGGTTGTTGGGCGAGTTTATAATGATGGCCTTGGTCCTTTTGTTGATCGCCCGCTCTATCGCCTCTATATCAAGATGAAAATCCTCTGTTGTCTCAACGAGTTTCATGATCCCGTCATGATTGTCAATGTAAAACATAAATTCGACGAAAAACGGCGAAAGAACTATTACTTCGTCACCGGGATCAAGTATCGACTTCAGGGTTACATTTATCCCTCCCGCAGACCCCACGGTCATAATAATATGATTGCTTGTGAAGGGGAGATGAGAATTTTCCCTGTGGAAAGCAGCTATCTCTTCACGGACCTGCTCGTACCCGTTGTTGGACATGTATCTGTACATGCCGGCGGCTTCTCTTGATACTATCTCGCGAAGCTCTTCTTTAAGCTCGGCGGGAGGCTCGGCAATAGGGTTCCCCAAAGTAAATTCAAAGATGTTCTCAGGCCCATGTATCTTCTTCAATCTTTCACCCTCTTCGAACATGGCCCTAATCCAAGATGAATTTTCCATCAGCTTCAGGATTCTGTTTGATGTCGACATGTCTACCTCCCCAAATATCGTTTGCCCGCCCTCAGGAAACCGGGTCTCGCCTTCATTATGGTGTCCATGGGGACACAGTAAGCAATCCTAAAATAACCCTTCTTGCCGAAGCCACGTCCCGGAACAACCAGTATTCGCTCCTCTTGCTGCATCTTGAACACGAATTCCACCTCGTCCTCGACCGGCGACTTCGGAAACATATAGAATGCCCCGGTTGGTTTCACACACTCGAATCCTGCTTCCATCAAGGTTTCGTAAAGGACATCCCTCTTCTGCTGATAATTTGCTATACTAACCGAATTTCTCTGGAACTCTCCGACCACTCGCTGAAACAACGCCGGGGCATTCACAAAACCAAGGGCTCGGATCGCTATCATAAGGCCGGAAACAAGAAGCTCGGTTTCAGGTATCCGGGGAGAAATGGCGATATACCCAATCCTCTCCCCAGGAAGGGCAAGATCTTTGGAATGAGATGTGACGGAAATGGCGAGGTCGTAAATACTGAACAGGTTCGGCAAAGGGCGATCTTCGTAAACGAGTTTCCGGTATGCCTCATCGGCAAGAATGTAAATCTCCCTCCCCTTCTTTCTTTCCCCGTAAAGCAGGTCGGCCAGTTCTTTCAGGCTCTCCTCGGTATAGACCACACCGGTCGGGTTATTGGGACTGTTGATGAGAACCGCTTTGGTTTTTGCCGTCACCGCCCGCTGAATGCCCGCTATGTCTAGTTGGAAATCCTCTTTGGTGTCCACCATTTTCGGGATTCCCCCGAAGTTCTCTATGTAATTCTTAAACTCCCAGAAGAACGGGTTCGGCACAATCACCTCGTCACCCCTGTTCAGCATTGCTTTGAAGAGCATATTGAGACCCCCGGCACATCCGACTGTCATAAAGATGTGCAAGGAGGTAAAAGGAAGGCCAAAACGTTCTCTCAGGAATTCAGCAATTTCTTCTCTTACCTGTTCGTATCCGTTGTTCGGCATGTATCTATGCATTCCAGGAACCGGGTTGTTGAGAGACTCGACAAGCCTATCTTTCAGTTCCGGCGGAGGTTCTATTTCTGGATTTCCGAGAGAGAAATCATAAACATTCTCCACTCCATAGTCTTTCTTCATCTGGATGCCTGCTTCGAACATCTTTCTGGTCCAGCCTTCCTGATCCATAACCAACTTTTTTATGCCGCTTGACAAGATCATGAGTCCTCCAAAAAAATAAGGGCCGTGAAATCTCCACGGCCCTTACGAAAACTTAAGGGCCATGGGTTCGGTTTGCACCCATGGCCCTTTATGCCCCTCTCAGAGCACCAAGGTACACAGGTGCGTGCTAAAAAAGCAATAAAAATAGAAATTGGCCTTCATACAGTTCATGACTGTAATTTACGGGAATTTCGTGCCATTGTCAAGACACGTTTTGACCTATCCCACGACGCTTCCCAACTGAAAGATCGGCAGGTACATGGCAATGATCAGCCCGCCGAGGACGACACCAAGGAATACCATGAGCACCGGTTCGAGCAGGGAAGTAAGGTTTCCCACGGTGTTGTCTACATCGTCTTCGTAAAAATCTGCTACCTTGTTGAGCATGCTATCCAACGCGCCGGTCGACTCGCCTACCTGGATCATTTGAACCGTCATGGGAGGAAAGACGCCGCTTTCCTTTAATGGCTCAGAAATGCTCCTACCTTCACTGATATCTACGCGAGCTTTGAACAGGGCCTCTTCGATGACCCGGTTGCCCGCGGTCTTTGCCACTATGGAAAGACTTTCAAGGATTGAAACGCCGCTGGAGAGAAGCGTCGAAAGTGTTCTTGTAACCCTCGCAAGTGACGCCTTCTGGAGCAACATGCCTATAACCGGTATTTTCAGGGCGAGCTTGTCGATTACCTTCTTCCCGTTATACGTTCTGTAATACCTCCTGAGGAGGAAAATTCCGACGATTAAGGCCGCAGCGATATAATAAATGGTCGCCTTTACAAACTTGCTCAGATTTATTACTATCTGAGTCGGCGCCGGAAGCGCTTTTCCGAAACTCGAGAACATACCTTCAAACACCGGAATCACGAAAAGCAGCAGCACGAGCACTACTATGATCGCCACAACGACAATACTTGAGGGATAGATAAGGGCAGTCTTCACCTTCTTCTTCAGTTTCTCCGTCTTTTCGATATAGGCAGAGAGCCGGCCAAGGACGGTATCCAGCATGCCTCCTTCCTCGCCGGCAACGACCAGACTCACATAAAGCTCGTCAAAACACTTGGGATAGTCGCGCAGCGCCTCCGCGAACCGGGAGCCGCCCTCTATCTTTTCCTTCATCGCAGCCGTTATTCCTCTCAGGGTCGGGTTATCGAGCTGGTTCGAGAGGATGTCCAGGGACTGCACAAGGGGTAGCCCTGAGTTGATCATTGTCGCGAGCTGCCTCGTGAAAATGCCTACCTGCGCCTTTTTGACCTTCTTTTGCAGACTGCCGCCGCCGAGCTTCTTTTTTTCCCTTTTTTCAGTTGTCTTGGTAAGGATAGTTCCGTCCCTTCTTAGCATCGCCCTCAGTTGTTCGGGGGAGTCTGCGCTCGAGGTACCTTTCTTGAACTCACCGTTCGGACTCCTGCCTTCCCATTCGTATACCGGCATAATTACCTGCTACCTCCTGTGATTGGCTTCTTTCCTCATTGGCTCTTTCCCTCTCTTACGACAGCATAAAAAGTCATGTTCTCTCTCTTCACCAGCATGACTATTCCTTCCCTCGGCCGCGCCTTTTTCAGTATTTCCTTGAAATCATCTACATTCTTCACGATTTTTTTATTTATCTCCTTTATAATGTCCCCTGCTCTAATATCCGCTTCCTCTGCAGCGCTGCCGTTTTGAATATCCGTGACGATAACCCCTCTTTTATCCTTCAGATTGAGGTGGCGTGCGATTTCGGGTGTGATATTTTGGACCACCAGCCCAAAATTTTTCTCAACTTCTGGCGTGTTTTGCTCCTGCACCGTCTCATCCGTGCCCTCGGTAATCGCAACTTCAACATTCTTCGGCTTTCCGTCCCTTATCAGACCGATTCTCACCTTCTTTCCGATTTCCGTGCCCGCGACAATCCTCGGCAACTGGTCCATCTCCTTAATGGGCTTCCCGTCGAACGATATAATCACGTCCCCTCTTCTTATATCCGCCTTACTTGCCGGGCTGTTATCCATCACGTCCGAAACAAGGGCCCCCTCCGACTCTTTGAGTTCGAAGCTTTTCGCCAGCTCCGGCGTCACCTTCTGAATTACAACGCCGAGCCATCCTCTCACCACCTTGCCCTTGCTCTTGAGCTGCGGCAGTAACACCCTCGCAATATTGATAGGAATAGCAAAACCTATGCCTTGCCCGCCGGAGACGATGGCCGTGTTTATCCCGACCACCTCCCCTTTTAAATTGAAGAGGGGGCCGCCGCTATTCCCCGGGTTTATGGAAGCATCAGTTTGAATGAAGTCGTCGTAAGGACCCTGGCCGATAACACGACCCTTTGCGCTCACAATGCCTGCGGTAACGGTGTGATCGAGACCAAAGGGATTGCCTACGGCTACTACCCAGTCTCCGACTTCAAGCTTTCCTGAGTCTCCCAGGACTGCTACGGGGAGGCTGTTCTTGGCGTTCACTTTGATAAGGGCGATGTCCGTTTTTGCGTCTTTGCCCATCACCTTGGCATCGTATTCCTTGCCGTCGCTTAGTTTTACCTTGATGCTCGATGCCTTTTCCACCACGTGATTATTGGTAAGGATATATCCCTCCTTGTCTATCACAAAACCGGAACCCAGGCTCTTCTGCTTGAACTCCCTGGTCGGGGCATCTCCACCGAAAAACTTGTCAAAGAAATCATCGCCAAAGAAATCCTTGAAGGGGTTGCCGAACCGTGCAGGCATGTCGATACCTTTGACTAGGGTCGTAGTACTTATATTCACCACGCTTGGTTTTGTGTCTTTTACAAGCCCGCTCAGGCTGGGGAGCCCTTTCTCGGAAACCACCCGCCGAGGGCTGTCACTCACCGGAACAACAGTCACCTCCCCGCCGATGAGCCTTCCCTTCGCATAGAGCGATGCGAGAGCCGTCAGGATAAGGATCATCAGCATCATGTACCATTTCTTGTTCTTCATGCACTTCCTCCAGTAACAGGTAATTTAACCGAAAAGACGGTCCCGATGGAGGCCGCACTCTCGACCTCTATAGTTCCTTTATGGGCCTCTGCGATCCATTTGCTGATGGACAATCCCAGCCCGGTCCCGCTTTCCCGGGTCCGCGCCCTGTCTGCTCGATAGAACCTGTCGAATATATACTTTATATCGGCATCCGCTATTCCTACACCCGTATCCCTCACGTTTATCCTTATGTACCCGTCATCGATCGCCGTCGATATTTCAACCTTTCCGCCTGTCTGTGTATACTTTATGCCGTTGTCCACAATGTTCCACAACATTCTTCTAAGCTTCAGATCATCGCCTTTTAGCTTTGTATCGTTGAGATCACCAACCACGAGATCTACATCCTTTTTCTCGGCAAAGATCTTCATGTCCATATAGACTTCCATGATCAGGTCCTTTATCTCCACCTCTTCCAGGCTAAGCTGCATCTTTCCGGTATCGGCCTTTGAAAGCAGGAGCAGATCATCGATAATAGTGGACATTCTATCGATCTCTTCAAGGTGGCTCGCCAACAGGACCTTGTATTCCCGGCTCTCCCGGTCCTTCCTGAGCGCAACCTCGGTACCGCCCTTCAGTATGGTAAGAGGAGTCTTCAGCTCATGAGATACGTCGATACTGAACTGGTTGATCCTCTGAAAAGCATCCCTCAGCCTGGAGATCATATCATTGAACGTTTCAGCCAGCTTCCCCAGTTCGTCTTTCCGTGGACCAATGTCAATATACTCATCGAGGTTGCGGGAAGATATTTTTATGGCTGTTTTCCTTATCTGATCTACCGGTTTGAGTGATTTTTTTGCCATGTAGTACCCCACGCCTATAATGACACTTATCGATGTGGGGATCCCGATTATGAGTATCATGAGAAGACGTCTCGTCGTTTCGTCGAAATCCTCGAGAGAGGTTCCTACCTGTACGATGCTGGTCACCTTCTTGTTCTCCAGAATGGGGATGGTGATCACCCGAAGGCGGGGACGTGTTCTTTCCAGGGTCTCGTATACTATTTCGCCCGATTTTGCCTGCTCTATGGTCGCAAAGCTCGTAACCATATTCTCGGTCTCAATATCGTTGCTCTTTGCCCCGATCCTCCCTGAACTGTCCATAATCTGGATAAGTCTCCCCTTAGGCTTTCTTCCCAGCACATTTTCCAGGTACCGCTCGAAATTGCCAAAAAGGCTTGGATCGTGAACATCCGTCATGGAAGAAGATATGACATCTCCCATCGATTTTATCTTGGCGTCGATGCTCTTTTGAAGGCTGTTTCTAAAGTAGATGTAAACACCGCCGGAAAACACCACAAGGATAAGGGAGAGAATGACGCCGTTCAGGATGGTCAGTCTCCACCTTATAGGTAGATTAGACAGCCTTCTCATCTTCTTCTTTCAGGATGTAACCGATTCCTCTGACCGTCTGTATGTATTTCCTTGACGCAACCGATTCTATCTTTTTTCTCAGGAAGTTAATATAGACATCGACTATATTGGTAGAATCCGTTGCGCTTTGCCAGACGTATTCGGCAATCTCTTTGCGGGTAAGAGGTCTCTCGTTGTTCTTGATAAGGAGTTCCATGATAAGGAATTCCTTTTCGGTCAACTCGACTTCCTTGGAAGCCGACGAAAGTACCCTTGTATATGGATCAAGCGTCAAATCGAGATATTTCAGGATGCGGGTGTCTCTCGCAACGCTTCGCCTCAGCAAAGCCCGTATCCTTGCCAGAAGCTCTTCAAAGGAGAAAGGTTTGGTAAGATAGTCATCGCTTCCCGTATCAAGCCCGAGTACTACGTCCTCCTTCGAATTCTTGGCAGTGATGATGAGAACGGGTGTATTAATGCCCCACGCCCTGACGTTTCTCAACACCTCCAATCCGTCTATTTCCGGTATCATGAGGTCAAGAAGCACGATGTCGTATTTATGCATTCTCAGCATGTCGAGCCCCTGTCTTCCGTTATACGCTACCGACACCGTATAACCTTCTTCTTCGAGGCCCTTACTGATAAAATCAACAACCTTCGATTCGTCTTCTACGAGGAGCACTTCCATGGCAGCAAATATTATAGTACAAAAATTGTGTCTTTCACAGAACCTTTTGCCTATCTTGTCATATGAAATCGTTGAAGAAACGGTATCCATATCATTCTCTTCTGTCTAAAGAATGCAGGAGGAGTTCAATACTGTTTGACAATAACAGACAAATTGACTACAAATAAGATTTTACAAAGTCCCTGAATCCTCCTTTAAGGCGGGCAAAATATGACTCTCATCGAAGCATATATTATTACTTTTATTGCAAGCTTCTGTTCACTTGTCATCGAGATGGTCGCAGGCCGCATTCTCGCGCCTTTTGTCGGTGTGTCGCTCTACACCTGGACCAGCATTATCGGAGTAATACTTGCCGGAATAAGCATTGGAGCCTATATAGGAGGAAGACTGGTTGACCGTTTCCCTCACAGGAGGACCCTCGGCATACTTCTGTTTTTCTCCGGCGTCGCGGCACTTGCCATCATTCCTCTCACCAACCTCGTCGCTGCATACCGTTTTCCCTTCTCCCTGATGTGGAGGATCTTCACGGTAACTTCTATCATATTCTTTATCCCGGGCTGCATTCTCGGCACCATCTCTCCTGTGGTCGTGAGACTCACGTTGCAGAGCTTACACAGGGCAGGGAACGTCATAGGAAAGATATACGCATTTTCCACATTGGGGGCGATCTTGGGCACCTTTGCTACCGGATTTGTGCTCATCTCCTGGCTCGGCACGAGAAACATCATTTTCATCATGGGTATAATCCTGATCCTCACCTCCCTCCTCTCGGGTGATCTTTTCAGAAAAAAGTCTTCTGTCGCAATCCTTCTTGTCGTTTGCACGATCTGCCTCGTTCCGCTATACAACTGGGCGTTTAAGATTCCCCTCACAGACCGCATTTACTATCAAAAGGAGAGTGACTATTACAATATCAAACTGACAAAAACAACCAGTGCTGATCGGAAGACACCACTTCACGCATTGGTCCTCGACAACCTCATACATTCTTATGTCAGCCTCGATAATCCTCTCCATATTGAATATGAATACGAGAGGATCTATGCAGAGGTCCTGAAATGGCTTTACCAACCGGAGAGTCCCTTCAAGACCCTCTCTATTGGTGGAGGCGGTTACACCTTCCCCCGATATATGGAGCTGTCTTTTCCAAAGGCGGATATCGAAGTGGTTGAAATTGACCCTCAGGTAACAGAGATTGTCTATCGCTTTTTCGGGCTACCCAGAAATACGAGGATACGAACAACAAATACGGACGGGCGCTGGTTCGTGATGAACTGTAAGGAAAAGTATGATGTCATATTCACGGATGCTTTTAATGATCTTTCCATACCCTACCACCTGACTACCAAGGAGTTCGTCCAGCAGCTGCACTCTATTTTGACCGCTCACGGTATCCTCATGTCCAACATTATAGATAACTTTCAGAAAGGCGCGTTTCTTCCGTCCTACATGCGCACTTTACAACAAGTCTTCGGTGAGAAGCATGTTTACCTCATCTCGATCAGCCCTGATTTCAAGAACCTTCGAATCAGCACCTTCATCGTGGTAGCCAGCAAAGGCAATCTCGACATGAATCATTTCGATGCCTGGCTCAAGAACAAGATGCACGGTCAGGCAAAATCGGTTCTCGTGTCCGACAGGCTTGTCGACGAATTATTGACGAAACGGAAATCAATCACCTTGACGGACGAATATGCGCCTGTAGACAATTTGATCGCCCCCATCTTCGAGGAAAGGTTCGGCTATAACAGAAAAAGTTAGCGGGGGGGGTGAAGTTCTTCTTTTAGAGAACATCCGGGTGCGGATCCAGGTGAGCAGCATGATACCTCTCGCTTTTACGTCATGAAATCAGCAGTGTACCACGCGACTAGCAGGAGGACCGCCACCGATACACGGCCGAAATCCTCTTTCTGCCTGATGTCATAAAATATTTTTCCAAACGAGCACATTTCTATTGACAAGCGGCTGCCGATGTAATAATGTATACAATAGTTATGTTACATAATTCACAACATATAGACAACGGCATCGAGAATAAAGATTTTTTTCGGGAAAGTGCTATGATTAGTGCAACAAATTCAATATGTTATGAAAGTAGACTTTGTGCAATATATCACAATCACGGAATATCAAGTGTTTACGGAATTACCCCGTAACTTCTCATAATTACTCCCCTTTCCCCCTGGGCGCTCCCCAGGGGGTTTTTTTCTTTACAACGGAGCGCTGTTCATATATTCTAGTTTCCCATGGGCGTTGCAGATCTTAATATTTATTCAGGTGGTTTGGTCGGGCTCATTTATTCCTCGGGGCCTGTGGCGAAGGCAGTTGTCTTCATCCTTCTCTTATTCTCAATTCTGTCTTGGACGATCGTATTCTTTAAGTGGAAGCAACTGAGTGCAGTCGACAAGGATGGTATGAGATTCCTTAAAGTGGCAGGGGACAGCGAATCGTTCAAGAGACTCACGACCATGTATGCCGATAACCCTGACAGCCCGTTCTACAGACTCCTCATCACCTCATATAAAGAACTGACAATCAGGCAAAAGGAGAATCAGAATCTCGGCGTCGAAGCCATACCGGCCGTCGAGAGCGTATTGAAGGTAGCGGTATCGGAAGAGACCGAAAGACTCGAAAGAAGATTATCCTTTCTCGCTACCACAGCAAATACGGCTCCTTTTATCGGGCTCTTCGGAACGGTCTGGGGGATCATGGATTCCTTTAGAGAGATAGGTCTCAGGGGCACCACAAGTCTTGCGGTCGTTGCACCCGGCATCAGCGAAGCCCTTATCACCACCGCTCTTGGCCTTGCCACAGCCATTCCGGCGGTTCTGGCTTACAACTATCTGATTAACAGGCTTAAGAGTGTTTCCACGAAGATGGAGCATGCTTCAGCTCGCATAGTCAACCTCATCAATCGATGAATGCATCAAAGCAGTCAAAAGGGCCGCTCTCAGAGATAAACATCATTCCTTTAGTGGATGTCATGCTGGTGCTCCTGATCATATTCATGATCGCCGCGCCCATGATGCAGCAGGGACTTCCCATCGACCTTCCCAAGGTTACGACCAAACCCCTGCCTTCAAAGGACGACATACAAGTCCTTTCCATCACCAAGGACAGAGGGTTGATACTCAACGAGAAAAGGCTTGAACTTCAGGATTTGAAGCCTGCAATTCAGTTTCTCTTCGCCAACAAAACCAATAAGGAGATTTTTCTTAAAGCCGACAGTTCAGTGCCGTATGGCGTTGTGGTTAGCTGCATGGGCGCCATAAGAGAGGCGGGCGTCGAGAAGGTCAACATAGTCACAAAGCCGCCCGACGAGAGATGAGCGAAGCGAACTGGTACAAAATGGTCGTTATCTCGGTGCTGCTGCACATCCTCATCATCGGGGTCTTCAGTGTTCCAATCAAGAAATCCGGCAAAAAGATCGACCATTATTATTCCATCAACCTCGTTGGTGATATGGGTGGTAGCGCCGGGCAGGCAGGCAAAATGGCCGCTCCCGCCACTCCTGCCGAAGCGAAAAAGCCTTCAGTTCCTGCCCCCCAGAAGAAGGAAGAGCCTAAGAAGGCAAAGCCTGTCCCGGTAAAAGAGAAGGAACGAGCAGTCTCTTCTACAAAGGAGAAATCACTTGTTCCCGTGAAAAAGAATGTACCCGAAACGACGACGAAGGACGAGGTCAAAAGCCTGGACCAGAGGATCAGGGAGTTAAAGAAACGTAACCAGCATCAGTATATGGATGTGGCAGGAAAGGGTTCAAGCGGCAAGGGTGATAGTTCTTCAGGTTTGCCGACCTCCTCCGGAGGTGGATCAAGGCCTCTCGACCCTGCGGTCCAAAAGTACATGCTTGCAGTGTGGGAAAGAATCCAGGAAGCCTGGCATACACCGGGGCTCGCCTTTAAGAAAAACCTTGAAACCGTGGTATCGATAAGGATACGCAAGGATGGACGAATCGTCGACGTGGACGTCGAACAGCGATCGGGCAACAGGGTCTATGATGAATCCGTGCTCCGGGTCCTGAGGTCTATCGACAGCTTCCCGCCAATACCTGCTTCCCTGAATACCGATTCCATCGATATCGGTTTCAATTTTCACCCGCCGCAAGGCGCTATCAGATAACAGCGCTTTCGAAAAGAGATAAAAGCATCGAGCTATTCCGCAAGGCGCTTTTCTCTCTCGATATCCAATAAGCAATATGCATTACACTTCGATGGTGACCGTCCGGAGCACCTCATCGACGGAAGTAGCGCCATCTCTCAAAAGCATCAGGGCATAGTCCTTGAGCGTTATCATTCCCGATTTTATCGCCTTTTCCCTGATTTGCTCTGCACTTGTGCCGTGGGCTATCATGTGTCTAAGTTCCTCGTTCGCCAGGAGAACCTCGTACACGCCTACCCTGCCCTTGTATCCCGACTGATTGCACGCATCACAGCCGGTACCCCTGTAAACGGTCGTGCCCGCCCCCAACCCCAGATAACGACCCGCCTCTTCGTCAAGTTCGTACGCCTCACGGCATTTAGGACAGATTTTGCGAACAAGCCGTTGAGCCACAATGCCGATTATTGATGTTGAGATGAGGAACGGTTCAATACCCATTTCGGTCAGCCTGATGAAGGTCGAGGGGGCGTCATTTGTGTGGAGAGTAGTGAAAACGAGGTGACCTGTAAGGGCGGCCTCGACGGCGATCTTTGCCGTTTCCCTATCCCTCGTTTCGCCGACAAGTATGATGTCGGGGTCTTGCCGAAGAAATGCCCGGAGGACCCGGGCAAAATCAAGGCCGATGTCGGGATTTACCTGAACCTGATTGACACCGGCAAGGTCATATTCAATCGGGTCTTCAACGGTCGATATGTTCACATCCGGTTTATTCAACTCTGCCAATGCGCTATAGAGGGTCGTTGTCTTTCCCGATCCTGTCGGCCCTGTTACGTAAATTATGCCGTAGGGCTTCTTGATCATCTGCCGCATAAGGGCCAAAATCGATTGGTTTGTGATCAACCTGTCTAGCCCGAACACCTGAGCTTCCTTATCGAGAATCCTGACAACTATCTTTTCCCCGTATTTTGAAGGAATGGTTGAAACTCTGAAATCAATGGTCCTACCCGCTACTTTGAGACTGATCCTTCCATCTTGAGGCACCCTCCGCTCCGTGATGTCCAGGCGGGAGATAATCTTGAACCTGCTGACTAGAGGAAGAAGCACTTTCTTGGGCAAAACCTGCTCCACCCGGAGCATACCATCAACTCGATAACGGACTCTCAACCCTTTTTCCCCGGGTTCGAGATGGATATCACTCGCTTCCCTTTTCAACGCAAGGGCAATAATATTGTTCGCAAGCCGGATTATGGGCGCGTTGCCCGCTTCCTTTTCAAGCTCGGTTATCCCGCTTCCGTCGTCCCTTTCCTCAATCAATTCAATATCCTTCATGAGGTCCAAAGAAGGATCCATCATACCGGACGTGTCTTTTGTTCCGAAGGAGTCTTTGCCCATTAAAGGATCTTTGTTGGCGAAAGGATCCTTCATGGCAAGGGGATCTTTGCTGCGAAAGGGGTCTTTGCCCCCCATTGAGTCTTTGCTCGCAAAGGGGCTTTTGCCCTTTGGCTGGGCGTGCGATGGGGTGACACCCTTGCTTTCGCTCTCCGGCAGCAGCATGAGCTTGGGATAGGTGTTCTTCATGAACATCTCAAAGTCGTCTTCCGTCATGAGTACCGTATCGATAGCCGCCCCTTTGATGTACTTCTTTACCTCGTCAAAGGCCAGCAGATTGCGCGGATTGACCATCGCGAGGGTAAGGCGATGATTGGAAAGGGCGATGGGAAGCATCTTGTGTTCCATGATGACGCGCCGGGGGATAAGGGCAAGCAAATCGGTCTGCAGATCGAGATCTTGCAGAGAGAGGAGGTCAGCGGTCTTCTTCAATTCCGTCTCAAGGCTCGAAGCCTGCCGGGAAGCCGAAACCGTTTCCATCGGAGCCCCGTTCGGCTTGCCTGCTTCGATGGGACGATTGGCAAGCCTGCCAAGAGAAATCGAAATGGACATACTTTCCTTCATAAGGTCCTGTATGTCCTTCTTCTCCAGTATGTAGGCTTCTGTTGCCGAGGTGGCGACCGCTGTTACCGCACAGGCCGGTCTTCTGGTCAAAAGGGGTGTTTCACAGAAGCAGCCGCCCTCTCGCAGTACGGTAAGTGTCTGTTCCCCGTCAGTCGACTGCATCTTTTTCCTTATCTCGACCTCGCCCTCTTTAATCACAAGCACAAGGTCGGCAGGAGCGCCTTCCCTGAATATAAACGTATTCGCCGGGTATGTTTTCTTTTGTAACCTCGCAGCAAGCGCCATCAAATCCTCGTGGCTCAGTTCCCCGAAATGGCTTGTCCGCTTCAAGTGCCTGATTTCCGCTTCGAGAGAATTCATTCTTCCTGTCTTACCGTGGAGATCTGTGCCACCGACTCCGCCAGCAGAATTCATTTCCCAAACCTCCGATTTCTGTGCTGGTAGCTGCGAATCGCCCTCAGGAAGTCCACTTTTCTGAACAAAGGCCACAAAGCGTCGCAGAAATAGAATTCGCTATACGCGCTTTGCCAGAGCAGGAACCCACTTAACCGAACCTCACCGCTTGTCCTGATGATAAGATCGGGATCGGGAATACCGCAGGTATAGAGATGGTTTGCAATATCATCTACTGTGAGGGAGTTTATCAATTCTTCAACAGAAGACGCTTTCTTTTCCCCGAGCGCCTTCTTTGCCGCTTCCACGATCTCCTCCCTGCCTCCATAGCCGACAGCAATGTTGAGCATGTGTCGGTCGTAGCCGCGTGTCGATTCCTCGCACTGCCTTATTGCCTCCCGAAGGCCGGGAGGCAGGATGTCGAGATTGCCAAAAGCCGTTATTCTGAACTTGTTCTTCACCACCACCTGGTTGCGGGGAAGATCCTCCATCTTGTCCTGGATGACGTCAAACAAGGCTTCCACTTCCTGCCTGTTTCTCTGACAATTGTCCGGGGATAAAACCCAGACAGTGACTATCCTGATGTTCAGCTCCGCGCACCACTGGAGAACGTCGTCAAGCCTCCGCGCTCCTTCACGGTGCCCGACGGCCACGTCGTCAAAACCCATTTCCCTGGCATATCTCCTGTTTCCGTCAAGAATCAGACCAAGGTGCGTAGGTATGAAGCCCTTCTTGATTTTGCGGGAAAGACGTCTTTCGTAAAGGTAATAAAGGACTTTCTGAATCAAAGCAAGCACATTATAATTTATATCGGCCAAAAAAGGAAATGGTAATTCCGGCGCGCAAAAGCTTAAAAGGCCATGAAGAGAAAGGTATGGCTGTCGGGGTTTTCTTGTTGCTTATGCTGCAGGCCGCTGGACTTTGCGCGTAAGGGCCTTTATGGCATCTTTCAATCCATCCAGCGTGAGCTCAAACATAGGAAAGATTTTGCGAATCGCGTCAACCGTGCCATGCCGCCAGTATTCTTTGGGTGTGGGATTGAGCCACACAGAGAAGGGGTAATTGTCCCTTATCCTCTGCATCCACTCTATGCCCGGAATCTCGTTCGAGTAATAGTAATCGATGCATCCATATTTCTCAAACAGTTCCGAGTAAGCCATCCGTGCATCGCCCACAAGGATCACCTTGTAGCCGCGATGATAGTTGGAGAAGAGCTTTTCCGTGGGGACAGCCTTCACGTTCCACATGTCCTGGTACACATCCTGATAGATGCAGTTGTGGAAAAAAAAGTGCTGAAAATCCTTGAAGTGCTCTACCTGGGTCGCCGCTGAGAAGAGCCTGTTGCAAAGGTGCGCATAGGGGGACATGGAACCGCCCGTATCCATGAGCAGGAGAAGCCTGATGCTGTTCTCCCTCGAAGGCGCAAAGACAAGTTCTATTTCCCCGCCTTCCTTTGCGGTCTTATCGATTGTCATATCAACATCGAGCTCTTCGCTCACGCCCTCCCGTTTCAACTCCCTGAGCTTCTTGAGGGCCACCTTGGTTTGTCTCACGTCGAGAATGATATCGTTCCGGTAACTTTTGAATCTCCTCTCTTCAGCCACCTTCGCCGCGGAACCCATCCATCCTTCGCCGCCAACCCTGATACCTCCGGGATAGTATCCGTATGCCCCGAAAGGCGACCTGCCTCCCGTGCCTATCCACTTGCTTCCGCCGTCATGTCTCTCCTTCTGCTCTTTCAGGCGCTCGCGGAACATGCGCATCATCTCTTCGAGGTCGTATTTCTGCTTCATCTCCTCCAATTGCTTTTTCAGCTCTTCCAGCTCCTCGGGGGTGAGACTGGGGAGTTTATTGATCGGGTTCTTCAGCCACTCCATCACTTTTTCCAGTTCCAGGGGTTCGGTAGCGATGCCCCCGAAATACTCCTGAAATGCGAGGTCGAACATATCGTAGTACGCTTCACTTTTTACGAGAAACGCGCGTCCGATATAGTAAAGATGATTGAGACTCGATTCCATGAAGCCGCCGTAAAGGGCCTCCGTGAACGCCATCCATTCCGTGACGGACACGGGGACGCCCTTTCTGCGCAGAAGAAAGAAAAAATCGATGAACATCGGGGATTACCTTCTCCGAAAACCGAATGGCCCGTGAGATTGCGACACTTTCGCGACCCTCTCCGTATCCTGTTCACTTTTGATGAGCGTGCCGAGGAAAGGCACTTCCGAGGTAATTTTCTCGAGGTCAAGTCCTCCCATGGTGAGGGCTTTTATCCAATCGAGCAGTTCGCTTGTCGACGGCCTTTTGCGCAGACCGTCAATCTCCCTGATCCAGTAAAACTTTTTGATCGCCTCCCGCACGAGCTTCTCCTCGATGTCCGGATAATGCACGTCCACAATCCTTGCCATCATCTCTTCGTCAGGGAATTCGATGTAGTAGAACACACAACGTCGCAGGAAGGCGTCCGGGAGCTCTTTTTCGGAGTTGCTGGTAATGACGACAATCGGCCGGTGTTTTGTTTTGACCTCTTCGTCGAGCTCATGAATATGAAAGGACATTTCGTCAAGTTCGTTAAGAAGGTCGTTCGGGAACTCGATGTCCGCCTTGTCGATCTCATCAATGAGGAGCACTACCTGTTCGTCCGACGTGAAAGCCTGGCCCAGTTTACCAAGTTTAATATACTGCCTGATATCCGAAATATCCCTGTCCTTAAAGCGGGCGTCGTTCAATCTCTGTACGGTATCGTATACATAAAGACCGTCTTTTGCCTTTGTAGTCGACTTGATGTGCCAGATAAGCAGCTTCTTGTTTAATGCCGTTGCAATGCTGTGAGCAAGAAGGGTTTTCCCTGTTCCCGGCTCGCCTTTTATTACAAGCGGCTTGCCGAGTATAATTGAAACATTGACAATCTCCATCAAAGGTTTTGAAGCTATATAATCACTACTGCCCTGATATCCCAGTTTCATCTTGTTCATTTCCGTGAACCCCCTTCTTTATTGGGAAAAATTCACTACTATTATATTTCTGGACCCATCCCTTGTCAACTCAAGGCCAAACCATCAATGATTTTAGTCACTTTCCCCAGGGCCGCTGCTCTCTGATTTTGGATACAATCGCTTTTGTTCCTTCCGAGTCCGGAAGGGGCAAAAGCCGTCCCTCCATACCGCGAAAATGCCCGATTTGTCCGTTAGTTATTGACTTTTCGCCTATTATTGGTCATATTCTTTACCGATGAAACGGGAGACCCAACGATTATCGCGTATAAGGAATATCGGGATAGCAGCCCATATCGATGCGGGCAAGACGACCGTCACCGAGCGCATCCTTTACTATACCGGTAAGACCTACAAAATGGGCGAGGTACACGAAGGCACTGCCACGATGGATTATCTGCGCCAGGAGCAGGAGCGTGGCATCACTATCACCTCGGCTGTCACCACTTCCTATTGGAACGAGCACGAAATACAGATCATCGACACGCCGGGGCATGTGGACTTTACCATCGAGGTCGAGAGGTCACTGAGAGTGCTTGATGGCATGGTGGAGGTGTTCTCGGGGGTCGAGGGAGTGGAACCCCAATCGGAGACCGTGTGGCATCAGGCCGACAAGTATCGTGTTCCCCGACTCGCTTTTATAAACAAACTGGACAGGCTTGGCGCCGACTTCTTCCGGGTGGTCGAGATGATGGCGGACAAGCTGGGCACTAATCCCATACCGCTTCAGATACCCCTCGGCATCGAGGACGGCTTTTACGGTGTAGTGGATCTGATCACCATGAAGGGGATCGTGTGGGATGAGGAATCTCTCGGTGCGACCTTCCATGACGTTTCTCTCCCTCATGAAGCGGAAGAAGTGGCCAGGGAATACCGCGAGAAGCTGCTGGAAAAGCTTTCGCTGCTGGACGATGATTTCATGGAGCGCTATCTCGAAGGAGACACCATTGACGAGGCCTTCGTGCATGCGACCATCAGGAAGGGTACCATTGCCCTCAAGTGCGTGCCCGTAGTCTGCGGCTCTGCTTTGAGGAACAAGGGCATTCAGCCCCTCCTCGATGCCATCGTCAATTATCTTCCCTCTCCACTCGAAGTCCCTCCGGTCGAAGGCATTAACCCGGCAACCGAAATGGCGGAGCACAGGGAAGCCCGTGTCGACGAGGACCTTTGCGCCCTCGCCTTCAAGGTGGTCATGGAGGAAGGGCGTAAACTTGTCTATATCCGGGTTTATTCAGGGAAGCTTGCGGTCGGGGAAGAAATTTACAACGTCAATCTCGGCAAGAAGGAAAAAGTATCAAGGATCTACAGGATCCACGCAAACCACAAGGACAGGATCGAGGAAGCCAGAGTAGGCGCGATCGTGGGTGTCGTGGGGCTAAAGGAGACGTCTACGGGGCACACACTTGTCAGGACAAAACCGATTGTCCTCGAGCCTATCGGAATGTACCAGCCTGTGATCTCCATTGCTGTTGAGCCAAGGCGCAACGTGGACCAGGAGAAGCTCCTTCAGGTGCTTCAACGGATCACTGAGGAAGATCCCACTTTTGTCGTAAAAACGGATGAAGATTCGTATCAGACGGTAATCTCCGGCATGGGTGAGCTTCATCTGGATGTTATTTCGCGGCGCATCAAGGAAGAATTCGGCATCGATCTCCACGTCGGCAAACCCCAGGTGGTATACAAGGAAACCATCGACCACGCTGCCTCTGTGGAGCATGTATTCGAGAAAGTGATCAACAACATAACCTATAAAGGATCCGTAGCCCTCGCCCTTTCTCCGAACAAGAGGGGGGAAGGCATTGCAATTATTCCACGAATCCTGGAAACCGAGCCCGAATTCCCCTTTGTTGCGCCTATTGAAGAGGGTATCCGTGAAGCAGGTCAGATCGGTGCCATCAAAGGTTTTCCTCTCACGGACGTTCGGGTGGAGATTCTCAAGGCAAGCTTCAACAACCCCGACTTCGCAAGGCTCACGTTGAAAATGGCGGCCTACGACGGCTTCAAGAAGGCATGCCAGGATGCGGGCCCGGTCCTTCTGGTCCCGATCATGTCGCTCACCGTCACGGTCCCCAACGAATTCCTGGGAGAGATTATTGCCGATCTTCATTCAAGAAAATGCCAGATCGTCAATATCTCGGCAAAGGACAGGATCACCGAGATACAGGCACACGCCCCCCTCACGAAGATGTTCGGCTATTCAACGGATATTCGATCCCTTTCGCAAGGCCGGGGATCCTTCACGATGTACTTCTCGCACTATGACAGAGTCGAGAATGAATAGGACCAGGGAGATCCTCGGGTTCCTGCAGGACCGGTCCGGATACGTCTCAGGCACCTCTATTGCTTCGCAGTTGCAGATTACACGCACGGCAGTATGGAAGTACCTCAAGCAACTGGAGGAAATGGGATATGTTTTCGACAAGCTGAAAGGCAAGGGCTACCGGCTCAGATTCACGCCTGACCGGCTTTTTCCGTGGCAAATAGAGCCCATCCTGAGCACCCGGTTCATCGGAAGAGAGATCGTATACAAGGATTCTGTCGATTCGACCAATGTCCTTGCTTTCAAGCTCGCCCTCGGCGGCTGCAAGGAGGGGACGTGCGTGATTGCAGAGACACAAAGTGCCGGACGGGGCAGGCTGCAAAGGAAATGGCATTCCCCTTACGCCAGGAACCTTTACCTTTCGGTCGTTCTGAGACCGGAACTGCATCCGTCACGGGTTTACCCCCTCACCTTTATATCCTCTCTTGCCGCTTTCGACACCGTCAAGGCAGCAGGCGCAGAGCCACGGCTCAAGTGGCCCAACGATGTATTGATCCAGGGGAAAAAGATCTGCGGCACCCTTATCGAACTCTCCACTGAGGCCGACCGGGTCAGGTTCGTCGTAATAGGAATAGGCTTGAATGTGAACATGGAAAAAGAGGACATGGACCCGGAGATAGCGGACAGAGCAACCTCTCTTCTCATGGAAACGAAAAAGCGCTTTGAAAGGACACGGATTTGTGGCATCCTATTGGGCAATCTTGAAAGATATTACGAGATTGGGAGGCAAGAGGGAATGAGCGAAATCTGCCGCCTGTGGGAAGAGCGGGCGAGAACGAAGGGCACTTATATGGAAATCGTACAGACAGACAGGACCTATAGAGGCATTTCGCACGGCATCGACGAGGATGGGGCCGTATTGCTCGAAGAGAACGGAAAGGTTGCGCGGGTAATCGCGGGAGATGCGAGTGTCTGATATGTTACTGGTTATCGATATAGGAAATACGAATATAGTTTTCGGTGTTTACAGGAACGATATCCTGGTCAATCACTGGCGGCTGAGCAGCGTTCTCAACAAGACGGCCGATGAATACGCAATCCTGCTCAACAGCCTTCTCCATTTTGAAAAGATAAGGCTGTCGGACATAAAAAGCGCCATAATATCCTGTGTAGTGCCGCCCCTTCTTTTTCCATTTGAGAGGATTTGCCGCAAACACGTCGGTATCGAGGCGCTGGTCGTCGAGCCCGGTATCAAGACGGGCATGCCCATCTTGTACGAAAACCCCCAGGAGGTCGGAGCGGACCGCATCGTGAACGCAGTCGCGGGATACGAGAAACACAAGAAAGCCCTCATCATTGTGGATTTCGGAACCGCAACGACATTCGACTACGTGACGCCCAAAGGTGAATACGTGGGAGGAGCGATCGCTCCCGGCATGATGATCTCTCTTGAAGCGCTCTTCGAACGGGCGTCAAAGCTCCCTCGCGTTGAACTGGTAAAGCCGAAAGAGATCATCGGCAAAAACACCATTAACGCCATGCAATCAGGGATCATATTCGGCTATGTCAGTCTCGTGGACGGCATCGTCGCAAGGATGAAGGAGGCGGTCAAAACAGATCCCCATGTAATAGCCACAGGCGGTCTCGCGAACCTTGTCTATGCCGAATCGCAGACACTCGACGAAGTGGACGAGTTCCTCACGCTGAAGGGGCTGAAAATACTGCACGAGAAGAACAGGGATCATCACAAACTCAGATAGCCCGGTCCCGGAAGACGCGCCCAGGTTTAGCGTTTGAAACCTCTTCTTAATTTCAGCTTCCTTTCTGCCGATGACATATTATTATGATGAAGAACATTAGGCCCGGACTCACCGCGAAGATCGTTACGGAAATAGACCTGGTAAGAGAAAAGATCCGCGTCAAGAATTCAATGGTTTATGATGTGGTCGATGACACTATAATCCTCGCTCAAACGGAGCCACCTATTTCGAAATCGATGATTGACAAGGAAATTATCATCACCTATCTGGTGAAACAGAAAGATGAAATGGTTCGTTACGGGTTTCCCGCAAAGCTGAAAGAGCTTATCGACTACAACCTGGCTTCCGGACAACAGGTAAAGGCGCTTGTAGCTTCCGGAAAGGCCCTGCCTGCGCCTTATAGCATCAGAATGTTTTACCGTGTGGCGCCGACGGGCAAAAGCGGTCTCGAGATGTACGTTCAGGGACAAAGGGTGAATGTCCTGGATATCTCACTTGGAGGGGCAAAATTCAGCTATCCCGGAACCCTTCGGCTTCAACCGGATTCCGCGCTGATGGTCCGAATCGAAATCGACGAAACGACCTACCAAATCGAGTCCATGCTCCTGAGAACATGGGAAGGAGACAACGAACGTTTTAGGAGTGAGCTTGGATTTGCATCGGTTGAGTTTGTAAACGTGAGCAGACCTCTCGAGCACGCACTTTCGAGAAAGATCCGGGAAATCGAACGTGAGTCCCGGTTTAGAGAAACATTTCCGTAGCTAAGCCCCGGGTAGCGGTTTTGCCCACCCGATCAGCATTTCGGGCCGGACGTGCTGTCTTCACAGCGGTCCATGGCAACTCCCCCCGCCTTTACAACGAGAACCGCCTTTGTTACAATAGTCAGCTGAAAATGCTTAAAAAAACGTTCATAAGTCTGATTTTGGTTGCGCTGCTTTTCTCCTGTGGGAAAAAAGAACATGTAAAATCGTACGACAATCAGGGAAAACCTGCGTACGGCGACACGATGATCACGAGTTCCATAGGAGAGGCATCGAACCTGATCCCCGTTCTTGCCAGTGACAGTGCTTCTCATGAAATCGCCAGCTACGTCTTCAATGGACTCGTCAAATACGACAAGAACCTGAATATCGTCGGGGATCTCGCTGAATCCTGGGACTTCTCCACGGACAAACTGGCCATTACCTTCCATTTGAGAAAGAACGTGAGGTGGCACGACGGGCAGCCGTTTACCGCTCGAGACGTCCTGTTCACCTACCAGGCAACGGTAGATCCGAAAACACCTACCGCCTACGCGGGGGATTTCCAGCAAGTAAAACGCGCTGAGATAATCGACGACTACACGTTCCGCGTCACCTACGACAAGCCCTTTGCTCCTGCGCTTCCAAGTTGGGGTAGTGCAATCCTGCCGAGCCACCTCCTGAAAGGCAAGGACATCACGAAATCGGCGTTGGCGCGTCATCCCATCGGCACAGGTCCCTACAAGTTTAAAGAATGGATACCGGGGGACCGGATCGTGCTCACCGCGAACGACGATTACTTTGAGGGACGACCGTACATCAGCCGAAGGGTTTTCCGGGTGATCCCGGACAGCGCAACGACCTTCCTTGAACTCAAGAATTTCAATATCGACATGGCCGGGCTCTCACCGCTACAATATATGCGGCAGACAGACTACGAAAAGTTCCGAAGAAATTACAACAAGTACAAGTATCTTTCGTTTACGTATGTTTATCTCGGCTACAACCTCCGGCACCCATTCTTCAAGGACAAGAGGGTGCGCCAGGCGCTCACGTACGCAATCGATAAACAGGAAATTATCGACGGCATAGTGATGGGCCTCGCAGTTCCGGCCGAGGGACCATATAAACCCGACATGTGGGCTTACAACGCTGATGTGAAGAAATATCCTTTTGACCCGAAGAAGGCTGCTGCCTTGCTTCAGGAAGCAGGCTTCGTGAAGGGAAAGGATGGCCGCCTCTACCGGAACGGCACACCCTTCGAATTCACTATCATCACGAACCAGGGAAACGACGTGCGCATCCGGGCGGCCGAGTTGATACAGCGCAGGCTCGGCGAGCTCGGCATTACCGTGAAGATCAGGGTCCTCGAATGGGCCGCCTTTGTGACCCAGTTCATCGACAAGCGGAATTTCGACGCCACCATCCTCGGCTGGACCATGGTCCCTGATCCGGACCCTTTTGATGTATGGCACTCATCCAAGCAAGGCCCGAAGGAGCTCAATTTTATCGGATACGAGAATAAAGAGGTGGATGAGCTCATCCTGAAGGCCCGCCATACCTACGATCAAGAGGAGCGCAAACGCTGCTACTGGCGCATTCAGGAAATCCTGGCCGAGGAACAGCCTTACACATTCCTCTTCATCCCGTACGCCACGGTAGCTATCCACAAGCGGTTCAAGGGGATTGATCCGGGACCAGCCGGACTCACGCATAACATCATAAAATGGTACGTTCCTGAAGAACAGATGAGGTACAAAAATGTTGCTGTACATCCTTAAGCGTCTGGGCCTCATGATACCGATGCTTGTCGGTATCAGCCTCATCTCATTTGTGGTCATCCACCTGACGCCGGGCGAACCGGGAGCACTGGCTACAGAGATGAACCCGAAAATGA
Source organism: Syntrophorhabdaceae bacterium PtaU1.Bin034 (assembly GCA_002067405.1). The sequence continues at coordinate 16,013 of MVRP01000005.1, read as the reverse complement.
CGAAAGAGGCCCGGGAACGCATTCGCAGCTTTTACGGTCTCGACAAGCCCCTCTACGTACAATACTACGAATGGGCCAAGCGTATGGCCAAGCTCGACTTCGGCCGGTCCTTTTCCTCGGATTCGCGTCCCGTAGTCGATAAGATCAAAGAGCGCCTTCCCATCACCATCTCGCTCAACATTCTTTCGATGGTGGTCATTCTCGCGGTCGGCATACCGATAGGCATTTATGGCGCACGGTACAGGGACACATGGGTGGACAAATCATTGACTGCCTTTGTGCTTGCCGGATACGCGGTGCCTACCTTCTGGATAGCCCTGCTCTTCATGCTCCTTTTCGGCGTGCAGCTCGACATTCTCCCCATATCGGGAATAAAGTCTTTTAATTTTGAAGAATTATCAGCTCCTCAGAAAGTGCTTGACGTGACGAGCCACCTGGTGTTGCCCGTGTTTATCGCGGCTACCGGCGGCTTGGCCGGCATCTCCCGTTACATGAAAAGCAGCCTGGTCGAGGTCCTCAGGCAGGATTACATAACAACGGCGTACGCAAAGGGCCTTCCGGAGAAGATGATCCTCAGGAAGCACGCCCTGAGAAATGCCCTGCTCCCGGTCATTACCATCCTCGGCCTGGCCGTTCCGGGCCTCATAGGCGGCAGTGTAATTTTCGAAAGTATTTTCGGGATACCGGGAATGGGTCAGCTCTTCTACATGAGTGTCATGTCCCGGGACTATCCCACGATTATGGGTGTTCTCGTTATGGGAGGATTCCTCACGCTCCTCGGCAACCTCCTCGCCGACATCTCCTATGCCGTTGCGGATCCGAGGATAAGGATAGGTTAGGCCGGACAGGTCTTGAAGGCTGAGGGCCGGACAAGTGCTTCGTTTTGCAAAAACGGGCTAGTTCCCGCCTCTTATTGAGAGTATATCTCCGTCCTTGACGATGTACTGCTTCCCTTCAAGCCGCCAGACCCCGGCTTTCTTGCATGCCGCGAAATCTCCGTGCGTGATGAAGTCTTCGTACGCGACCGTTTCGGCACGGATGAATTTGTCGGACAGGTCTGTATGGATGACACCGGCTGCCTCTTGGGCGGAGATGCCGCTTCGGATCGGCCATGCACGGCATTCATCATCGCCCACGGTCAGAAAGGAGATGAGGCCGAGCGTCTGGTATGCAAGTCGTATCAAGCGCCCTCTCAGCGATTCCCGAAGACCGTACTCTTCCATAAACAGCGCTTGATCTTCGGGGTCCATGGACGAAAGTTCCGCTTCCAGCCTGGCACAGACCGCGACCACCGGAACCCCCTCGGATAACTTGTCCTTGATCCCGGCCGCAATGACTTTCCCCTGCCCCATCATGTTTTCCGCGCAGTTGACGACTATCATAAGGGGCTTCTGAGAAAGGAACTGAAAGCTCCTGAGGCTTTTCCGGTCGCCATCGGAGAGCGGCAGGCTCCTGAGCGGTTTTCCATCTTCCAGGTGAGCAAGGCACTGCTCCATCAAAGCCTTTTCCTGCTCCAGGGCCGTATTCTCTTTCTTTCCAGCCTGTTTTTTGATCCGCTCCAGCCGGTTCTCTATCTGGCCGATGTCGGAAATAACTAACTCTGAGAGCATCGTATGAAAATCACGGACAGGATCCACAGGGGCACTGTCGTCGAAATTCCTGAGCACAAGAAGGAAAGCATCGCTCTGCCGCATCTGCTGTAATAGCTTCGCGGGCACAGATTCATTTTTCATGTCACCTTCCTTGATGCCGGGCATATCGGAAACTTCGATACGGCCGTATACCGTTTTCCTGGGGTTGAAAATGCCGGTCAGCTTATCGAGTCGCTCGTCAGGCACCTCAACGATCGCTATGTTCGAGCCGCTGTTTCCTGCTCCCGCTGTAATGCCGCTAAATGCCCGGAAGAGTGTTGTTTTGCCGCAGCCCGAGCTGCCGATAATCGAGAGATACATCCTGTCTCCTTAATGGTGGGGATTTCGAGAGTTGATAGGATATCCGAAGTCCCCTGAAAAAACAAGGCCGAAGAACCTTCGGCAATGCGTCATTACCTAACTTACATAAGGCATCGGCGGATATCCCTCTCATGGCCTTCATCCCGAAACCACGGGAGGGTGCTGTCCGGCCGCCCCTTGATATTTCTTTTTCCTGTCTTACAATCTGTTTTGGTGGGAACAGGGTAGAGTAAGCGAGAGGATCCGATTTTCGGACAAGGGGCAGTGCAGATCGGGCCGCAAATCTTCTCACTGAAATACGATGAGCACGCCGATCCCCAGGGTGCTTCATCCACGCCTCGACCCACCCGTTTCTTTTTCCACATCATCAGAAGGAATACCGATTGCAGGCCCTCACGGATTCACCGTGAGGCGGCTGGTCCCCGACCTCGGCTCTCATACCTGTCTGATGATATTCGCCCGGCTTCATTTCCCATAATCCGCTTGTATTACTGCCTCTTATCCGTCTGCTTAGTGCAAGAGAAAGCAGCTTTGTGCTACACTGAAAGTCTCGGGGATATGTCTCCGGTGGTTCAAACGCCTCTTCCTTTTGCTGAGAGGGGGTGGCAACGGCGCAGAGGAGCGACGGCGAACTGGCATTTTCTCCTCTGCTCCCTATCTCCTCCGCTCCTCTGCATAGCAGGGGGCGACGCGAGCCCCAATAATTGCCCGGAGGATAATTCGATGGACGGCCAAGAAAAGACTTTTACCTCATCTGCGCTGCAGGTGAACCTGGAGAGAACTGCGGCAACGGTCGAGATACCGGAAAGATATCGCAGCCTTATGAAAGTAGTAGAGGCGCACTACGGCGTACTGAAAAGGACCAGGGAACTCTTGATCGAGCTGAACCATCCCTACGTGAACTGGGAATACGTCATCACTCAGCTAAAAACACTCTCCATCGGTGATTTCTACGAGTTCAACGGGCACCCGGATGGTTTTTCCGCCCTCAATGCCATCCTCGAAGTGTATCTTGACATTATCAAGTCAAGCCCGAGCGAGGAGATCAGGGAGAAAGGCCTGCGTTGCCTGTTCGATTTTCTCGATACCATTATCGCCAAAAGCAACGAATTCCTGCCCCGCAATTTGCCCCTCTTTCCTTCGATCATAGACTCCCTTGCAGCTCTTCCTCCCGAGAGTGACGGAGTGCTTAAAAAAAGCTCTACTTATATCAAGGATATTCTCCGGTTCTATTTCGATCAGCGGCTTCCCGTGACAAAAACGTTCCATGCCCTCCTCTACCGGGTCTTCAAGGCAACCTATCTGTTCTGGCTCTCCCAGCCTGATCCTGCCGAATGGTCCAACACGGATGGGCTTAGTGAGGAGATGGCAGTGGCTTATAAACAGCTTATCCACCCCCTGGAACATCGCAATCTGCAAGCGCTTCTGGAACGGTTGGAGCCACCGGATGATGCGGTAGCCGAAGGCAACGGGGATAAAGCCGGATCCTACATCGATATGCCGGATTACTTTCAGATCGTCAACGGCTACCTCCTCATCGCGGACGAACTTGAGAGGTCGGAAGTGTTCTCAGGCCGGGAACACCTGGTGAAGCTCGATTTTCTCTTCAATGTTATCAACACCCCTGCCCTTTCCGACATTCACGGCACCGCCTTCATCGAGATCAACCGCTGCCTGAGCATGGTATTCCGGGAGGAGCCGCCCGAGCGGTTGATCGATTTCCTTCATAAGGTCTTCAGCCTGCTCAAGAGAGGCGCGACCCGCTACACCTACCGGAACACGATCATAGCCTGCGTCACCACTATCGGGCGCGAGGTGTTCAAGCAGAATAATCATCCTCTTGCCGAAGCCTTTGTCACGGAGCTGATTCGCTTCGGTTTCGAGCATCCCGACGTTAAAGGATCGACAGCAGAGTGGCAGATAGAGGTGAATCCCGCGCATATAGAAAATATCCGTTCCTGGCTCAGGATAATCGGCATGAAGCCGCGCTGGACAAAAAGACTGCTCTCCGCTCTTATCATCAACCTTCAGATAGGAGGCGTATTTGTGCGTGATACGGACCTCCTCCAGAAGGATGTCTCAGGCCTCCTGAATTCGGATATAGAGCCTGCGTACAACCTCGTTAAGCAGCTCCTTCGCATCTTTCCTATTTATTTTAACGAAATAGGCGCGGAAGGCGAGCTGAGAGAGATATCGACAAAGGTGGACGAGCTCTCTTTCAGGAACGACCCGCTTGTTCACTTCCTTAGGAAACAGTCACACGTAGAGAGCAACAGCAGGCTCGTAACCTTTATGGAAGACATCTTCCGATACTGGTATTCCTCCAACAAGGAACCGCTGCAGCAGCATTTGCCGGCGGAGGTGTACCGCGAAATCCCGGCCAGGGGCGAGTATTTCGACGGCTTGCACCGGATATTCAAGGTGATACTTCAAAAGGCCGGTCAACGGCCCGAAGCGTTCCTTGAATGGGACAAACAGAAGATATATCGCGAAATCAACGCGATTAAAAAGGCCCCCGAAAGAGACAGGGAACGGGGCGCCCTGGCGCTGCGTTTGTATCAACTTCTCTACAAGAAATACAACCCCCAGCATGTCGACCTATTAAGGGACCTGGAGAAGACCTACCTGTTCGATCCCGCCCAGATTCACTCGCTCGACCGGTCCCTCAGAACAAAAAATCACCGCAGGGCCCTGGAGATCATTCTCGGGTTTCTCTCTTTGCTGAAGCAGAGAATCCTGTCGCCGGAGAAGACCGCCTATTCCGAGAACATATACCGCAAGAGGCACATAGCCGCAGGGATCCCTTCGATGTACGGGACCTACAGAGAGGAAAAATTCGAGGCTGTGGGCCTGTCTTTACGGCTTGAGAGCCTCGCCACGGTCCTGTTCGAACGATTAATGGAATCGCTCAATCTCAAATTCATTACACGGAGCACCATCAGCAAGATCCACGATTGCCTTTGGCTTTATATCAAGGCTCTCGACCTGGAAGGCCTCGCAACCGAAGGGCTTGTGGTGAGGGTCAAATACATCACCTCTGCCCTGAAGATCAAACAGTTTTCCGCTGACCAGTATCTGGATATCTTCAGATTCATCTCCAAGGGTATCCAGGACATCATCAGGGACCACTATATCGACATGCATCGCCCCGGGCTCCCGTTAATCATCGGCCAGATCCTCCACGGCAACGGGTACGACCAGGGCAACGGCAATAATAAAGCTTTGAAGCCGCAAGACGAAGAAACGGTCTACCAGCTTTCCGAAAACTTCATACGGTCCATGATCTCCTCGGCTTTCGGGCTCCAGGTGGCCGATAACTTCATAAACAGCATCATCGGGACCCTCAGTGCAGAACTGGAGCGGTTCAAGGACAACAAGCAGATCCTGAATATGGTTATGGCGTACGAACCCGAGCTGACGGTTACCTCGCTCTGCAAGCCCGACAGGATGATGGACAACCAAATCCTCATCGGGAACAAGGGCTATTTTCTCAAACAGCTGACTTTTCAAGGATTTCGCATTCCTCCGGGCTTCATTATCACTACCGAGGTCTTTCGCAGCTATGACGCGGTGATCGGCTACAAGTACATTTTCAAGGACATGACCGTGAGGGTATCGCGGGAAATCGCGAAACTCGAGAAGTTGACGGGCCGTAAGTTCGGAGACCCGAAGAACCCGCTCCTTCTCTCGGTCCGGAGCGGGGCCACAGTCTCGCTCCCGGGCATGATGCATTCCTTCCTCAACGTGGGTATCAACGAGGCGATCGCCGAGGGACTGTCCCGGAGGGATGACTTCGGATGGGCCGCCTGGGACTCCTACCGGCGGTTCCTTCAGGTCTGGGGCATGTTTCACGGTTTGGATCGGAACTTCTTTGACAGCATAATCGACAAATACAAGGTAAGCTACGGAATCACCCGAAAAATACAGTTCAATCCGGGGCAGATGCGGCAGGTTGCGCTTGCCTACAAGAAGGCCATGAAGGACCGGGGCATCGAAGTGGCGGAAAACCCCAATGACCAACTCCGTGAAACCATATTGCGGGTGTTTGCATCCTGGGATTCCGAGCAGGCTCGCATATACCGGCGGCAGATGAGGCTCTCCGACGAATGGGGCACGGCCGTCATTGTGCAGGCCATGGTCTTCGGCAACCTCGATGCACAGTCGGGCTCGGGCGTCGTCTTCACCCGCAACCCGAAGGGCCAGTCCGCGGAAGTCACCCTCTACGGCGACTTCATCTTCGGGGTCCAGGGTGACGACATCGTGTCCGGCCTCGTTGAGACCTACCCCATTTCGGAAAAGCAGAGGATGATCGAAAAGAGAAGATCACATATCTCCCTTGAATCCAGGTTCCCCGTGATTTACGGCGATCTTGTCCGCCTGTCCGAAATGTTGATATACGAAAAGAGATTTAATCACCAGGAAATCGAATTCACTTTCGAACGGCCGACCGCGGACGGTCTTTACATCCTCCAGACCCGCGATATGGTCCAGATGGAGACCAGAAAATTGGAAACCTTCGAGGATACGGAGCAGCTAAGAGAGTCGATGATAGGCACCGGAATAGGTGTGAGCGGGGGCGCCCTGTGCGGCAGGTCAGTCTATTCCGAGGATGATATCAGGCGCTTCAGGGCAACGGAACCGGACACGCCCCTCATATTGATACGGCCCGACACCGTTCCCGACGACGTGGGCATACTCCTCCAGGTGGATGGTCTCCTCACTGCAAGGGGAGGAAGCACCTCCCACGCGGCCGTCACCATACCTCAGCTGAACAAGGTGGGCGTAGTCGGTTTCAGCCAGCTTAAGGTGTACGAATCGGAAGGCCACAGCACGGTTGAAGGATGCGCCATAAGATCAGGTGATTTTATCGGGATAGACGGATGGAGCGGTGCCGTCTATTTCGGGAAGCACGAGATAGAACGGTAAAATAAGACCGGCCCGTGAGATCACACGGGCCGGGAAACAACCGAGCGGTCAAACTGTCGAGTGGCCGTACGCTCAACCACTCAAGTTACTCAACCGCGCAACTCACTCAATGCGCTCTTACGTCAACTGCTTGTGCACGTAGACCGTCAGATCGGCCATTCTGTTGGTGTAGCTTCCGTATTCGTTGTCGTACCAGCCGAAGATCTTCGCATGGACAACCGGTACCTGCATCCTTTTTGAAGGCACGGACTGAAGCACTGCATCGGGAAGGCCAGGGATCTGGGTAAGATCAACGTCTATAAAGGCCGTCCTTGTATGGTTGAACTGCCCCTCGATCACCACCGCTGCATCGACGCCTATCAAATCAGTCGATACATTCTGCTCCTCGCTGAAAATCACGAGGTGTTCCGGATCGTTCTCTGCCTTCTCCTTGTAAATGCTGTTGATCAACTTGGTATTGATGGGTGAATTCCCGTTGCCGTCTGCAGTTGCCTGAAAGGTCACGTTAAGGACGATAAGCGATTCCGTGGTGGTGGGTACCCGGATAGAGTCTGCCATAAAGCCGATGCTCTTTACCTGCGGTATTACCTGCACCAGCGCGTCAGCCGCATTCGTCGAGGTAAGGATAATGTTGTTGAGAATGCTCCTTTTCTTTCTCAGGTCCTTCTCCCCGGCCTTCGGCATAGAGTCGAGTATGGCCTGGGTATTCGTTACCGCGTGCACGGTAGACATGGAAGCGGTAAGGATCCTGTTGGTCAGCTCATTATCAAGAAGCGGCTTTACCATGTGTGCAAGCCCCGTAGTAGTGCAGGACGCCGCAGAAAGGAGACGATGTTTCTTCACGTCAAAAGACGGATGATTTATGCCGTAGATCGCCGTAACGGCATCGTCGGGCACTGCCAGTGCCTTGTTCTTGATTTTGAAAGCCGAGGAATTAATGGCAACCTTTGCGCCTCCTGCCAGGTGACCCCGGATCGATCCTTTCGGATCTTCCGCAGACACTGTCGGGTCCTGGAACTTGCCGGTACACTCCACCACAACATCGACCCCGTAATCCCGCCAGGGGATTCCTGCCGGGTTCCTCGATTCGCGAAGAATCGTCACGGGAATACCGTCGATCAGGAGTTTGCCCGCTTTCTCGTCTACTACCTCAATGAGTCGTTTTGACTTCACCCCATATAAAAACTTGTGGAGGAGTCCGTAGGTTGCATCTTTTTCAATCAACTGCGCGATATCATGCAGGCTTCTTCCGACCTCACGTCCCTGGTTCACCACGATCTCCTTGAAGTACTTCCGCCCCACGTGATGCCAGAGTGTAAGCTTTCCTATTCTTCCCAGGCTGTTAATCCCGAGTACTGGAGGACGATTCTCAAAGACCTCTACCTTTGCCATGCTGCACCTCCTGAAATATATGTGAATTGTGTGGAAATTGCTTACTAAAATGTATACAATATTTGCCCCCGATGTCAACCGTTCTTACGTCTATTTGCGCCATTCCGGGACAACGGAACGATATTCTTTTTATTTTCGATCTCTTGACATTGTTGAGGGTGGGCCACTAGTTTAAAATTGTGGGCGGGCAGTTGCGAGAGAGTTCATCATGCGAGCGCTCCCAAGTTTTCTCTCTCGCGAGCCCGCCCCGTTTCTTTTGTTTTACGCGGGGACTTCCCGGTTATTCCATACACATCCCGGCTTAATTCGTAAAGTAATCCCGTGTCCAGTTGACTGATTTAATGAAAACCGGGACGCCGCCCGATCCGGGGTTAATGACGAATTCGCTCAGCCCGATATGCGGGGCGGTCGGATTCCCCCAGTCATAGGTGTAGCCGAGCGCCGTCCATGGATAAGGCGTGCTCAGGTCATAGACATGGGCCTTCCTGTTGTCGAACCAGTTCTTGTACGTGGTAAAACCGCATTTTCCCGACTGGCAACTGGGGCAGCGGCTCGTGTCGCAGGGCATCTCCGACCACACCAGTCTCGTATCGTCGAATTTCCGAAACCCGTCCAAGGGAAAACTCAGCTCTGCTTCCTGATCGGTGATCTCCGGGTCGGGGGAAGGACGGAAAAGATCTCCCGGGGAAACGTAAAGCTCCAGAATACAGGTATTGTCGAGGGTCTGAGTGTTTGAAGGCGGCGGCAAGCCAAGCGCCTGTATGACCCGAAGGAGCGCAGGAGCAGTGCCGAGCAGGTTTTTTAGTTCAGGGACGACGGTCACCCAGGAACTGTATCCGTAATTTTTGCATTCCTGCCCCACCTTGCAGCCCGTACCGTCCGGACTCGTATAGCCTTCACACGCCGGCTGGTAGTTGATATAGGTGGCAACAAGCACGCGCGATCCCGGCACGTCGTTTTCCCACTTGAGGTTCGTATTCCCCGCTGTAATGGCTGTCAGGTTCTTCGTTATCTTTGCAGCGGACATCGTTCTCGCATCGTTGACTGCTGCGCTGTAATCTGCCTGGGGATCGGTCTGCGCCGATGAAGTCCGACTGCAACCGGGAAGGTTAACCAGAAAAAAACTGATGAAAAACAGCAAAAAGAATAGAGAAACGGCATTTGGCGTCCGGTCATGACGGGTAGATTTCACTTTTTCCTCCTGATGGTCGATTCCACGCAAACAGAAAATGTCCGTGCGTTATTGGACAGCCTGCTGCTGAAGGACAAAAGGAAGATCTGTCAGAGGCCGGGAAATCTTTACTTCGCAGCGTCCCCGCTGTCAAGAAAAAACATGAAGCTCGTTTTCCCTTGTCTTTCAGGCTACTCTTGACAACTTAGGACACGGGTAAAACATTCAAATAGATGCGGTCCGCCAAAGGAAAGGGAGGGGAACGCCTTATCCTCACATAAAAACAGAACAGGAGGGATTATGAGCAGAAGAATGATAACGGTGGACGGGTGCACCGCATGCGCCCACGTGGTACACGCCACAAATGAGATCATTACGATCTATCCGATCACCCCGTCCTCTCCCGTTGCCGAGATATGCGACGCCAAAACCGCCGCCGGACAGGTGAACATTTGGGGTTCGGTCCCCACGGTGACCCAGATGCAGTCAGAGGCAGGCGTTGCCGGTGCGGTTCACGGCTCGCTCACGACCGGTGCCCTCACGGCCACGATTTCCGCTTCTCAGGGCCTGCTGCTCATGATACCCGACATGTACAAGATAGCGGGCGAGCTTACCCCGACGGTCTTCCATATCACGGCCCGCTCTGTCGCGGCCCAGGCGCTCTGTATATTTGGCGATCATTCGGATGTGATGGCCGCCCGTTCTGTCGGCTTTGCCATGCTCTGCGCAAGGAGCGTCCAGGAGGCGATGGATTTTGCCCTCATCGCTCAGGCGGCAACACTCGAATCCCGCGTCCCTTTCATGCATTTCTTCGACGGCTTCAGGACGTCCCACGAAATCCAGAAGATCGAAGAGCTGACGTTCGACGACATGCGGGCAATGATTGATGACGAACTGGTATTCGCCCACAGGAAAAGGGGTTTGACCCCCGACAATCCGGCCATTCGCGGCACCGCGCAAAACCCTGACGTTTACTTCCAGGGAAGGGAGACGGTCAACAGATTCCACCAGGAGGCGCCGGCCATTACGCAACGGGCAATGGACCGTTTCGGCGCTCTTGTCGGCCGTCGTTACAAGCTCTTCGATTACTTCGGCGTCCCCGATGCAGAAAGGGTAGTTGTGGTGATGGGATCCGCAGGCGAGACAGCACAGAGCACCATCGACTTCCTGAACAAAAAAGGCGAAAAGATGGGCCTTGTACAAGTCCGGCTCTTTCGCCCTTTCTCTGTCGACGCATTTGTCCAGGCCTTGCCCACGAGCGTACGATCGATTGCGGTCCTTGACCGGACCAAAGAACCGGGAGCGCTGGGGGAGCCGCTCTATCTCGACGTGCGGACCGCGATCGGCGAAGCAATGGAGGCAGGGTTGACGCAATTCTCCGTCTACCCGAAAGTAATCGGCGGACGATACGGGATCGGATCGAAAGATTTCTCTCCGGCAATGGCAAAGGCCGTCTTCGACAACATGTCGGAGGAAAGGCCCAAAAACCATTTCACCGTGGGCATCAACGACGACGTGACCCACACCAGCCTTACGGTAGACGAAGCCTTTACCATCGAGGGAGCCGGTGTTTTCAGAGGGATGTTCTACGGCCTCGGGGCTGACGGCACCGTGGGAGCCAATAAGAACACCATCAAGATCATCGGGGGCGAGACAGACAATTTCGCACAGGGCTATTTTGTATACGATTCCAAGAAGTCGGGCGCCATGACCGTTTCCCACCTCCGCTTCGGGGAAGAGCCCATCAACAAGCCATACCTTCTCTCGAGCGCGAACTTCATCGCCTGCCACCACCCCTCATTCCTGAAAACCTATGACATGCTCGAAAACGCTGCCGAAGGCGCCATATTCCTGCTCACCACCTCTCATTCGAAAGAAGATGTATGGGACACCCTGCCCCTTGAAATCCAGCAGCACCTTATCTCGAAAAAGATGCATTTCTACATTATCGACGCCGTCTCTCTTGCGGACGAGCTCGGGCTTGGAAGCAGGATAAACATGATCATGCAGACTGCCTTTTTTGTCATTTCCGGTATCATTCCAAAGGAGGACGCAATAAGGTCGATCAAGGAGCAGATCAAGAAGACCTACATGAAAAAGGGCGAGCAGGTAATCAACATGAACTACGCGTCGGTGGACAAGGCCCTTCAGAATATCGTCAAGGTGCCGATACCGGACAGGGTGACGGGCAAGCCGATGCGCGGTCCTGTCGTCCCGGATGCCCCGCCCTTTGTGAAAAATGTGCTGGCACCCATGATCGCCATGAAGGGAAATTCGCTACCCGTGTCCGTAATGCCGGTGGACGGCACCTGGCCGACAGGCACGACGCAATATGAGAAGCGCAATATTGCGGTCCATATCCCTGTCTGGGAGCCGGAGATTTGCATTCAGTGCGGCCTCTGTTCCTTTGTGTGCCCCCATGCGACCATCAGGATGAAGGCTTATGACCCGGGCTGTTTGAAAGACGCGCCCCCTTCATTCAAATCGATTGACGCGACGGGAAAAGAACTTCAGGGAATGAAATTCACGGTCCAGGTTGCGCCGGAAGACTGCACCGGGTGCGGGGCGTGTGTCTTCATGTGCCCCGCGAACAAGAAAGATGCAGAAGGAAAGAAGATGCCCGATTTCAAAGCAATCAACATGTTCCTGAACGAGCCGATAAATGAGAAGGAAACAGAGAACTATGCTTTCTTCCTGTCCATTCCGCCCCTCGACATCTCCCGCTACAACGTGCGGACCGTCAAGGGAAGCCAGTTTGCGCCTGACCTGTTCGAATACCACAGCGCGTGCGCCGGATGCGGAGAAACGCCCTACATCAGGCTGCTCACGCAGCTATTCGGGGATCGGCTTTTCATCGCCGATGCAACGGGCTGCAGTTCCATCTACGGCGGCAACCTGCCCACCATTCCTTACACCAAGAGGCTCGACGGCCGCGGGCCCGCATGGTCCAACTCGCTTTTCGAGGATAATGCCGAGTTCGGGTTCGGCATGCGGCAAACGGTCGCGAAATTCAGCCAGGAGGCGCTTCGGCTGCTTGATAAAATCTCGGCCACGCAGGATCCGAGAGGGAAGGAGCTTGTTGCATCTATCAGGGACGCTGACCAGTCATCCCGGCAGGGAATCGAGGAGCAGCGGAAACGGGTGGAGGAACTGAAGCAAATCCTCGCCCGTGACGGATCCCCGGACGCAAGGCAACTCCTGTCGCTCGCGGATTACCTCGTGAGAAAGACCGTCTGGGCCATAGGCGGCGACGGCTGGGCGTACGACATCGGGTACGGAGGGGTCGATCATGTGCTCGCGTCGGGAGAGGATATCAATATCCTGATCCTCGATACTGAGATCTATTCCAATACAGGAGGGCAAATGTCGAAGTCAACCCCGATCGGCGCGAGTGTCCAGTTCGCGGCGGCAGGGAAAAGGACACCGAAGAAGGGCATTGGGGTCATTATGTCGACCTATGGATATATTTACGTGGCCCAGGTGTGTTACGGAGCGAACCCCGCCCAGACGCTGAAGGCCATGACCGAGGCAGAAGCCTACAAGGGTCCCTCGCTCGTGGTCGCGTACGCCACCTGCATCGGGCAGGGAATCGACATGAGCAAAGGCATACAGGAGATGAGGAATGCGGTTGCCTGCGGTCATTGGCCGCTTTTTCGCTACAACCCGGATCTCGCGAAGGAGGGAAAGAGCCCCCTCGTGATAGACAGCCAGGAACCGTCCATCTCTTTTGAGGAGTATGCGTATCGGGAAAATCGTTTCCGGGCACTGAGGATGAGCGATCCCGGACTGGCAGCGGAGTTGATGAAGCGGGCGCAGGAAGATGTAACCAGGCGGTGGAGCTATCTCAAGCACCTGGCTGCGTGGAAACCTGCTGCGGGGTAAATGCTTCCCGCCGGTACAACAAGGCACATGGACCCTAAGCGCCGCCGCTCCCTCTCATGACGTCAGTATTCGTCCAGGTGATACCATTCGGCGTTTTCCAGCCAATGGTACGGCCTCGAAACAAAGTCGATAATCTGCTGCAGGATGAAATAGTGCTTGTTCTCTTCTCCCGCCACCCGCAGGAATGTCTCCCGCTGCTGGCGGTTCTCTACCTGTGAAGCTTTCTCCAGGTAGAAGTTTTCCGTCATTTTCTCTATGTTCTGGGCTTTTCTATACAACTCCAGTTCGGATACCGCGATGCCCTCGAGATCCCCCTCCTCCCTCATTTTGACAAAAACATTCTTGACGTTTTGAAGTATCGGAGCTTCCTCTAGATGCCACGGTTCATTCTCTTTCATCTTCTTAAAGATATTGAAGTGAACGACCTCGGCGTCCGCCAGCATGGTAAGAATGGCGCGCAAGCCTTTGTTGGCAGAACTGGCCGCCCCTTCCCTGTAATAATTCTCACCGTCCTTTTCCAGCTGCATTGCATAATCATATACGTTCATCGTCTCCCCCTGTTGTTTACGTCTCTATTCTGAGATATTCCTCTCTTCAGCTTTCGCTTCTCTTTTGATATGGTATAATGCTCACCTGGCCATCACCCTCCATGTACGCAGCCTTGACATCCGCTACATTGTCGACACCCTGTTCGCGCAATTGGGACAACAGCTCCTCTTTGGTGATCTGTTCCCGGCGCATATTTCGTATCATCATTTTTCCTTTATCGATAAGAAGCAAGGGAGGGGGATGAACGAACCGGCCTACGGACGGCAGCAGGAAGCCGAGCCAGTCGAGAATATAGCTCCACAATATGATCGTCGCCACCAGAATAAGCCCGTCCGTGATCGACCTGTACTCCGACGCCATGGCATTCTGTGCAGCATCGGCGATGAGCACCAGAACGAGGAGGTCTGTTACACCAACCTGGCTGGCCTGCCGTTTTCTGATGATCCTCAGCATTACAAAGAGTGCCAGATAGACTACAGTGCCCCGCAGAATCATTTCTGCGACCGGCAGATCGGGAATGAACATAGATTGCCAATCAAGTCCTGTCATGCCCCGCATAGCGCCGCCCTGTTGATTTTAAAAATATAGTGCCGGGCAAACGACGCATCAAGAGTACGATCCGGGTAGGCTTTTTCAATTGTATGGTAATATAGAAAAGCAAGACCAAGGAATAAGGGAGGAAGCGGATATGGTCGAAGTAGCATTTCTTTTGGGATTGGGTCTCGCTGCCGGGATTTTGAGCGGACTTTTCGGCATCGGAGGCGGGATTATCATTATTCCGGCCTTGGTACTGATTCTTGGCCTGAGTCAGCACCAGGCACAAGGCACCACCCTTGCACTCTTCATTCCGCCTATCGGTTTTCTCGCTGCCTGGTCTTATTACAAACAGGGCGATGTCAACTTCAAAATTGCGGGGCTCATCTGCATCGGCTTCTTTTTTGGCGGTCTAATCGGAGCGGAAGCAGCCAAGCATATGTCGGGAACGCTGCTCAAGCGCGCGTTCGGGATCATTATGATTCTCATCGCAATCAAAATGATCCTGGATAGGTGAAAGCATCTTACAGGAGGAGGCTAATCGTTAAGCGACAAGGGGTTGAAGCGTGTGTCCCTGTCATACACATCGATTCCCTCCCGTTTCTTCAGGAAGTTCACGGCCAGATAGGTAAACGGCGTCACAACGGCTTCATACGCTGATTTAGTAAGCCACTGGGTAACCATTGCAGAGAGCAGGACATTTCCCGGTATGCTGCCGTAAAAGGCGAGTGCCACGAAGACCCCGGAATCGAGCGCCTGACCGACGAGGGTTGATCCTACAGTCCGGGTCCAGAGCCAACGGCCTTTGGTGGCAATTTTCATCTTTGCCAGAACAAAGGAATTTGTGAACTCTCCCACCAGATAGGCAAGAAAAGAGGCGGCAAGCAAGCGGGGCGTATAACCAAGTATACGCTCGTAAGAAGCCTGGGCATCCCAGAAGGGCGCGGAAGGCAGCATCTGCGCCGCCCAGATGGCCACTACTGTAAGCAGGTTGCAGAAAAACGCGAGCCAGATGACCCGCCTCGCCTGGCGATAGCCATAAACTTCAGTGAGCACATCTCCAAAAATATAGCTGAGAGGAAAGATGATGACACCGGCCGGCATGACAAGGCCGAAAACACGCACCAGTTTCACCGCTATAATATTGGAGGTGATCAGGCAGGTCGTGAAGATCGCGACAACCAACACGAACCAGAGAGAGTATTTTGCTTCTTTGTCTGTTATATCGTTCATTTAGATCGTCACAATCGTGCGATGGATTGACCGGTTTCCCGGTCATAATAATACACTATTTCAAAGACCTTCCGCAATTCCCGGGCACGGTGGGATAGCCTGGGAAGTAATGGGGCGGAGTATTGACAATGAATTTTCGCATGATTACGTATGCCTTATGTTGCTTTCAGGGAAAAGTATGAAGAATGGAATCAGGACAAGCGTATTTGGATGGCGTCACCAAAAGTGTGGAAGAATGCATCAGGGATGCAGATATTCATCGAATCTGGAGCAATGCTTACAGAACTTCCGATAACAGCCGTTTTTTCGCTCTCGCCTTCCGGTTCGTTCAAAACGCGCTCGGAGCCCCAAAGAATTCGGTAATCCTCGATGCC
>MVRP01000004.1 GCA_002067405.1 Syntrophorhabdaceae bacterium PtaU1.Bin034 | reverse complement strand
CCAGACCTATCGTCTCGTGCTCCGCTCGTCTTCAGGCTCGTTCACCACCTTCGCCATGCAAAAGGGTAACGGGTACGGTTTTAACGCGGGTTACTTCACTGACAGTGATCCGTTGGGAAGCCAGTACAACACCGGATCGGGCTGGATCTATGAAAGTGCTTCCTCGGACCTCCAGTTCTATTTCACTCTTGGAACCCCTCCCCCCGCTTGCAACCTCTCCATAACCCCTGATACCGGGCTCATCTCTACCGGCTACGTGGGAGGACCCTTCAGCCCCTCGAGCCAGAGCTATACCCTGCAAAACAGCGGCACATTGAGTTGCGACTGGACCGCAGCAAAACAGCAGAACTGGGTGAGCCTGTCAGGCACAAGCGGATCACTTGCCCCCGGTGCGAGCACTACAGTGACCGTCTCCATCAACAGCAGCGCGAACAGCCTCGGGGCGGGCTCCTATTCGGATTCGGTCAACTTCAACTGGAATACCGGCAGCACGACCAGGTCCGTTGGGCTCACCGTAATTCCTCTCCCCGCCGGGCTCACGGTCACTCCAAGTTCAGGACTTGCCTCCTCGGGTTACACGGGCGGCCCTTTCAGTCCGTCCAGTATAAGCTACACACTACGGAATACAGGCAGCACCTCTATCAATTGGACCGCTGCGAAGGGTCAGAACTGGGTAAGCCTGTCGCCAACCAATGGGACCCTGACAGCCGGTGCGAGCAGGACGGTGACCGCCTCCATCAACAGCAGCGCGAACAGCCTCGGGGCGGGCTCCTATTCCGATACCGTCACCTTCACGAACACCACGAACCATATAGGGGACACCACAAGGCCGGTGAGCCTGACGGTTACTCCTGCCCCCTGTCCCCTCTCGATAAACCCTTCCAGCCTGGGCTTCTCAGGATACCAGGGCGGGCCTTTCACTCCGGCGAGCCTCACCTACACCCTCACCACTTCAGGTTGCACCACCAGCTGGAACACCTCCGGCGTACCGTCGTGGGCAACCCTGTCGCCCCCTTCAGGGAGCGTCACCGGAAGCACGACCGTTACCGTCTCCATCAACAGTAATGCGAACACCTTATCTCCGAATACCTACCCCGCCGCCATTACCTTTAACAATGTGGGTGATCCGGGCGGCGGCACGAGCGCATCCGTCAACCTGACCGTAAATCCTCCGCCTCTGCCCGATCTCAGGGTAACCCCCGCTGCAGGATTCGACTCATCAGGGGTCAAAGGCGGACCGTTCAGCCCCCCGAGCACAAGCTATACCTTACAGAATATGGGCGCCGGCTCCTTGAATTGGACTGCTGCCAAGGGCCAGGGCTGGGTGGATCTGTCACCGACAAGCGGGTCGCTGGCGGCGGGAGCGAGCACCACGGTAACGGTATCGATCAATGCCAATGCGAATAACCTTGCAGCGGGTTCTCACTCCGACACGATTACCTTCACCGGCGGCACCGGCTCTATCACGCGGTCCGTGAATCTTAGTGTGAGAAAGGACGTTTATGGCGGTGGGATTAACGCCGACTCGCTTGACAGTGTGGCAATCGGAAAGTATGGAACCGATTGGCCGGTCGTGAGCTATCGCTTCCGTGCGCCCCATATGGGAACCATAGACAGCTTTGCCGTCTATCATTCGATAGGTACCGGTAATGCCGAGGGCACGGGAGGGGTTATCGTCATGGAGGTGCGGGCAGACGAGGTATCAGGTGACCATGTGCCTTCGTCGACCCGTCTCGCAAGCGCGGTCAACCAATCGCCCATAAGTAACGGCCAGGTATACACGTACGTACTTGATACGCCGCTCTCGGTCACCGAAGGCACCATCTACCACCTGGTCTTCACGAACACCCATCCCGACCCGACGAACAACTGGTGTTCCCTGCACACTATCTGGAATGTCTCGGATACCGAGAACATGCAGCCGCGGTTCAGCGACGTCGATTTCGCCTGCCTCTTACAGTATGGGGCGGAAAACCCCTGGGAGGTGAGGTATTCTAGTACCCCGGTCTACAACGCCCACTACACGGACGGAAGGATGTGGGGCGTGGGCTACATCGATGTGCCTATCAGTTCCATGACAAGGACTGTTTCAGGTTCAAGTCAGGTACGTCAGCGCTTTGCGGTCACCGGCGGAGACTGGGTCGTCTCCGGCATATCGGCCCGTGTGAACGGCAGCGGAACGCTTCACTTCAGTCTTGAGACGGGCAACGGCACCCTTATCGAAGAAGGAAACGTCGCGGGTGTTTCCACCGGCGGGGCCATGCAGTGGGTCACCTACAACTTGACCACGAACCGGCAACTCCTCAACGGGCAGGCTTATCACCTGGTGCTCAGTGCCCCTTCAGGCTCCTTCACTACCTTCCCCATGCAAAAAGGCGACGCCTACGGTCTGCCTGCGGGTGATTTCCCCGGCGGCTATTTCGAGTATACCGGCGGTTCGGGGTGGGAGACATCGCGGACAGATACAGACCTTCAGTCCTATTTCACCGTAGAATCCCACAGCCCTCTTGCCGTAACTCCCGCCACCTTTACCGTTACCGGCTACGAGGGCGGGCCTTTCAACCCATCGAGCCAGGGCTATGCGGTGCAGAATACCACTGCAAGCCAGATTACCTGGAGTGCGTCCAAGACCCGGAACTGGGTGGACCTCTCACCCACGGGAGGCACCCTGGCGGCGGGGGCGAGCACGAACGTGACCGTTGCGATCAACGCGAATGCCAACGGCCTGGCGGCGGGCGACTATGGTGATACGGTGACCTTCACGGCCGGCACTATCAGTACGACACGGCCGGTGAGCCTGGCGGTGAGGAAGGATACCTACGGCAGCGGGCTCAACGCGGACGGCACGGATAGTGTGGCAATCGGACGATACGGCGCAGACATGCCCGTCGTGAGCTACCGCTTCCGGGCGCCGCATACAGGGACCATAGACAAGTTTTTGGTTTATCACAATACAGACGGCGGTGCAGGTGACGGCGGGATCATCACGATGGCGGTACGGAATGACGACGGGTCGACGGACCATCTTCCCTCGTCGGGCCCTCCACTCGCAACTGCCGTAAATCAGTATGCCCGGAGCAACGACTCCCCTTACTGGTACAACCTCAGCACGCCCATCCAGGTGACTGCCGGCCGCATCTACCATCTGGTTTTCCGGAACACCCATCCGAATCCGGCCACTAACTGGTGCTCTCTCGTCGTGCTCTGGAACGCCTCCGAAACGCCGGGCATGCAGCCGAGGTTCAGCGACCTCGATTTCGCGAGCCTCGTTCAGTGGGGAGAAAGCAACCCTCTGGCGGTCAGATACGCAGGCACGCCCATATACAACGCCCACTATACGAACGGGACCATGTGGGGAGTCGGCTACGTCAATGCGCTCATCAGTTCCATGACAAAAAGCATCTCCGGTGCAAACCGGGTGCGCGAGCGCTTTACCGTTGCCGGCGGCGCCCGGGTCGTCTCCGCGGTATCGGCGCGGGTAAACGGCAGCGGAACCCTTACCTTCCGTCTGGAGAGGGCGGACGGCACGCTCGTGGAACAGGGTAACGTTTCGGGCATATCCACAGGCGGTAACATGCAGTGGGTGACATACAATCTCACACAAAACCGGACACTCTCGAACGGCCAGGCCTATCGTCTCATTCTCAGCGCTTCCTCCGGTTCTTTTACTACTTTCCCCATGCAAAAAGGTGATGCCTATGGGTTGACCGAGGGCAATTTCGCGGACGGTTATTTCGAGTACACGAATGGTTCGGGGTGGGGAACCTCCCGGACCGATACGGACCTCCAGTTCTATTTTGCGGTGGAGTAACTCTGATGCGTCCCTTAAGGTGTTTTCAGCGGCAACCTCCCGGGAAACCATGTTGGACCGTTTGGTCCTTCAGAGGGAGCTATATGCTGCTGGTCGATACCCTCATGACCAAGGGTAAGGTGCGTCCGACGTGAGGAGATTTATCAAGAGATCTTCGGTTCAGCAGATAACAAATATCCGCACGGAGAATCGGGGCCCTCCCTGAGTTGATCAGACGTCGCTTTTTCTCACCCCCGACGGCCGCCACGCGAGAGAAATAACCCCGTGTTCTTTCTCCCGCGTTTCTGTCAGTGTCAACGCGAAGGTCACCGTGCGCTCCCCGAACTTCTCATTGAGCTTATCCACTGCCTTTGCCACTGCCGGTTACCGGGCTGAAGAATCTCGCCATTCTACTGTGCCGAATCCTTTATCGCTGAGGAACGTATACACCAGTGACAATACCCCCATCTCCTGGTTCTGGTTTTCAATCCCCCGATAATGGGTATCTCTGTGGAAAAATTGATATTGCAAGGCAACAGCCTGTCTGTCATATACGCGAACCGCAAATCCAAGGTCCACCCGCGTGACAGTTTCACTGCCCTTCGGTGCTGTTGCAACGACATCGCTGATATAGTATTGGTTGCCCCGGAAGTCGAGCATGGCAAGATCGCCGATGATAAGCCGGAGATCGAGAAGGCCTTGGGCAGTTCCCGCGTAATGGTAGTTACGCTCACTTGACCCTGATATATCGCCGCCTGCTCCATACCCCAAGCCGGCAAGAGCAGTGCCCTGCAGAGCGACGCGCTGAGAAAGCCACCACTGAGACGTGGTGCCGAGGGCGACGCCGGTAGTCGAAACACGCACCGGATTTGCCCACGTGTAATCGTAAGTGCCGTATAACCCCCATATTCCCCTGCAGGTGTCTCCGACATCGTAGTCGGTTCCAAAAAGAAGTCCCCGGGTTCCGAGTATTCCGAGGCTCTCGGTATAGTTCGTAGCAGCCCTTGCCTCAAAGTGGAAGTAATCGAAGGCCCTCGTGTAATGGTACCCCGGTTTTCCGGGTAATCCGTAGTCCATAGAAAAGGCCGCCAGTGCCCCATTGTGCTGAAGGTCCCCGGTATCGGGGCCCGAGTGATGGGTGTTGATGTTGGCACCAAGGTCCAGGCGCCAGAAAGTGGCCGGGTTGTGGCTCGGGAAGACAGCGTCAAAGTGCTCACCGAAAACCAGACGATTGAAGCCTGTGGGGGGAGAGATCACCGCCGCTCCCAGTTCACGCCAGAAGCCGGGCTGTTCATGGCCCTCCAGCAAGAGGCTTGCCATGCGGAAAAGTGGTTCCCCGAGGAAATTGCCTGCAATACCGCTCGCCACCTGGTCGTTAAGTGACGGGTTGCTCGTTTCTCCTGCCATTTCCCAGAGAAAGCTGCCCATAAAAGTATAGCCCATGGATTCCCAGAAGCCGAGACCTGTGGACCGGGCAATATTTTGATAGATTGCACCCTGATACGGGTGGCCCAACTGGTTGACCTTGAAGTTATCATTGTCCGCCCTCCACGGACCTTCAGTCAGATGGTCCCAGAACGTTGACGGATTACTACTGTATGTTTTTTTACCCGCATCAGTGGTCTTATGGGGAAAAGCGAGCCGGGAAGCACCATTTAAGGCAGCTTCAAACCCAACGATTTCCAGAGCCGGTAGCCAATAGCTCTTGCCAACTGGATGCTCGCGGGACAGAACCGATTTGCCTTCAGGAGCAGTGTGCTTGACGTTTCTATCTGCCTGCAAAAACGATCTGCCAGTGTCAACACCATCACAAACGCGGAAAACATTCTGCTCCGGAGGCCTTTTGAGCAAGGGCAAGAGGCTGTACCGATCAGGCGCGTTGTCACTTCCTGCCTGTAAATTCTGCGGTTTGACGGTTTCTGAAGGATACATCGAGCGAGAGTTGATGCTTGTGTCGGCAAAAGTTGATGTAAGCGTTATGAACAGGGCAAGCAGAGTAAGTCCCGTAAGCAATAATGCAGCTTTTCCTCTCGCACGCCCGGCGATATTACGCATTCACTCAGCAAGCAAAATTGTTATTTGAAACAGCAACCCCATTTCAAACTAAGCACGAATTGGAGCTTGAACAATGGTCGCAATGACGCATTGTCGACAGCCGATTGGGCAGAATCGACGCAAACTGTCCGGATAGATCCTTACTTTACGCTCTCGGACAATCCCAACGCCTCCTTTATGAAAGGCGCAGGAAGGTAGACCACGTTGATCTTCCCAAGCTCTTTCATCGCCACTCGCGGGAAGTTTACTGCACAAGGAAGGATGCAGCGTTCCGGCGAAACGGGAGACAGGCGGCGAGCGTCGAACACAAGACAAATCTTCCATTTGTCAGCAAAAAGTGCTACATAGGTTCTTAGAGCATTAGCAAGATGGTTTAGGGCTTTGAGACAAGGCGCTCGTATGTTTGAAAGCATTCCCAATTCCCCTTACGTCGTATGGGACCCGAAAGGTTTCGAAGAAGAACTGTCGGGTCTCTTGGCCGTTTCCACCACGAAAACCTACCAAGAACGGAAATTGGTGTATTTGCAGGGCGAGAAGAGCGATGCCTTCTTTTTCATAAGGAAAGGAAGGGTAAAGATAAGTATTCTTAAGGAGGACGGCTCGGAAAAGATCATCAGGATCCAGGAAGGCAACACCTTTTTCGGCGAGTACGCCGCCTTCGACGGGCACCCCCATTTTGCGAGTGCGATAGCCCTGGAAGAATCGCGAATCAGCCGTATTCCTGTATCCTCTGTGGAGTCCGTTATAAAAGCGCACCCGAGGGTGGCTTTCTTGATCATAAACAGGATCATCCGAAAATTCAGGTCCTTGGCTTTTCAGCTTGAAGATCTTACCTTTCTGGACGCCCAGACGAGGATCGCTCGTATGCTCGTGAGCCTCGCAGCCGAGGTGGGAGAGCAGGGAACTCAGGGGATCACGATAAAGAAAGGCATCACGCACGAGGACCTTGCGAATCTGACCGGGCTTTCGAGGGTTCGGGTAACCACCATTTTGAACAATTTCGAGAGAGCCGACATGATCAGAAAGAAAAGGGCTGTTCTGACCATAATCGATCCCACAAAGCTTCGCAATCTGGCGGACGGCGCTGGCGCTCTCGGGCAGCAATTGGCGGAGGGCTAATCCGGTTCCGTGAAGGTCGCGAAGCTCATGTTCGTCATTACCGTGTAGTGCGGGAAGAGAAGGTGCTTCCAGGCTTTCCCGTCATTTCATGAGGTGAAGTCGATGGTGTGCTTGTACTAATGGAGAGCGACCAGTGCTTCTTGGGTGAGTCAGGCTGATTCATTATGGCCTGGGATAGTCCTTACCTCAAGCCGTCTCCCGGGTAGGTGCTCTTCTTTTGGTTTCCGACGGGGAGAGCCGCGCTGTCGGAACCTCGACCGTCAACGGGCTATAGATCAATTCGCGGCGCGGCGTCTTTCGAACGATCGGCGCTGCCGGGCTCATAACGCACTTTAGGGAGCGAGCCCGGATATTCTCTCTGAAGGTAGTCGATCAGCTTCTCCCTGACCTCACATCGGAGGTCCCAGGCCGTCCCTGAATCAGGGGCGCTCATGAGCGCCCGGAGCTCCATCGATCTTTCCGTGGCGTTAGTGACCACAAGCCCCCATATCCGGCCATCCCACCTGTCGGATTCCTTGAGAACCCGGTGGAGTTCGTCCCTGACCTCCCCGACCGGTACGGTATAGTCAACGTAGATGAAAACCGTGCCGAGGATGTCGGCGGAGGCCCGCGTCCAGTTCTGAAAGGGCTTTTCGATGAAATGACTGATGGGCACTATGAGGCGTCGCATATCCCATATCCTTACCACGACGTATGTCAGGGTTATCTCCTCTATTCTGCCCCATTCGTTTTCCACGATCACCACGTCATCAACCCTTATGGGCTGGCTGAACGCGATCTGGACACCGGCGAGAAGGTTTGC
The DNA here is from genome assembly GCA_002067405.1 of Syntrophorhabdaceae bacterium PtaU1.Bin034. Next base: position 74,253 of record MVRP01000004.1, on the reverse strand, counting down.
AACCGTGCGCTGCGCCGCGAATCCGATGACGATCCCTGCAAGACCGGCCGAAGCGAGCAGACCCGTTCCGATTTCACGGAGCCTTTCGACCTGCATGAGGAGGGATCCCATTGCAAGAACAAAGATCACCGCAATAAGTATCCTCTTCACGACATGCATCTGTGTCGCTATCTTCCGCGCCTGAAGGTTGTCCTTAACCCCGATGTCGTATTTGGCAAGGACCAGGTCTTCAAGGACGGATACAAGGCCCACGAGCAACCACGCAAAGGCGGCAACGAGAAACGCGCTCGATACCCTGCTCAACATGGTCATCCCTTTTTCAGGCAGATTGAGAAGAGGCACGGCCAGAAAAGCGGCAAGCAAAGGGACAAAGAGTCTTAAAGGCTTACGGCAATGACCCAGGAGCGACCCGTAGATGACGGGAAGGCCGGGTTTCACGAGGCGCCCGGCAATGTAGAGAACGAGAGAGATAACGATGAACCCTAGCAGTCCTGCAGAGAGTATGGTTGCTGAAGCCCACGCGAGGTTGATCCAATTGTTGGTTGCCGATTCCATTTCTATTTCCACCCCCTTCAGCGGGAGGCCCGGGTTATGGCAGCCAGCGCAGGAGACGCTGACTCGCCTTTCACAACCTGGTGGGAGCTGCAGCCGGCCAGAGTGCCTCCCGCCACAATCACAAGAAAGACAAACACAAAACGTTTCAAAACCTTCATTGCTTTTTCCTCCTTATTTTTTGGGTATTGTATTGGCAGCTTCGATGCCGCGTCATTCCATGTTTTTTTCCGCATCTCAAGGCAAATAGTGTCACCTTGAGGTCAGCTCCAGGTTCTTGCATCTTTAGCAACCATGATAGTTCCCCGGGCTACGTGATCCTGCCAACCGTTTACGGAACTCTTGCGATGGCCTGAAGGAACAATGGAGGAGCGGGCAGGGTACCCTGTACGCTTGTCGTTTCCACGGGGTGGCCCAGCTTGCGGCTAACCGAACACCTATGTACCTGTTCCATTCTGTCTGCTGCTCTCAGGGCGAACATAATACGGTTTTTGGAACGGGTCTGTTAAATGGGATACCTTCGGCAGAAAACAATAACCGGGCTTGGCGCTCAGAGGACCACAAGATCTTATTAAGGGGGGCGCAAAGCGTCTTTTGCGGCGGCTCTGTTCTGAAAGTGCGGCGTTGGCCGGTCCCTCAATGTGCGTTCAGTGCCGGCGTCTCCGGAGCCTCGGGTTGTGGGAACATGGTCTCCACCACGGCCTTGGCTATGGGAGAGGCTGCCGACGACCCGTGGAGCCCATGCTCTACCAGTATGCTTGCAACGACCGCCGGCGAATCACTCGGAGCATAGGCGATGAACCATGCGTGGTCGGCCCCTCCCGTGCCCGATTGCGCGGTTCCCGTCTTTCCGCTCATGCTCACGTTTTGGAGGCGGGCGCTGCCGTACGCGGTGCCCCCGGGCTCGTTCACGACGCCCTTCATTGCCTCTTTGACTATGGCGACGTTCTCCTTGTCGAGCTTCACGTCGATGGTCATGACGGGATCGAATTTCTTCACCGGTTCCCCTTCCGGAGAGACTATCCTGTCTACTATCCGGGGCTTGAACGCGACGCCCTCGTTGCCGATGAAAGAGGCGAGCTGCATGAGCTCCAGAGGCGTGAGCCAGACGGCACCCTGGCCTATGGCCACCGAGAGGGTTTCCCCCTTGTACCATTTTTGACCGTAAGTGCGCTTCTTCCACTCGGTCGATGGGACGAGGCCGCTCTTCTCGCCGGGCAGGTCGATGCCGGTCGGCTTGGTGATGCCGATGTTTTCGGCCATTTCATGGATATTGTCCACGCCTACCTTCAGACCGACGTTGTAGAAAAAGACGTCGCACGACCGGACAATGCCCTTGTGGACGGAGACCGACCCATGCCCCCTTTTTTGCCAGCATTTGAACACGCGACGGCCCAAGACGAAACGTCCGGGGCAGGTGAAGGTCGTATGCTCGCTGATGACGCCTTTCTCGAGCGCCGCAAGGGCGACGAGGGGCTTGAAAGTCGATCCCGGCGGGTACCGTCCCTGAATGACCCTGTTCTGAAGCGGGCGGGACGGATCGGTCAGGACGGTCTTCCAGTACGTTTTGGATCCAGCGGCAAGCTGGTTGGGATCGAAGGCAGGGCTGCTCACAAGGGCGAGGACGCCGCCCGTCCGGGGATCGGCCACGACCGCGCCTCCGCTCTTTCCTTCAAGCGCATGCTCGACTGTTGCCTGTATCCCCATGTCGATATTGAGATAGAGCCTGTTGCCTGCCACGGGCTCTATCGTGCCGAGGATCCTGACGTCGTTGCCGGATGCGTCGACTTCCACCATTCGTTTGCCATCGACGCCCCTCAGGTATCTTTCGTACATCCGTTCCAGGCCGAACTTCCCTATCGTGTCGCCCACGCTGTAGGTCTTGTACCGGGGCATCTTCAACTCCTCGGCGCTGATCTCGGAGACGTAGCCGAGCACGTGGGAAAGCATCGTCCCGTATGGGTAGTTGCGCCTCGGCTCGATCTGCATGGCGATCCCCGGCAAATAGAACTTGTTGGCTTCCACTTTTGCGACGTCGTCCCTCGACAGGTCGGACGCGATCCTCACGGGGACAGATGACGGAAAATCTCTTGCTTCCCTCAACTTTTCGAGAACATCGTCGCGCTCGATATCAAGAAGGGCGACAAGGCCGTCTACGGTTTGGCTGAAGTCCTTGATGTCCTCCGGGACGAGATAGAGGTTGAAGGAGGGGCGCGTGTTCGCCAGAATCTTGCCCGTCCTATCGAAGATAACGCCGCGGGGCGCGACGATTCTCCTGATGCGCACCCTGTTTCTCTCGGAGAGTTTCTTCATTTCGTCACCCCGTAAAATCTGAAGATCAAAGAGCCGCATTGAAAGGACGATCATGACAAGGACAAGCATACCGTTGGACCATTTGTATTTCTTCCCACGGGTCGAGAGCGGCGGCCGCAAATATATCCGCGAGAGATTCGAATTGTCCTCGGTCCACAGATAGCAAATGCCGAAACAAAGAAGAGTGAGCGCGAACAGGGAAATGACATGAGACGCCACAATGGAAAGACTCTCGCCCACGGGAAGCGGGTTCTGAAAGCGTTCCTGGAAAAGTTTTTCTATGGGGCCGAGGATGGTGGACGTGTTCTTGAACACCACGGAGAAGAGGATGGAGATGCCGAGCCAGAACGCGACGTAGGGAAGGCAGACGACGAGATAGACGACGAGGCGGAGCACTTCTTCGGAGCCGGGCACGATGCCGAGCATGGGGATGCCCGGACCGGAGATGACGAGCACGCTCGACACGAGGATGACCCCGGTGGTGACGATCCCCGCGAGGAACTTGCCGTTGATGATCGAATCGCGGTAAATGGCCTGGGAGACCACCTTGCTGGGCGTTCTCGACGCCCTCTCGCGATTGATCGCGTCGAAGCCGAGAACGATCGCGATCAGGAGACCGAAGAACCCGATGAACTGGGAAGAGGAGAAAAGCTTCACCGTGGACGGGAAGAGGTAGAGAAAGAGCAATGTAGGCTTCGCCATGCCCACTATCGAGGCGATGGCGAAGCCTACGACCACGATCAGGGCCGAGATCAGGACGAACCTGACGCTCGAGAAATAGTCCTCCATTTCCTTCCTGAATATGGTAAAGACGCCGCCTACGTCAGGCCTCCTTGAAATACTTCATGTAAATCTCCTCCAGGTGAGCTCCTCGCCGGTCTCGATCCCCGGCATCTCCTTCACCGTTTCCTTCAATTGCACCTAATTTATCGTGAACGTATAGATGATCGTTCTTCCCGGATGTCGGGGAAGGCAGGGCAAGGCAACGTGCAATCTCCCCGGCCGAGCACCCGCATTGCCCGGGCCTGCATATAACGATCGGGCGGGATGTGATTCTCTGATACAGTGATTTCCAACCGGGCTTTCCGCTCGCTAATCCGGAATCCACCGGAACCTCCTCAAGGGATAGTTGTCGTTTGCCAGAGAAGAAAGCTGCTTCGATTCGAGTTACCCCGAGAAACGATAACAACTCCAGGGAGCTGCTTCTGTAAAGCGGGTTACACCAAAGCCTTGCTACACGGTCTTAAGCCCTCGACAAGCACCCATCGATCCCCCTCAATTATTCCCCGTTTGACAGACCTGGACGGATGAGCATAAGAATGGCGTCACATTTCCGTGTCACGAAAGCGGTGAAATCCCCTTCGATTTTCCTCGACTTCTTCGTCGCAAGAAATTCAGGGCTCCTTGAAAAGATGATATGCTTTCGCAATGTTGACGTCCCGGGGCTCCTCCCCTTCTTTCGACCGAGGTAATTAGTGTCCGTCCGGAAAGCCCCGGATTTGAGCGTCAGCATGGCTGATTTGTTGAAGCAAGGCGGCTGTCAGCGTTCTCATGAGCACCGATTGTAGCGAGGATCTTTGCCGATGTACTATTCTTGCCCGACTCACGGTACAGTTATCCCGTTGGGTGACACAGCCTTGCGGTTGCTCTTGCCGAGTCCCAATCAGAGGATAAATGGACCTCAAGGGGCAGGCCCATGTTTCTTTACGTAGTTTACCTTTTTATTTTGGCTGCTATCCCCATGGGGTTCGTGGCGGCTCTCAAGCCTGATCTGGCAAAAGCCGTGGCAGATGGCATGGGCGCCTGGCTCAAGGCTATACCCGATCAGATGTGGTACTTATTCGGTGCTGGTTACTTGGGGTATGGCGCTTTCCGGTCGTGAGACAAATATAAGATGGGGAAATGAAAAAAGGCAGGGGTTTAAGGCCCTGCCTTAATTGCCCTGTTGTTGGATTCCATTGTAGCACAGAGAAGGGGAATGGGATAGCATTTACTGTATATATTCCCGCCAATGAACACTCACGTCATAAATGTTGTCGTACTCCGTGGACGTATTTCCCGCTGTTGATTCGTAGTGTATCTGGGCGCTGTTCTGTATGACGCCAGTCCCTCTCACACCCACTGTCCCGTATATCTGAGAACTATTCTGGGTGGCGAAGGAACCTCCTGCGTAGATTGCCCCACGAAATACCGCGCTGTTTTGAAGGGCCGCAGAGCCATAATCTATGACGAGCAAGTCCCCTGATGATCCGCCCGCATTCATGGTCGAAGAGTTTTGCAGGCTAAAGCTGTCGCAATAAAGGGTAACAGGGCCAGCCAAGTTAAGGGTAGAGTTGTTTTGCATGACAAAGGACGGGCAGTAGTACGTGCCAGCAGGCCATGTGACTGTTGTCTTATTCTGTATTACGCAACCGCTGTGCGGCGAGGACGGCGCAGGAGAGGGAAGAGACGGCAGAGAGGGAAGAGGCGTAAGCTTGCGTCCGCAAGGGCAGGTTCTGTTGTTTATCTGCTGTTGATAGCAAACCACCCCTGATCCGCAGTCTATAAGGCCAGAGTTTTGAAGGACAAGGTCCGCCCGCCCGGTAATGGCCATGGGGTTTGCTGACTGGCAGGAGACAATTTGTTCCACGATCCTGGTAGACCCTCCAATAACACCCGTGGAGCGCAGCCGTCGCTTATTTGATGATAGAGCAGTGCCTGAGAAATCGGTGGTGACGACCTCGACCGTAAAGGCTCCGCCGCCTAAGCTTGTGCCTTCCTCCCCCGTGTAGCCTGAACAGTTTGCCTTGTACGACTTGATTCCCTTCTCAATTCCGCCCTCTGCGATGTAGAAACCCTTCATGGAAGACACCATGTTAAGATTTGATGCCGTATGAGTCTGAAACATGTATGTGAAGGCCAAGGCGAGGAGACTTGTCACCACAAGAAAGACAACGGCAAGTACAAGAGCGCTTCCCTTGTTCCTCCGCAGTATTGCTTTGTTCGTCGTCATCGGTCCTTTGCCCCGCTACGCACAAAAGCGCTTGTCCTCAGCCCAATGCTGCCCGCTTGGCCTGCTGCCACGGTCATGGAAATCTGCACCCTCCAAATCTGAGAGGCCTGCGTTGTCTGAGTTGTTTAGTCGCTTCCGAAATAGGCGAAGGAGAGAGAAGTGATGTTCGAAGCCAGAGGATCACTGTTTCTCATGAGTCGATTCTGCCCGTCACGCGCATAAGAGACTGGGACGCCATCAAGGATGAATGCGAAGGTTCCTGAGGTAAAGGTCGTTATGTCGGCAGGCTTGATAAGCCTTATCTCCCGTGCCATGCGTTCCATAGCCATCTGCCCCTGAGCGTCAGCGGAAAGTATATCACTTTCAATCGTATACGAACGAACGGCCTGCACGAGAAGAGGAGCCGCCAGGGCGGTCACGATGCCCAAGACGACAATGACTATGATGACCTCGACAAGAGTAAAGCCCTTTCTGTTCATAACTCTCAATAGTTCGCAACCAGATATGCGGCCTTACCCACTATTTTGCCGCCTTTCGTCACGATAACGGTCGCCTGCTTGTAATTATCGAGATCAGTATTGGGCGGCCAGGCCCCTATACTGGTCGTTCTCGTATAGCCTCCCGGAAGACTTTCCTGAAGATAGTTGCCTGAAACGATCCAACCGCATCCGCGATCAGGATTCCTCCTGTCCCCAGCTATCCTTTCCAACCCCTCCTGAACCAACTCCGTCCCTGTCACTATTTCATAAGGCTGCGGGGCATTCTTTGGTGCCATGACCCTCGTAAAGACTGAAAGGAAACCGAGCCCGCAAACGCCCATTATAACGATAGCCAAAATTAATTCGATCAGGGTAAAGCCGGACTGCAGCAAATCCCGTGTCTTCATTCTATAGAACAGCTCCAGTATTGGCACTGATGGTAATTGTTCGTGTTTCGACGTCGTTTATTATGGAAACGGATGTGGCACCAGATAGAGCAATATCGCCCCTGTAAGGCCTTCCCATGCCGTCAAAGGCGAGGAAACTGCCGGCGAAGCCGTTTGATTGAAAGGATGCGCCCGCAGACAGTCCAATGGAATTCGTGGATCCTGTTGCAGGATGCCTCTCGGCTACCCAAACCCCATTTGCCCCAAGACGCTCTATTTGATAAGAGTAGTCATCAACAAATCTGATGCGGCAACGCTGCCCTGCGGCCATGGCGAGGGATTGGGTATAGCGGATATCCTGGATGACCTGATCAAGGGAAACTCTTGTGTTACCGATGTTGTCGCTCTATTTCATCGTTGCCGTCGCTGCGAGAATCCCAAGAGCGACAATCAATACGATCAATTCGAGGAGTGTGAAGCCCTTATTGCCCATAAGTCACGTCAATGCTATCTCATCTTACTGACAATGAAAAGAATATGGAACAAAATAATGTTTACATACTTTTTGAAAAAAACATGCAGGGGTTTTCGATAAAAGGGTCAGGATCCATGACTGGTTCTTTGCTTTAAGGGGATTACATGAGGGGTGATAGAAAACTTGTTGTCCATTGATTTTAGAGCTTATCCGAGGATTTTGTCCACTTTCTAAAAAAGGCTTTCTGCGGAACCCCTTGATTTTATTTGGCTGGGGGATAAGGATTTGAACCTTAATTCACGGAGTCAGAGTCCGTTGTCCTGCCGTTGAACGATCCCCCAAAACCTGTCTTTTTCTGATTCAGAAACCGGCTTTAAAAAGTGTTCCGCGTGTTTTGTTGCTATAGAGTTTTTACCAAACTCCCCGGCATAAGTCAATCGTTTTTGAGCCGGGACCTGGGTCAGAGGACCGTATCCAAGCCCAAGTATGTTCTCCTGATACCGGATTGATCCGGCGGTGACAGCGGGCATTTGGTCGTTTTGATCATGCATCCGGATTATTCCTGTTACTGTAATATTAATAAACCGAATTATTCCTTGACATTTCGCGGTATTGTATCTAATTTTGTTACCGGGAAGCGGCTCTTGCCCGGGTAAGTGGGGCTAAAGACAGCTTCTCGAAATGTCGATCGATTATTGTCTGTCGCCAGGAAGTTCTTCTGGTAATAAGGCCTTACAGGAGGGCGACGTGAGATCAGGGAAAACTGGTCGCGGCAGTGGTGCAGGAAAAACGTCGGCGAATGTCTTGCAGGAATTGGTGAGCATATTCGACAGCAAAGGGTGGCTCGATCAGGAGCTTCGGATCAGGTACCGGGGAGCAAGATACAGAGTCTTCTGCAGCAAGATAGAGTTTTTTGCTTATCGGATAAATGAGAGTTGCGGCGTCTCGCCAGGCATGCCGGGCTGGCCAGTCTGTGTGGTCTGGCCTGACCAGGTATTCGATGATTCAGAAATGTGCGCATTTGGAGCGAACGAACCCGGTATCAATGACTGGTTACGTTGTTTGGCGGATGGTGACTTCGAGGTGATCTGAAAGGCTTATGAAGAAGAAAAATGTAATTGTTTCCGGCTCATTGGCATATGATAGGATTATGGACTTCCCCGGGTACTTCTCCGAGCACATTTTGCCGGAAAAGATACATGTGTTGAATGTTTGTTTTCAAATTGACGGCGTCAAGGAGAAATTTGGCGGGACAGCGGGTAATATCGCCTATGCTCTCACTCTGATGGGTGAAAAGCCTGTCATCTCTGCCTCGGTCGGTCGCGATTACCACCGGTATTTTGAGTGGTTGGACGAAAACAGGATTTCCGCAGACGGTATCAGGATCGTCAAGGATGAATTCACTGCGAGCGCATACATAACGACTGATCGTTCTGACAATCAAATCACCGGTTTTAATCCGGGAGCAATGAAATACACTTCTTTACTCGATTTCGAAAAGCTCGATCCGGATGAGACGATTGTCGTTGTCTCTCCCGGCAATCTCGAAGACATGACGACTTATCCCCGGCAATGCAAGGCGAGGGGCATCGAGTATATTTTTGATCCTGGCCAGTCTCTCCCGATGCTCGATGGCGAGAAGCTGGTGGAAGCCATAACGGGATGTAAAATCCTTATCACCAACGATTATGAGCTTGATCTCATTATGAGCAAGACGGGTTTGGATAAAAGATCGCTGCTTGCTCGGGCGGGTGTCGTTATTACCACCCTCGGAGGGGCAGGCTCACGCATCTTGACATCTGAAGGCGACATAAATATTCCCATCTCCAAGGCGAAGCAGGTGTTGGACCCGACGGGCGCCGGTGATTCATATAGAGGCGGACTGATCACCGGGTTACTGCTGGGGAAGGATATCGAGGATTGTGCGAGGATGGGTAGCGTGTGCGCTTCTTTCTCTGTTGAGTGTTATGGAACACAGGAATACCGCTTCAGTCCCGGTGAGTTCGAAAAAAGGCTTAAGGAGTGTTTGTGGCAGGCTGACTGATGAGGGCCACCGCCATAAGAGGGCCCGCCCTTACTTTTTTCCGGCGGGTTGGTTCCTTTTATCGGATTTGTAGCAGCTCCCTTCATGTCGTTTTGCATATTGCTTCATCTCGGAAACCGCCTCTGTCATTTGCCCGTAGTGTGAGAACCGCCGGTTTCTGTTGCTTGTGATGCCGATGGAGATCGATACCAACGGGTATGAGCTGATATTCCCCTGCCTGTCGCACGCGGTGATGTTGCCCGCCTCTCTATCCTTGACATCGTAAAACGTAAAGATAATCCGGTCAAAAGCGGAAACGATTTCGGAAGCCGTTTTCTCGACTTTATCCTCGTCCATTATGAAGGTGAAATCATCCCCTCCGATGTGACCAACGAAACTGCCCTCCGGCTGTGAGTTTTTCACGACGTTCAGGATGAGCCGACCCGTCATTTTGATGACCTCGTCGCCCCGGCTGAAACCATAATGATCATTGAATGGCTTGAAATTATCCAGGTCCGCGTAAGCAAGAGCAAAAATAGCGCCGCTGTCTATCCGGTTCTGGATAGTCCGGTTTATGGAAATATTGCCTGGGAGCCGCGTGAGTGGATTGACCTCAACTATTCTTTCCGATCGAAGAATGCAGAGCTCGGCCCGCGCGACGAAGTCCTGTTCTATGTCCGATTTCCAGATGAAGTCCTCTATGAGAATCGATTTCCAGTCGGGCATGAATCCATCGTCCACGACCGCGAGGACGGGCAGGTGGGTGAAGATAGGGTCACTTTTTACGGCATTGAGGATCGAGATCGAGGTCTCATCGGCAAGGGCCATATCAATAATAAGAAGGTCAGGAACAACCGAATAAATGTAATCGAGCGCAGATCGGATGCTGCTGAAGGGGACTATACGGCAGACAGGTTCGAGGAGTCTTTCTGCCACGGGAATGAGAACAGTATCGCGTGAAACAAGAACGGCGGTCTTCATGGCTCCTGTCTTGAGGTCAGAGGGACAATTCCTGCGCCTCGTCAAGCAAATCCTCTGTTTCGCCGAGGATTGCCTTAATGTCTGATTCGGACAAATTAATCATCTCCCAAGCTTTGGGGTTCAAGGGAGGAACCATGTAATCCCCGGCAAATCCGAAACCTCTGCCCCTCAGAAGCACATCGGAGAAATGGACGATTGAAGCTTCAAGGGGCATTGTCTTTGACAGGTGTGGTTTGTGATGGTACCTGATAACTTCCGTGAGCTGTCTCGGGAAGTTCCATTGCTCGGCGATCCATGCGCCTACAGTTGCGTGAGTCGTTGAAAATTGGTTGTTTTCCACCTCGTGCACAGTGGAGCCTTTTGCTTCTGCCTCGTTCATAGCTGCCTCGTACTCGTGGGGGAAATGGATCACCAAGATCACCTTGCCGATGTCATGAAGCAAACCGTAGATCGAGGCTTCTTCAGGATCCTTCAGGCCCCTTCTTTTTGCGATGAGCCGCGACAGGATTGCACATCCGAGGGAGTGTTCCCAGAGGCCGATCATGGCTTTTTGCATCAGGTCAAAAACGGTAACACCGAACAGGAGCCCTTTTACCACGTTGAGGCCCAGCAGGAGTACCGCTTGGTTCACCGCCACGATCCTTCCGGGAAAACCGTAGACCGGAGAGTTGACCATCCTCAGTACCTTGGTTGCAAGGACAGGGTCACTCGAAATAAAGCTGCTTATCTCTGTAAGCGAGACATTGGGATTTGCCACAAGCTCTATGAGGCGCTTCGCTACTGTAGGAATGGTGGCAAGGGAGTGAATGCTCTCAACCCTGTCCTTTACCGTTTTCAGATCCATGGTCTTCGTACAAACCTTCTATGTGCTCGATGAGCAGCCTTTTGAGAACACCCATATACGGCATGTTCTCGACATTTTTAAAACGATCGTGAAGCCGTCCGAGAAGTTCTTGCTTGGGCGGAAGATTCCTTGCCCCTCCCTGAACGTACACGGAGCTTACTTCCATGTCTCTTATCTTGTCGATTAAAGAACTGGTCAATTCGGTGTTCTGACCGAGCATGACCAGCCCGTTCTTGTTCAACACAGGTCGCTCCAGTTTCATGCCTGGAGTGAGGTTCTTAACCAAAATCCGTGCCATCCGTCGATTCTGCCCCTTCGCGCTATTGACCTGACAATTCCGGAAGAATACGGCGTTAGTATATCATGTTCAAAGCGTAAGAAGCACTCACTTCTTGTCGGTTTTGCCGAATGCCGGTTCGGGCCGGTCCTGCTTGGTAGCCGCATCTGGAGATGTAGTTGCCTTGCCACGATCAGAAGAAGAGGCTGTACCGGATGCCAGGCTTGTACGCACGTCGGAAATGATGGAAAAGGCGTTTTTCACCGTAGTAAAGGAGTGCGGGGATGCCTCTGAAGCAAGGATCCAAACGGAGCAAACAAGGGCTGCAACCAAAACGATTGTCTTTCTTGGAATCACAATGATCCTCCTGACGTCTCTGAATTAAGAGTTGGCCCCAGTATAGAACTTCTCAAACCGAATATTCAACCACATTTTTTTGGTGTTCTTGGGAGGACAAACTGAGGTTGCAGAGAATGACTGACATGATTGTGTGTGCGGTATCCGCGGCCGCGGCAAACAGCGAACCGGCTGAGCCGATAGAAGGAAGTCTTCTCTACAGGAAGGATACGGCGGACATGGAATCTTTCGGAATTCCTCCCGGTTAAGCGAAACGTCAAATTTCTTGAAACCTTTCTATGATCCGGGCACCCTTTTGTTCCATCTCCTTTATCGCCTGTTCCGTGGTATCCGGATTGATTCCTCGGCAGAGCTCCTTCACGACCGTCACCCGGTAACCGGCCGAAAGGGCGTCCAAAACCGTTGCTCTTACGCAGTAATCGGTTGCAAGCCCGAAGATTATGAGTTCTTCTATGCCGTTTCTTCTCAGAATGGCGTCTATCTCGGTTTTTAGGCCACCTTCGTCCTGAAAGCCCGAGTAGCTGTCAAATTTCGGATGCTGTCCTTTTTTGATTATTGCCCTGAAGAGATTATTGTCCAGGAGCACTCCGGCATTCTCGGTGCCTTGAACACAGTGGGGTGGCCAGAGCGCTCGGGTTCGGCCTTCCACGGTGATAATATCGAAAGGTTTTTTGCCGGGATGGTTTATGGCAAAAGAGACATGGTTCATCGGATGCCAGTCCTGTGTACCGAAGATGAGAAGACCGGCTTCTCCTGATTTCCTCACCGCTCTCTCCACTTCTCTGACAAAGGGCTCGCCGGTTCCGGGCACCGGGAGAGCGCCGTTCTTCCATTCGGTAAAATCACCCTGAACATCGACGACGAGTATAGCCCTCTTCTCGTTCATATTGTATACCTCCGTCAGAAATTCCGTGCAGAAGGACAGCTACTGTGCCTTTTCCGCCTTAAATATTGCATAGATATACTTGTAGGCGGAAAAAAGACTGAAAAAGAGTGCGCCATAGATTATTATGAGGCCTGCCTGCTGAAGCGGCTGACCGAAAAGGACGCAGGAAATGCCCACTATCTGGAGTGTCGTCTTCAGTTTCCCCGAAAAGGAGGGATAAATCGTGATGCCTTCCACTGCATAAAACGATCGGAGCCCGTTTATCAGAAACTCTCTGCTCACCATGACGATCGTGACCCATAGCGGTACGAATCCATAGCATGAAAGGGTGATAAGCACAGAGGATATGAGCAGCTTGTCTGCAATGGGATCGAGATAGAGGCCAAGTCTCGATTTCATGCTCATTCGTCGGGCGATGAGCCCATCCAGTCCATCGGTGATGCCGGCTACGATAAAGAGAATGCACGAAGCAAACAGGAATTGTTTCTGTTGCGTGGAGATAAGATATATTATTGCCGGTATAAAGAGTATTCTTATGAAACTCAGTCTGTTTGGGAGAGTCCAGACGGAAGTCTTTTCGTCACCGCTTTTCATTGAGAATCTTTTAGTCTGCTATAGTAAAGCTTGACCCTTTTCACATAGTTGATCGTTTCACTGATGGGAGGAACAGACATATTGTACTGCATGACCCTTTGTGGGCCTGCATTATAGGCAGCCAGAATCAATTCAAGGTTTCCCTTGAACAGCTCATGAAGCAACTTCAGATACCTGGCACCTGCCTGGATATTCTCCTCCGGATTAAACGGGTCGCGAAGGTCTAGAAGTTGGGCGGTACCGGGCATGATCTGCATGAGCCCTTGTGCCCCTTTATTCGAGACTGCTCGCGGATTTCCATTCGATTCGGCAATCATGACGGCCTTCACGAGATGCGGGTCCAGACCGTTTGCCTGCGAATGCTGTGTGATAAGATGATCATACGCCGTTTTGCTCAGTTTCCTCATTGAGGAACCCGGGGCGACCGGCGTTCGGTCGTCGATCAAAACATGATAACCCTTGCTTGCCGGCTTGATATTGGTCATGTGATAAACGCCTTGAGCGTCAACGTAACCATATATGGCGCATAAACCCGAAACCGGGGTCATCAGTAACACAAAAAAAAGAATCAATCTGAGCATACTAGCCCTTATTTTCGTAAAATCGGCCGCAATTGTCAAGCTTTTTGCCTATTTATGAACCTCTGTCAAACCGACATGAACGTGTTTTAAGAGCAGCCCCGAAAAAAAACTGTCTGGAGGTTTCGGCACTTATCACAGTATTATATTGCCTATTGAAGGAGGATGCAAAAGCGATGCAGGGAATCTTGTATGTTGTAGCAACACCGATCGGGAATTTAAAGGATATTTCTCTCAGGGCCGTTGACGTCTTGCGTGAAGTGGATTTCGTGGTGGCGGAGAACCGGGAAAGGGCACTCAAGCTGCTTAGCCACCTCGAAATCAGGAAACCGATCACCACCATTAATACCTTTAGTGAAGAACGCCGTGCAAAGACCATTGTGGATCAACTCGTAAAAGGCAAAAAGGCAGCCCTGATCACCGCGGCCGGTACTCCCTGCATTTCCGACCCCGGAGACATTGTCGTAAGAAAAAGCTATGAGGCGGGCGTCGAAGTGCAGGCTGTGCCTGGACCCTCTGCCGCAATCGCCGCCCTTTCCATCTCGGGCCTGTCGCCTGACAGGTTTCTCTTTTACGGTTTTCTGCCTCAGAAAAAGGGGAAAAAGAAGAAGGTGCTCCGCGAGATCCTCTCATGCCCCTATCCTGTCGTTATTTTTGAATCCCCGAGAAGAGTGATCGAAACCCTCGCGTTAACAGGAGAAGAAGCGGGAGAGAGAATGGTCGTCATCTACCGGGAGATGACGAAGATGCACGAAGAGGTGATAAGGGGCCGCATCAGTGCGGTGATCGAAGAGATGGCCTCTCAGGAGACGAGGGGCGAGTATACCATTATCGTCGAGGGTAAAGGTAAGCAGGCACTGCCTTGAAGGCATAGAGCACGAGGAAAAAGACAAAGTTGAGGAGCACGATTGTTGCGCCTGACGGTACATTGAGCAGAAAGGAGATGGCGATGCCGATCCATACCGAGAGAACAGCCGCCAACGAGGCAAAGAGCATGGTGCCCCTGAAGCTTCGTGCGACCTGGAATGCGCTGACTGCAGGGATTATGAGCAACGCCGAAGTGAGCATGATGCCGACGAGCTTCATCGCCAGCACTACGGTTACCGCGGTCAGAATGGCGAGGAGTGAGTTGATGCGGCCCGTGTTGATCCCTGAAGTGCGGGCGAATTCTTCATCGAAGGACATGGAAAGGAGTTCTTTGTATCGAAAGGCGATGATGAGAAGCACAAGCAGGGAGAGGACAACCGAAATGACAACCTCTCCTGTTGTGATTGAGAGTATGTTGCCGAACAGGTAGCTGAAGAGATCAACGTTAAAGCCTGCGCCGATACCGGCGAGCAGGACGCCGCCCGAAACCCCGACAGCAGAAACGATTCCTATCGCTGCGTCACCGTAAACTCTCGCCTTTTCCGTCAGCTTTAAAATCGCCAGCGAGCTGATGGCAACAATCGGCATGGAGACATATATCGGCTGAACCTTGAGAAGCAGACCAAGCGCAACACTGCCGAAGGTGACATGCGCCAGACCGTCACCGATCAGCGAGAGTCGCCTGAGCACAAGGAGAACGCCAAGGGTCGAGCAGAGAAGGGCGATAAAGGAGCCTGCTACAATCGCTCTGATTATGAAGGAGTATTGGAGAAGCTGAAACAATTCCACCATGGGTTACCTGTCGTGCCTGTGACATATGACGTGTTGAGAAAAAGCGCCGAACATGTCGGTCATCTCTTTTGAGAGACAGAATTCATCGAATCCCCCGTAAAAGATGATCGATGTTTCAAGATAGAGAAGTTTTTTTGCGTATTTGCCGATAGTACTCGTGTCGTGGGTGACAAGGAGGACGGTGACGCCCCTTTTTTCGTTGAGTTCTGTGAGGATAGCATGGAATCTTTCCCTTATTTCAGGATCTATGGCTATTGTAGGCTCGTCCAGAACGAGCAGTTCGGGCTCTTTGACTAATGCCCTCGCCAACAGGACGCGCTGTTGCTGTCCGCCTGAAAGCTCGCCTACCAGCCTGTCGCGTATGTCCACAATGTCCATGAGCTCCATTGCCTTCCGGAGCGCCTCTTCGCCGTACGCGCCCGGCAGACCCCTTCTTTTCGGTACAAGGCCGAGGGCCACGACCTCCTTCACGGTAGCCGGAAAGAAGCGGCTGAGGGCGGCATTCTTCTGGGGCAGATAGCCGATCCTGTGCCACTCGCTGAATCGATTGAGGGGTTGGCCGAAGAGAAAGACTGTTCCGGACGTCGGGGTTTCAAGACCGAGAATGAGACGAATGAGTGTACTTTTACCTGAGCCGTTGGGACCCACAAGGCCCACGTAGTCCCCCGGTTCTACAGAAAAGGAGATATTCTCCAAAATGTCCTTGGTGTCGTACCTGAAGTTGACGCCATGAACCGAGATGGCTTCTACCGGCATTGAAGTCCGGTCCTGAGATTTTTCAGATCCTGCTCCATCAGGGAAATGAAAGTCACGCCTCTTTCCAGCTCCTCCTTGGTCACATTGTGCCCCCCGTTGAGCGGCAGCAACCCGGCTCCTGTCTCCCGGGCGATTGTATCGGCAACCCTCGGTTGCAGAAGTTCTTCGTAGAAGACATATTTTATTCTGTACCGTCTGATCTTCTGAACGATGTCGACCAGATGTGCAGGACTCGGTTCCGCATTGGGGGAGAATCCATATACGGAAACATAGCTCAAGTTGTACCTCTGGGCAAGGTAGTTGAACGCATAGTGGCCGCCGTGGACGAACAGGCGCGTTTCACAGTTCTGGAGGCCCTCTTTGAAATGGTCGTCCAAATCACGCAGTCTGGCTTTATACGCCGCCGCATTTTTCTCGTAGAAGGCCCTGTTTTGAGGGTCCTTCGTGATAAATCCCTCAAGAATATTGTCGACCATTTTCTGCGCGTTACCGAAATCCAGCCATATATGGGGATCGATAGCATCAGAATGGACATGTTTATGATGATTTTTGCCGGCATGGCTGTCTGGTTCCTCAGTCTCTGCTTCGGGTCGCAAGGCTATTCCGCGGCTTGAATCCACGACGACCAACTTTTGCCGATCGGCGCCCTTGAGCAACGCGGCCGCCCATGGTTCCATAAAATTCCCCGTAAACACGAAGATGTCCGCCTGATTGACCCTTACGATATCTCGCGGTTTTGGCTCAAAACTGTGTGGTTCAACACCGGGCGGAAGGAGCAGACCGACCTCGGCTTTGTCTCCTCCCACGTTACGGGCAAAGTCGTAAAGAGGGAAAAGAGTTGTTACCACTTGAAGGCGCTTTTTCTGTGAAGGTTCCGGCGTCCGCTGACAGGAAAGAAACCCTCCCGCGAGAACGAGCAGGACAAAAAGGAGGAGATAAAATCTGCTGCTCGTCCTTCTCATCTCTGGTCCTCTTTTTTGCGGCACCTCTCGCACAATCCCTGAAGCTGAAGGATATGGGAGAACAGAGTCCCTTTGATACGCTGCGATACCTCCTGCTCCAGCGCCTCCTCCAAGCACACCTCAACATCCTCGACTCGACGGCACGACACGCAGACAAAGTGATGGTGGTGGTTCCGGTTGGGGCAGCAGTAGTAGTAGAGCTGGCGGTCGTCGTGAAGTATCCTTGTGATCATACCCCCTTCTACAAGCTCTTCCAGGATGCGGTAAACGGTAGGCAAACCAACGTTCGGCAGCTTGGTCCTGACCTTTTTCCATATTTCGTCAGGGCTCAGAAAGGTCGATTCGTCCATCATGGCCTCTAGGACCGCAAGTCTTCTCGAGGTAACCTTCAGGTTCAGTTTCTTGAGTGATTCGCCAAATCTCTGCCGCATACGCACTTTCTAAATAGAAATCATTTCTATTTAACCAGAGAGGTCTTTTGTTGTCAAGGATGATCGCGCGGGGGAAACAAATGAGCCAGGCACATTCGGCGCGTTCATTCGCCAGGGGATAGGTACTCGACGTTTACGATTTGAACAGGGATGGCACAGGCAAGAGAATTAGGAAGGCAACCCAAGGTAAAACTGAAGACGCGAAGAACATCAACTCTCTCTTGCGACGATGTAATCAGCGAGGTCGAGAAGCGCCTTCTTGTAGGGTGATGCGGGGAATATATTGAGCAAAGCTTTTGCGTCTTCAATATGTTTCTTTGAGACTTGTGCGGTATATGCAATGCCGCCATACTTCTCGATAACTTTCTTTACATTCCTAAAGTCTTTCGTGGTAACCCTTTTTTTCGTGAGGCCCTTTCCTATTGAAGCTTTTTCTTCTTCAGTTGCTGACTTCAATGCATTGATCAAGGGGAGCGTCACTTTGCCTTCTTTCAAATCCCTCCCGGCATCCTTTCCAAGGGTTTTATCCGTAGAGGTATAATCAAGAAGGTCGTCGGTGAGTTGGAAAGCCATGCCGATATGATACCCGAAGTCATGAAGAGCCCGCCTTTTTTTCTCTTCCGCATTGCCCAGCAACGCCCCTATCTCGCAAGCGGCTGAAAGGAGCACGGCGGTCTTGCCCAAAATGACCTCGTAATACTCCTCCTCGGTGGTGTCGATGTCGGAGGTCTTTAGCAGTTCAAGGATCTCACCTTCGGCGAGATCGGTCGTGGCCTTTGACAGCACCCTGAGAATTTCGGCTTTGTTGTCGGAAACCATAAGGTCGAAGGACTTGCTGAAAAGAAAATCGCCGACGAGCACGCTTGATTCATTGCCCCACACGGTATTTGCTGTCTGCGCGCCCCTTCGTGTCTCAGCGTTATCGACCACGTCGTCGTGGAGGAGGGTTGCCGTATGAATGAATTCGACTATGGCCGCATAGGAAAGGGGCTGATCATCGAAACATCCGCAGAGCCTTGAGGAGAGTATGACCAGGATGGGCCTTATTCTTTTTCCTCCCGACTTTATCAAATGATGGACGACTTCCCGGATGAAGGAAATCCTCGTGGTGAGCAGCCTGTCGATGGACTTTTCCAGCTTGTCGAGGTCTTCCCTTATGAGTCGTACGATCTCTTCCATTTATGGCCCTTCACACGTAGTAGGTCTTTATCTCTTCCGTATAATCATCGTTTGAAAATATGTAGAGCGGGGGCTCCACTTTCATGTCCACGCCGCCGCCTTTCATGCATTCGATCAAAAAGAGCACCGCCGGTTCGCCCGCCCTGGAATGGACGAGACGAAGTCTTCTCGGCTCCAGATCACGGTCTTTTGCTGCACAAAACAGTTCGGATAGTCTTTTGGCCGGATAAATGAGGTAAAGCCGGCCATGGGTCGGAAGCAGCGAGGCGGCGGCAGACATCAAAGAAGGGAGATCGAGCATTGATTCAGATCGGGCGACCAGCCGGGAATAACCAGGGCTCTTTCTGCCTGCCCCGTCCTTTACGTAGGGGGGGTTTGATACAACCACATTAAAACTGCCGATTTCTTTCACCGACGTCCTTACGTCTCCCTTTATGAAGTGCACATTCGAGCAATCGTTCAGCGCCTTATTTTTTTGCGACAATTCATAGAGCTCGTCCTGGATCTCTATCCCTGCCAGCTTGTTGGGGCAGCCTTTTTTTGCCATGTATATCGGTATAATACCACAGCCCGTCCCCACGTCCAAAAGGGTTTCATGCTTCTTGATCTTGATGAAATTCGCGAGGAGAAGAGGGTCTATTGAAAGGCGATAACCTTTCTTCTTCTGGACGAGCCGTATCCGATCGTTGCACAGTATGTCCAGGGTTTCACCGTTCTTCAAGGGCTCAGGCATATTTCTGAAATACGAGTCCTGTGAGCAGTTTCGGGTAGAAGAACGTTGACTTGGGAGGCATATAGAGATTGTTTTCCGCAATTGCCTTCACTTCTTCGACCGATGTGGGCGGAACAAAGACAGCGAGGTCATACTGACCTTGATCGACCAGGGTAGCGGCCTCTTTCGGGTCGTTCAGAAACGATATCTCTTCATCCTTTATTCCCAGGAGGTGCTTCAAAACCCCGCTGTGCAACGCGTTGACTTTGAGCTTCTTCAGGCTGTCGTGACTACCCGGATCGAACTCAAACTCCTTTTCTTGCTTCAGGAGCCGCAAAGAAGGCTTTTCTCCTCTGAAATAGACAAGAAAAGAGAGGTAAGGGGAGGAGGAGATTTCTCCAACGAGCTGTTCCAGGACCCCTGCGTCATGGTAAGCTACCCGGGTTACTTCGAAGTAATTTTCCGCGGCGCTCAAAAGTCCGTCTATGCTTCTCTTTTCCTTCAGCCTTATCACTCGGTGATAGGGAAGAATTTGTATCCCGTCCGAATGCATGTCAGTGAGATAAATGGCGACATAAGGCAACCCCAGCTTGAAGGACACGCTGAGCCTGTGATGACCGTCCGCTATATAAAGGTTCTTTTCATCGATCAGCGATGCAAGCCGTGTTATCTCCGCGCTATCGGTCATCCGGTAGAACCGGTTTCGTATTGAATCCTCGTCGGCAAAGTCGTAAATCAGCTCTTTTTGTGCGTTGGCGAGGAGCTTTTCTATGTCTTTGGTTCTGTCTTCATACATGGCGAAGATAAGGCTCGTAAACGTCTTCAGGGTCTCGATCAGCTTTTCCCGGTCTTCCCGCGCCTTTTTGCGTGTCTCCTCATGGGTGAGGATTCGCTCCCTGTCGAGCCTTACCATGGGAATGATGCCCGCACGGCGGCGAGTTGCGCCGTGAACAATAAACTCCTGCTCGTAAATGTAAATGGATTCGCACCCATCGAAGGAAAGCACCTCTTCGTCAAGCCACCCGTCCAGCGTCTTTCTGGCGGTACCGTAACAATCAAGGTCGTTGCCCGGGCGGGGCAGCTCCAGGTGCACGGCATTGAAGGGGCTCCGCTTGTAATACGGTTCAGGGTCGGAAATGACGTCATAGGGCGGGCAGACGCACGAGGATATATCGTCAATCTTGTCTTTATTGTAGAGAAGGCCCTTAAAAGGCTTTATCAGGGGCTCGGACATGGCGTTTTGGTTTACCACAGGGCTACCGCGATTGTCAATCCGGAAACAGGCTTTCCGCGGTTCTCTCCTGTGTTGCCTTTCTCCTTTGCCGCAGGAACTCAATTACTCCCGGAAGTACTGATATAATGATGATGGCAAGGATAACAAGAGTGAAATTCCGTCTGACGATCGGGATGTTGCCGAAAAAATAGCCCCCGAAGGTGAAGATGAGTATCCATGCGATGCCGCCTGCGATGTTATATACGATAAAGCGGCTGTACGTCATGCTCCCAATGCCTGCGACAAACGGGGCAAAGGTGCGAATTATCGGCACGAAACGCGCGATAATGATGGTCTTGCCTCCGTACTTCTCGTAGAATTGATGCGTTCGAGCCAGATGTTGCCTGTTAAGCAGCCGCGAAGTTCCGCTTGAGAAGACTTTTGGTCCGGCGATGCAGCCTATCCAGTAGTTCACCGTGTCCCCTGCTATAGCGGCAACCGACAGGGAGACGGCGAGCCACGTAAGATCGAGGGAACCGAGGGCTGCGAAGGTGCCCGCGGCAAAAAGGAGCGAATCCCCGGGAAGGAACGGCATTATCACAAGACCTGTCTCGCAAAAGATAATGAGAAACAGGAGCATGTGGGTCCAAAAACCGTACTCCTGAATTATAAGACCCAGGTGTTTGTCCAGGTGCATTATTATGTCGAGGCCGTATTTTATTAACTCCATAGGATGCTTTCCTGTCTCCTTGAATAAAACATCGAGCGGCTGAACAGAGGCATATGAAGCATGTACGGTATCACCGTCTTCTGTCCGCCCTTGGTTTTATCGTTAACCTTCCTTTAAATTCCTCCGGTTGTCGAGCGCGCTCTTGATAGTAAGAGGATCGATATAAACGATATCTCCACCAATGGGTATGCCGGAGGCAATACGGGAGATCTTCACCTGATACGATTTGGTAAGCTCGGCGATGTAATGCGCCGTGGTGTTCCCTTCTATGGTAGGGTTCGTGGCGATAATCAGCTCTTTTATTCCTTCCCTGATTATCCGCTCCTTCATCTCAGGGATCCTGATCTCTTCGGGCCCGATCCCCTCAATAGGATTTATCACCCCGTGGAGTATATGATACCGGTAAATGCCCGGGTATGCCTGTTCGATGACCATCATATGAGACGGCTCTTCAACCACACAAAGGACATTTTTGTCCCGTTTCTCGTCACGACATATATGGCAGGGATCGATATCGGTTATATTGAAACAGGTGCTGCAAAGCCGTATTTTGTCCTTTATCTCCGCAATGCTTTGAGAGAGATCGCCTACATAAGCCTGGCGGGCGTTCAGGAGAAAAAAAGCGAGTCTCGTTGCAGTCTTTTTCCCTATGCCGGGCAGCTTGGACAGATGCTCTATTAACCGTTCTATTGGTTCAGGGTAAAGCATTTACATCCCAAACGGGAGCTGCATTCCGCCCGTTATCTTCGACAGCTCGTCTTTCCACATGTCTTTCGACTTGTTCAACCCTTCATTGATGGCCGCAATGATGAGATCTTCCAGCATTTCCTTGTCACGTTCTTCCCATATCTCGTCGGAGATCTTGAGGGAAATGAGGTCCTGCTTGCCATTGACCACGCACGTCACCATTCCGCCCCCGGACTGTCCCTCTACCGTCTTTGTCTCCATCTCTTCCTGCAGTCTTTGAAACCGCTCCTGCATCTTTTTTGCCTGGTTCAAAATCTGCCCAAAACCCTTTGACATTACTTCCTCCTTGTTAGATCTTGAATAAGCGCTCCGCTTCCTTCACATAATCATCGATAGTGTCCGTTCTCTCGCCTGACGCAGCAACAAAACGAACTCTCATCTCTTTTCCGAAGAAATCGGACGCATGGTTCTTAAACTCGTTGACGATATCTGTCTGTTCTTTAAGGTAGTCCGACCGCTTGTCAAGGGAGACCACGACCGTGTCGTCTTCGGCATTCATGTCCAGGGAACCGAAAAAGCCGAAGAGCCTGACACTTTTTGCTCTAAGATAGCTCACAAAATCTCCGGCCTCCTGCTGGACGGGGATCTCCGCGACGGGAGAACGCTTTTCGATTGTTTCGTGCGTTTCGTACTCTTGGTGCTGTACTGTCTTTTCGGCGGCCGCCGGATATTCAACATGCCTTTTTTCGGCAATCGGTTCGCGGCGCTCATGGACATCAGTCTTTCTCTCCGGTTCCCGCGCCTGCGCGGTCCGGCTTTCGAGTATTCTCTCCACATCCCTCAACTGCCCGAGGTTGTAAAGGTTTATAAAAAGGATCTCCAGCGAGATCTTGGGAAAGACCCCACGGATCAGGTCCTCGGCCTGCAGAATATGGTGCACCATGTTCTGTATCTCATAGTACTCGACCCTCTTCAGGAGGCCCTTCGTCCTTTCGTACTCCTCGCTGTCCATAAAGACAAAGGGGGGCTTGTCATTCCAGACCTTTATCATCAGGAGGTCCCTCAGGAAGGAGACCAGCCCTCTGTACACCTGATAGACATCGTGCCCCTGCTCGAGTGTCCGGGCGATCAGTTCCAATCCGCCTTTTGCATCTCTCTCGATGATGCACCTCACCATATCATACGCCACTTCTCTCTGGACCACCCCGATCACGTCAATAACGTCTTTTTCGGAGATATGCATGCCGCTGTAAGAAATAACCTGGTCCAGTATGGATTCGGCGTCACGAAGGCTTCCGTCTGCTTCGCGCACCACATAGTTAAGCACTTTCTCTTCGTAGCTTATCCCCTCGTCCTGGCAAATCCGTTTCAGTTGTTCGACGATGTGGGCCTCTGATATTCTCCTGAAATCGAACCGCTGGCAACGCGACATGATGGTGTAGGGGATTTTCTGGGATTCCGTGGTGGCCAGCACGAAGATGTTGTGGCCGGGCGGCTCCTCGAGGGTTTTCAGGAGAGCGTTGAATGCCGGCTCTGTGAGCATATGGGCTTCGTCAATGATGTATACCTTATATCTCCCCTCCATGGGAAGGTAGCGCACAGTCTCCCGCAACTCCCTTATTTCATCGATGCCTCTGTTGGAAGCTGCGTCGATCTCGATCACATCGACAAAACCCCCGCTGTCGATTGCAGTGCATGTGGGGCACACATTGCAGGGTTCCTCTCTTACACCTTCAACGCAGTTTACCGCCTTCGCCAGTATCCGTGAAATGGAAGTCTTCCCCACGCCTCGCGGTCCTGAAAAAAGGTAAGCATGCGCTATTCTTCCGCTTTTTACCGAGTTCTTGAGGGTAGTAACGATGTGCGGTTGCCCGACCACATCTTCGAACTTCCTCGGCCTCCACCGCCTTGCAATGACTGTGTAGCTCATCTTCTGATCAGCGACGGGTGAGAAACAGGTGGCGAGGAGTGCGAGCCGTGTGTGATTTCTCTGAGAAGGCTTTTCTCAATTTTTCTGCGTCCCGATAGAATCAAAAAAATAATAAGGCCAGGTGACCTGCGGCACACGGAGAAGCTACTACCGCTGCTTCCTTCCGGACCTGACGGGGTTCGTAACCTTCGCGTTGCGCAGGGCCCGGCCATCTTTAAGTCCTGTGATGATTGAGGAGCAAGGAGGAAAAGATTTTTCTTTATCTTCTCAACCTCTTATCTTCTCAACTTCTCTATTTCCTGCCTATCTTGTTCCCAAAGAATGGCGGAGAGAGAGGGATTTGAACCCTCGGTGCCAGTTTTAGCCAGCACACACGATTTCCAGTCGTGCTCCTTCAGCCGCTCGGACATCTCTCCAATGGTATTGTTATACCATAGCGGGCAGAGATTCCTCAAGTAGTGGTTGCGCCCGCAGGGCCGTCGCATGGGCTATTCCAACAGTTCGAAACCGAGGTAGGCCTCGATGATCTCAGGGTTGCATTTGACTTCAGATGATCTACCCTGCATGACTACCTGCCCGGTTTCAAGCACATAGCTCCGATGAGAATAATCTAGTGCCATATGGGCATTCTGTTCAACAAGGACAATGGCTATCCCTTTCTCCGTATTGATCTTTTTTATGAGGGAAAAGATCTCCCGGGTCATTATGGGTGAGAGGCCCATGGAAGGTTCGTCGAGGAGGAGAAGTTCCGGATTCCCCATGAGTGCCCTTCCGAGGGCGAGCATCTGCTGTTCCCCACCCGAAAGGGTGCCCGCGTGCTGTCTGAGCCTTTCCTTAAGCCTCGGGAAAGTGGCAACCACCATGTCGAACAGCGAATGCTTCAGTTCCCGGCTTTTCAGCGTGTAGGCGCCGATGTCGAGATTTTCCTTTACCGACAGGTCGGGAAAGATACGGCGCCCCTCGGGAACCATGCAGATTCCGAGCCTCATGATTCTGTCCGGTCTTTCCTTTGTGATGATTCGCCCCTTGAACGCAACGTCTCCTGATGTAGGCTTGAGAATGCCCGCAACCGTTTTGAGCAGCGTGCTCTTGCCCGCACCGTTGGCGCCGATAATGCTGAGTATCTCTCCTTCGAACACCTCTACAGTGACACCGTCAAGGGCCTTTATTGCACCGTATGCGACATGGAGATTCGAGATCCTCAGCATTTGAATTCTTCCCCGAGATACGCTTCGATAACGTTCGGGTCTTTCTTGATTTCCTGCGGCGTGCCTTCGGCAATTTTCTCTCCGAAGTCCATAACGACCAGCCTGTCAGAGAGATTCATGATCAGGCCCATCTGATGCTCGATAATGAGGATGGTCAGATGGAACTTTTCCCTGATTTCCCTTATGTCCGCCAGAAGATCCTGGATCTCCCTGGGGTTCATCCCGGCTCCCGGCTCGTCGATGAGCAGCAGTCGGGGGTTAGCGGCGAGGGCCCTCGCGAGCTCCAGCCTTCGCTGTTCTCCGTAGGGCAAGCTCTCGGCAAGCTGGTCGGCCTTTCCCGAGAGCCGGAAAAACTCGAGGAGATCGATTGCCTTTTGCTGCGCATCCCTCTCGGCCCTTATGTAACTTTGGGATTCAAATACAGCAGCAGCGGGACCGTAACCTTCACCTGCGAGAATGGGAACGGTCACATTCTTCAGAACGCTGAGGTTTCTAAAGAGCCGAAGATTCTGGAAAGTCCTGGCAATGCCGAGAGAGATCGGGCGGGAAGGATGGATATTGGTGATATCCTTCCCGAAAAACGCGACTCTTCCTGAGTTGGGCTGATAGAGTCCGGTTATCAGATTGAAGACCGTGGTCTTGCCCGCTCCGTTTGGTCCTATAATACCGAGGGTTTCGTGTTCTTCCACGGAGAAGGAGAGTCTGTCGACTGCCTGCACCCCACCAAAGCTCTTGCTCAGTTCGATGACTTCAAGGGCTTTCATGTCTTGCCGATCCCGAGAAATCTGGATTCTTTTTCGGTAATGAGACCGTGAGGCCGCCACATCATAAGGATGATCAGGAATATGGGGATAAAGACCCATCTCAGGTCGAGTATACCGGCAGGCAGGACGATGCGAAGGCCTTCGATAAAACCCACCCATAACAGCCCGGCGAGGATTGTCCCGGTGATGCTCCCCATTCCTCCGATAATGACGATGATCAGGAAGTCGATCGACTTAAGGAAATCGAAGTTGGAGGGGTGGAGAAAGGTGTACAGATGCGCATAGAGCCCCCCGGCAACACCGGCCAGAAAACAGCCGTAAGTGAAGGCCATGGATTTCATTCTTCCCGTATCGACGCCGAATGCGGTTGAAGCAAGCTCGTCATCCTTGATGCATTGCCAGAAGAGCCCGTATTTCGAAAAGATGAGGTTCCTGGTTATCAGGATAAGGAATACCAGGACGAAAAAGACGATCTCCAGATTGGTTATCCTTGATATGCCTACGAATCCTCGCGGTCCGCCCAGTACTTCCGCCACTTTGTCGGAGTTGTCGAGCAACACCCTGACGAGAATGCCGAAACCGAGGGTGGCGATGGCCAAGAAATCGTCACGCAGCCGAAGGATGGGAAGGCCGATGAGATAGCCGATGAGGGCGGAGAAAAGGCCGCTGAAAAGCAGGATCGGAAGCAGGGGAAGGGCTGATTCTACGGACAGCAGGTGCGTCAGGTAGGCCGACGTATAGGCACCGATCCCGTAAAAGGCTGCGTGGCCGAGAGAAAACTGACCTGTGTATCCGTAAATGACGTTGAGACCGAGAGACGCCAGTATCACAATGAGGGAAAAGAGCGTGATTTGCTGAATATACTCCGTGACGAGCCCGGAGAGAAAGAGGCCTTTAAGCAGAATGTACGCGGCCGTGCTGATGAGCAGAAATCGCCTGGCGCCCTTGAAGAAGTTCATACCTTCTCTATCCTTTTTCCGAAAATTCCATTTGGCCTGAACAAGAGAACGAAAAGAAGGATGAGAAAAATGAACCCGTCACGTAAGGTAGAGGAAATGAAGGCGGAAACGAATACCTCCGAGATGCCGATGAAAATCCCTCCGACAACTGCCCCGTGAACCAGGCCTATGCCACCGAGCACCGCTGCGATAAAGGATTTTATGCCCGGCATGATGCCCATGAATACATTGATCTGGGGGTAGGCAAAGCCGTAAAGGATGCCGCCTATGCCGGCAAGCGCCGTACCGATTATGAAGGTGAAGGAGATGGTGGCGTCAACATTGATGCCCATAAGCGACGCTGTCTCCTGGTCGTGCGATACGGCCCTCATGGCCCTCCCGTGCTTCGATTTGTAGATCAGCAGGTAAAGCAGGAAAAGTGATACTGCCGTGACCGAAAAGATGATGAGCTGAATGTTGGTTACCATGACGACGGACAAATCATAGCCGACAACCTCGAAGGGCCTCGGGAAGGCGATGTAATTGGGGGTAAAAATGCTGTTAAGGCTCAAAAAATATTCGAGAAAAAGGGAAACGCCGACGGCGGTGATGAGGAGCGATATTTTCGGGGCGCCGCGAAGCGGCTTGTACGCCACCTTCTCCACGACAAAACCAAGGGCAGCGGTAGAGGCCATGGTGATAATGAAGACGAGGTAAATGGGCATCTGCCATTTGGCGATCAGATAATAGGCGACAAAGGTACCGAACATGAAAATATCGCCGTGAGCGAAGTTGATGAGCCGGAGCACCCCGTAAACCATGGTGTAGCCCAAAGCTATGAGGGCGTATACTGCGCCGAGTTGCAGGCCATTTATCAACTGCTGGAGGATGTAACTGAGAAGTTCCATTAAACCGGAAGGCGCGTTTGGAGTCGCGTCAGGTGTTCAGGCCCGCACAAGACTGTGCAGCCCGGAGCCTTGGGCCGTATCATATTCCCCGTACTTGCACCGAGTTATTTTCCTTTCAGGGATTTACGGTGGTGACGTACCTGGGTCCTTCCTTCTCCACCTTCAATATTACCGCGGACTTCACCGCGTCCCCATTCTTGTCGAATCCTATCGTGCCGGTGACACCCTTAAAATTCTTCAATTGAGCGAGCGATTTGGAAAGCGCCTCCGCTGTAGGCTGTTTAAGCCCGTCCAGGGTCTTGAGGAGGATCATTGTTGCGTCATAGCTCAGAGCTGCAAAGGTGTCCGGCACGGCCCCATACTTTTCTTTGTAGCGACTGATGAACTTCTCGGCCACCTTATCCTTGCGCTCAGCGGAATAATGGTTGGTGAAGTAGCCTCCTATTATGGCATTGCCGCCTATTTTCACCAACTCGGGAGAATCCCATCCATCGCCTCCGATCAGCAACGATTTCACGCCTCTCTCGCGGATTTGCCTGGCGATGAGCGCGACTTTGTTGTAGTAGTCGGGGAGAAAGATAACATCCGGTTTCTTGATACCTACTTTTGTCACCAGCGAAGAAAAATCGACGTCATCCTTCTGGTAAGATTCGTAAGCGACTACGCTGCCTTTAGCCTTCTGTAAAGTGGATCTGAAGACCTCCGCCAAGCCTTTCGAATAGTCGTTCCCCACGTCGTACAGGATTGCTGCTGTTTTCGCTTTAAGGTCCCTGGATGCAAAGGTCGCCGCGACAGTCCCCTGGAAAGGATCAATGAAGCACGCCCGGAAAACGTACGGTTTCCTCCTGTTGTCACGGATGGTCACCTTAGGATTCGTCGCGGTACCCGTGATCATGGGTACCTTGTACTTAACGGCGATCTCGCTGACCGGTATGGCGACCTTGGAGGTGAGGGGGCCGATGAACGCCAGGACCTTATCCTGGGTGATCAGCTTGAGTGCGGCATTTGCACCCTCGGTCGGGTCGTTCCTGTCATCTGCGATCATCGGCTGGATCGTGTACTTGCCCGTCTTTCCGTACTCTTCGAGGGCGATCGAGAAAGCGTTTCTCGCCGATTCGCCGAAAGTTTTTACATCACCCGTTAGGGGAGTGATAAACCCTATCCTGATCGTCTCCTTCCCCATTACTGGGGTTGTGGCGAAGAAAAAGAGCGATATGATCATCAGGGCTGTTCTTTTCATGGTCTATTGTCTCCTCTCGGCGTGCTGTTCGCTACTTTTAAAAGTTTCCTTTGAGGACGAGGATGTGTAATATTAAACAAAAAAAGGATTGGGGTTGTAAAGTCATTTTCCGCCTCGAAAAGGCCGAAAGCCGTTCCCGTGAATGAGGGGAAAAGGCGCTCCGATAGCTGCAGATGCGGGGTTCGGAATGTATGCAAATATTGATTTTTGCCAGAGCCGATGGTAAGCTTTCGGGCGATAAAAACGGGAACAGGTGATTCCAATGAGTCAATTCAAGGTGCTGGTAACGGACAATATTTCAGAAGAAGGCCTCAGAAAACTGACCTGGGACGGGTCCATAGAAACAGACATCAGACCGGGGATCAAGAACGACGAACTGGTCAAGATAATAGGTGAGTATGACGCAATAATCACGCGCAGCGGCACTTCGGTTACCGCAGATCTCATCGCGAATCCGGGAAAGCTCAAGGTGATCGGCCGGGCCGGCGTCGGCGTTGACAACATTGACATAGAAGCGGCAAGCAAGAAGGGCATTATCGTCATGAATGCACCTACCGGTAACACCCTCGCTGCGACTGAGCTTACCATGGGCATTATGCTCGCCGCGGCGCGAAAGATTCCACTCGCAAACAATTCACTGAAAGAAGGTAAATGGGACCGGAAGAAGTTCCTCGGGGTCGAGCTCTATAATAAGACCCTCGGCATCGTCGGGCTTGGAAGGATCGGGAGCAATGTAGCTATAAGGGCGAAGAGCTTCGGGATGAGGATTACTGCTTACGACCCGTATATTAAGAAGAGTAAGGCCGATTCTCTCGGCGTTGTCCTTTATGATGCGCTTGAGGACCTCCTTCGGGAGGCTGACGTCATCACGTTCCACACACCGTTGACGCCAATTACCAGAAACATGATCACAAAAAGAGAACTCGAACTGACAAAGAACGGGGTGATTCTCGTCAACTGCGCGAGGGGCGGCATTGTGAACGAGAACGACCTCTACGATGCGCTCAAGTCAGGAAAGATATTCTCAGCCGGGGTAGATGTGTTCGAAAAAGAGCCGGCCGGAAGCAATAAGCTGCTGGAACTCGAAAATGTCTTAGCCACTCCTCACATAGGCGCCAATACGAGAGAGGGCCAGGATGCCGTTGCCACGATTATCGCCGGTCAGGTCTACGACGCGCTTCATGGCAAACCTTATCAGAACGCAGTAAACATACCCTTCATACGTTCCCAGCTTTCCGAGGCGATGCAGCGCTACTTCAACCTCTCGGAAAAGATGGGAAAACTGGCGGCACAACTTACGAAAGGGAGAATCTCGGAGATCAAGGTTGCAATGGTTGGAAAGATGTTCGAGGAGGACCTGTGCGAGCGGAAATTTGACGTTCCGTTCAGCTACCAACCCTTCACGATAGCTGCGATCAAAGGATTTCTGGACATCTCGTGCCAGGGATCGGTAACCTTTATCAATGCGCCCTATCTCGCAAAAGACAGGAACATCGCGGTGGAAGAATCGAAGACCGAGCATTTTGAGAAATTCAACGACCTCCTGGTCCTTTCTTTAAAGACCGACAAAATGGAGACGAGAATAGCAGGAACGGTCTTTGGCGATGGTTCGGGCAGAATAGTGCTTTATGACAAGTTCCGTCTGGATATGATTCCCGAGGGCACGTTCCTCCACTTCAGGATAATGGACAGGCCGGGAATCATCGGAAAGGTCGCTACAATCCTCGGTCAAAACGAGATAAATATTGCCGGCTTCGCGCTCTCGAGACAGACGACGGGAGAAGAGGCTGCCTTTGTATCTGTTGACTGTCCAATCCCCGGTGACGTGCTTGCAACGATACGGGCCATCGATGGAATGATTGAAGCGAGTGCCGTCCATCTGTGAGGAATCATCGGCAGACAGCATGGAGCAAGTGGTCCCGACAGGATGTTTTTACGAAGCTCCTTCTGCAGTTTGCTGTTCTTTGTGTGGAGTAGTGAAATGGAAAATATCAAGGCCCTGAGGGGATTCAGAGACATTTACGGGGACGAGATCGAGAAGTTTAACCTCATAGAGACGGCATCCCGCAAATATCTCGGGCTTCTGGGCTACAGGGAAATGGAGATACCTTCCCTCGAAAAGACCGAGCTTTTCAAAAGGAGTATCGGCGATACGACCGACATCGTCGAGAAAGAGATGTTCACCTTCAACGACAGGAGCGGGGAATCGGTCACGCTGAGACCTGAGGGAACTGCCGGGGTAGTCCGTGCCTATCTGCAGGCATCCCTTTACGCAAAAGAGCGGACGAGCAGACTTTTTACCATGGGACCGATGTTTCGCCACGAGAGACCCCAGAAAGGGAGATTTCGCCAATTTTATCAAATGGACGTGGAAGTCTTCGGCGTCACTGAATCGATGGTTGATGCCGAGCTTATCTGGTTGATATTCCTTATTTTGCAGGCGTTAAACATCAGGAACTATACGATCGAGATAAACAGTGTGGGATGCAGGCAGTGCCGGGAATCTTTCAGGGGTGCTCTGGTAGGATTTCTGCAAACCAGGAAGGGAAGCCTGTGCGATGACTGCACGAACAGGCTTGACAGGAATCCCTTGAGGATATTTGACTGCAAGAACGAGCAGTGCGGTGAAGTAATCCGGGAAGCACCGGTGCTTTTTGATTACCTCTGCAATGACTGCAGGGAGCATTTTGAACAATGCCTGAGCGAGCTGGAGGCCTTCGGGGTTCCGGTAACCATAAATAAACGTCTTGTCCGCGGTCTCGACTACTATACCAGGACGGTCTTTGAGGTGACGTCGCAGGGCCTCGGGGCGCAAAAAGCCTTTGCAGCCGGGGGCAGATACGACAACCTGGTGGGGGAGATGGGTGGCCCGGCCGTGCCGGGATGCGGGTTTGCGATCGGGATGGAACGGCTGGCCCTGTTGATAACTGAAATGCCGCCCCGGGTTATGCCTCTCTATTTTCTTGCCACCGTGGGCGAAAAGGCCGAAGCGTGGCGAATACCCCTCCTTAAGTCATTTGTTTCTGAAGGAATGCGTTTGGCTTATGCCTCACCTGCGAGATCGCTGAAATCGCAGATGAAGTATGCGAACAGCCTTGATGCAGACTACGTGCTGATACTGGCCGAAGAGGAACTGTCAAAGGGTGTTGTCCTGGTGAGAAATATGAAAGACGGCACCCAGCAGGAATACCCGCTTCAGCCCGACTCGCTCCCCGTGTTCCTTAAAGGATCATTGCGGAAGGCCGATTCGTCATCCGGCTGCTGAAAGGGCGATTTGACTCTTTCCGGCCTGTTCTCATCTCTCCTGTAACATGATATGCATACTTTATGAATCCGGTTAATGAGAAAACAGCCATGGACATGGTGCGGGCAAGGCACCTTATGCTTGCGTCCGTCAGGAACTTCTTCTATGGGCGAGGCTATCTCGAAGTCGAAACGCCTTATCTCATGAAGACTGCCTCTCCCGATCCCTATATCGAGCCGTTAAGGGTCTTTATCGGAGAAAAGGGGCCTTACTTCTTGCACACCTCTCCGGAGATGGGGATGAAGAAGATGCTTGCGCAGGGGTATGAGAGGATCTTTCAGATATGCAAGGTCTTTCGGATCGAGGAGTTTGAGGAGCATCACAGCACGGAGTTCACCATGCTCGAGTGGTATTGTCCTGGCTCGTATCTGGACGCGATGCAGGAAACAGAGGACCTGGTTCGCTTTATCGCCGGGACTGTGGGGGAGAACACGGGTGAATGGGGTGATCGTTCGTGGGACGTCTATGCCCTGCGACAGCTTTTCATCGAGTTGACGGGTATGGACCCGTTGCCTCTGCCAAAGGAGCGCCTCGTTGCAGAGATGGAGAGACGGGGTTTTCAGGGATTGCAGAAAGATGACTCATGGGAAGATTGCTTCTTCAAGCTGTTTCTTCAGGAGGTGGAGCCAAGAATTGGAGACCGGCGGAAGGCGCCTTTTTTCATTACGGACTGGCCCGCTTCTCTCACTGCCATGGCAAAGAAGAAGGATGACCACACGGTGGAACGGTTCGAGCTCTACATGCGCGGGCTGGAGATAGCGAACGGGTACACGGAGTTGCTTGACCCGAGCGAACAGAGAGAGCGCCTCGAACGGGACAATGAAGCACGGAAGGATCAGGGCAAGCCGGTTTACCCGGTTGATGACGCTTTTCTTCGGGCGCTCTCCCGAATATCGGGTTCTGTGACGGGTGTCTCGATCGGCCTGGATCGCCTTCTCATGGTGCTTTTTCAGAAAGACAGCATAGGAGACGTTCTCTTCGACCGGTTCAGCATCTGATTATCGGCGCACACATTTGTAAAACAGAATGCCGATGTATTCTTTCACAGCATAGGAAATATGGGCCATGGCCGCATCGGATTAGCGTAAAATCCCTGCCGGTTGTGCATTTAAGATCGAATGGTTTACTATATAGCATGCGTATAATCGATGCGAGTTTCTTCAGGAGCCTTACGGAGGTCGGCCAGCGTAAAAGTGTGCTTCTTCCCGAGGTCTGCTTTATTGGGAGGTCTAATGTCGGCAAGTCGACTCTTATCAATTCGTTGGCCTTGAGAAAGATCGCGAGGACAAGCAGCACTCCGGGGGCGACCCGGCTGATAAATCTCTACAATATAAGGTGGGAGTCGCAAGGACAGAAGAAAAACACCGTCTTTTCAGATTTCCCCGGGTTTGGGTATTCGAAAGTATCCAAAATCATCTATGAAAACTGGCAGGTAATGGTCGAAGGCTATATGCTCCGCAACGAATGTCTAAAACGGGTATTATGGCTGTTTGACATTCGCCGGGATTTTGATCAGCTTGATGAGATGCTCCTGGAATGGCTCAGAGAGAACCAGCTTGCGTTTTCGCTTGTCCTGACAAAGGCGGACAAGGAAAGCAGAAGCCGGTCTCTCCAAAAGAAGCAAGCTTTCCGGCGGCTGCTCGGAAGCGAAGACGTGTTCCTTTTTTCGTCAAAAGACGGATACGGAAGAAAGGAACTTCTCTCCCATGTCGCCCGGTCTCTTGGTATTTCTACTTTTTGATAATCTGTTTCGCATACAGGTTATCGGTTTTTATGTATTTCAGTGTTACCGTATCCCCCTCCTTGATGTCCTTGTTAAGGTCCGAAAGAGGCACCTTCTTGCCCTTTACGGTGAGCTTGGTGTCCGGCTGTACGATGGTCCCGACCGTCATCGCATCGCTGCCTTTACCCACATCGATGACTATTGCCTTTCCTTCCGGGTCTACGGCAGTTACTTTTCCCGTTGCAGACATCGTTTGGTCCGTTACGGAGTAGGCAAAGCCGGAGGAGAGCACGCACGCTGCCACAAGCAAAAAAACAACCACAAAAGACCTTTTCATTTCACCCTCCTATCGTACGTCTTTAATGTGAATCCTTTGCCTGTAATATAACTCCCGTAACTGAACGATGCAATGATGTCTCCCGTGTTCATGTATGTTTTCTTCTTTCCGTCTTCCTCGTATTCTCTTATATCCGGCATGTGGGAATGGGCAACAATGACCGCGTCGTAGCCTTCTTCGAGCTTACTCTTTCCGTACCTTCTGAAGGCATCGCGTACCCTTTTGTTGTAGGGTTTGTGCTTCTTTGAGAGAAAACTCCTGCACTCCATTGCGACCTTCCAGGTGAGATCAGGTCCCAGGAAATCCATGACTGAATAGATGAACCGGGATTTCAGGATTTTGCGCATGAGGAGAGAAGAGACCTCATCGCCATGAGACAGGAAGATCTTCTTTTCGTCAAGCTGAACCGCCAGGCTCTGCACGCAGCTTATCCCGGTGTAAGACTCAAAGTACTTCCCCATGTGGAACTCGTGATTTCCCTCGATGAAATAAACCCTCTTCCTCGCCGCAACGTCTCTCAGTACGTCCACGATCTCACGAAAGAAAGGATAAATGTACTCCTTGTAACCATGATAGAATTCGAAAAGATCACCGAGAATAAATACGATGTCGGCATCTTTCGAGACCTCTTGAATGAATCTTTTGACTATCCTTGTTCTGTCAGGATTATTATGCAGGAGGTGTGCGTCTGAAAAGAATATTGCTTTCATTATATCTCAGATATTCCTCAACGGCTTCTTGCCAGCCTCTCATTCGAATACTCGTAAAGGTTGTGACCCTGGTGCAGTCTAACACCGAATACCGGGGTCTCATTGCCTTTCTCTTCAGATCGTCTGAGCTGACGCGCTTGCAGGTAACGTCGATATTAAGGGCAGAGAAGACGTGGCGGGCGAATTCATACCAGGTGCAGGAGCCACCGTTGGTAAGGTGGAATATGCCTTTCCCCTGTTTCTTTATGAGGGCGGCAACCGGACGGGCTAAATCCTTGGCGTACGTTGGAGCGCCTGACTGATCATCGACAACCTCCACCGTTCCCCTTTCCCTGGCAGCCCTCACCACTTTAGTGATAAAGCTTTCCCCTCCGTCTCCATAAATCCATTCTGTTCTTATGATGACGGCAGCGGGGTGGGCCGCAATTACTTTTTCTTCGCCGGCCCTCTTTGATCTTCCGTAGATCGAGAGAGGATTCGTCGCGTCATCCTCGGTATAAGGCGATCCTTTGAGCCCATCGAACACATAATCGGTACTGAAGTGAAGCATGGCAATGTTTCTTCGCGCACAGATTTCGGCCAGTATACCCGGTGCTTCTGCGTTTACCCGAAAAGCGAGCTCTTTCTTGTCCTCGCATCCGTCTACATCGGTAATAGCGGCGAGATTAATGAGGGCGTCGGGCGCGACCTGTTCGATCACCGCTTCACCCTGACCCCTGTCGGTAATGTCCCACCGGGATTCCACAAAGGGTACGACCTCGAACTCCTTTTCGAGGATGGGAAGGATGTTCGTGCCCACCAGTCCGTCGCTGCCGGTTACCAATAACCGCATCTTTTACCTTCCCCCGTACCACTTCTCGTAGTAGTCCAGATACTCCCCTGTCTTGATCCTCTCCCACCAGGAACGGTTCTCCACGTACCACCTGACCGTCTCTTCCATGCCTGTTTTGAAGGGCACGCTTACCCGGAATCCAAGCTCGTTCCTTATCTTCGTATTGTCTATGGCATATCTCCTGTCATGGCCTGGTCTGTCCTTCACGTACTTGATCAGGGACTTGGGCTTGTCCAGGATCTGCAGGATCAACTCGACAATCTCCAGATTATTTCTCTCGTTTTCCGCACCCACGTTGTAGATGCTTCCCGGCTTTCCCTTCTCGAGTGCGAGGGCGAGGGCGGCACAATGGTCATTCACGTGGATCCAGTCGCGCACGTTCAGCCCGTCACCATAGATGGGAAGGTCTCTTCCTTCGAGGGCATTGCTGATGAGTAAGGGGATCAGCTTTTCCGGAAACTGGTAGGGACCGTAGTTGTTGGAGCACCGGGTGATGACGACGGGCAGCCCGAAGGTCTTGTAATATGCCATTGCGATCATGTCGGCAGAGGCCTTGGATGCGGAATAGGGACTGTTGGGGGCAAGCGGGGTCTCCTCGCGGAACTTCCCGGTCGAGCCGAGTGAGCCGTACACCTCGTCGGTGGATACCTGGAGAAACCTCTTGATACCCGTTTTTCGCGCCTGCTCCAATAACGTATAGGTACCGTAGATGTTGGTGTTGACAAAGGCATCGGGATCGATGATGCTTCTGTCCACATGGGACTCTGCGGCGAAATTGATGACTGCGTCTACGCCGTCGAATACCTTCTCAATATCCGGTTTCCGTGCGATGTCCCCTCTGAAGAATCTGTATCTCGGCTCGTTTTCGAGACCTTTAAGGTTTTCGAGATTCCCTGCGTAGGTCAATTTATCAATGTTGGTAATGCGATGAGGGGAGGATGACAGCGTGTAGCGTACGAAGTTGCTTCCTATGAAGCCACATCCACCCGTCACGAGAATGTGCTGGCTATCCATCTTTTCTCACCCATCTGTAAGGTATGTTGTTGTTATGAGGATCTACCCGGTATTCATCCGGCTCGGAGGCATTGTAAGGCTCCGTTGGCACATTGATGACGATCGCCTCGTCAGGGGATATGCACTTCCATCCGTGATACACCATCCTCGGCACTTTGACGAGGGAAGGGTTGTGATCACCGATAAAGAATTCATCAATGTCTCCCTTTGTTGAGGAACCATCCCTGTTGTCATAGAGCACGAGCTTCAGCATGCCCTTCACGCAGACAATGAAGTCGTCCTGCTTCTTATGATAGTGCCAGGCTTTGACTACCTGAGGATAGGTGGTGGTCATGTAAACCTGGCCGAATTTGACAAAGATATCTTCATCCGACCTGAGCATCTCCATGAGCCTGCCCCGCTCGTCGGGGATGAGTTTGAGTTTCTTCACTTTCACGCCTTCTATCATCCGATACTCCTTGCGATTATCGGGCGACCCGCACGGCAGGTGCCCCCGGTTTGTGGAATCTCCTTTCCCCAAAAAAAGAGGAAAAGGCATTCGGTATCATGTGTTGTTCGCCCCTGTCTGGGATACGAGAATGGTGGCCCGCACGAGCGATTCGAAGGTGCCTGCATCCGTCCACCATCCGTCGAGCATGCCCCAGGTCATTTGACCGGCCTTGACATACGCATTGTTTACATCGGTGATCTCGAGCTCCCCGCGGTCTGAAGGTTTCAGGGTCTTGACTATATCGAATACCCGGTTGTCGTACATGTAAATGCCTATGACGGCAAGGTTGCTTCTCGGTTTTTTGGGTTTCTCTTCTATATCGGTGAGGCGCCCGCCCTCTATGTTGGCTACCCCGAACCGCTCGGGGTCAGGTACCTCTTTCAGGAGGATCTTAGCTCCCACCTTTTGTTCTTCGAAGTCCCTTACCGCCTGGACAATATTCCTTTCGATGAGGTTGTCGCCGAGGACTACGCAGATGGAATCGTTATCCGCGAAGTACTCTGCGAGAGAGAGCGCTTCCGCGATGCCGCCTTCTCCCTCCTGGTACGTGTAGTTCATATGCTTCAGGCCGAATTCTTTTCCGTTGCCCAACAACTTCAGAAAGTCGCCGGCGTTGTTTCCTCCCGTGACGATCATGATGTCCGTTATTCCCGCATTGATGAGTGTTTGCAGCGGGTAGTATATCATTGGACGGTCGTAGACGGGGAGCAGGTGCTTGTTCGTGATCTTGGTGAGCGGATAGAGCCTTGTTCCCAATCCGCCTGCGAGTATGACTCCTTTCATCAATAACCTCCGATCTTCTGTGTAATGCCCGTTAAATTATAAGATATATGAAAGGCCATGTCGTCGGGGTTCCTTGTCTTGACCATGGTGAGAGTGACACCCCAGCAGTTCGGCTGGTAGGTGAGGGAGGCAAGGGTGTTGATCCAGGTGCTGTCTTTGAACGAATAGGTAATCTGGTAGTTGGCCCTGAACTTCCTCCAGGTGCCTGCCGTGTTCAGGAACACCTCATTGATGGTGTCCTTTGTGTACGTG
This sequence comes from Syntrophorhabdaceae bacterium PtaU1.Bin034, assembly GCA_002067405.1. The sequence continues at coordinate 35,754 of MVRP01000004.1, read as the reverse complement.
TGGCTGACGAGAACCTCGTAAAGGGGCGGGCCGGCAAGGAACAAGCTGTTTCTCGTAGTTTTCCAGCCCTCGCCGTAAACACTGATCACGTCCTCGTGGACGTACCAAAGGTTCGAAGTGGGATAGAGGGTGAGCCTTGTCTTTATATCCGACAGGCGGTTCCCTGAACCCTCATAGAGGAGGGGGTCCCCCTCAAGCTTATCGGTAAGTCCGTAAGTCTGCTGTATCTCCAGGAGGGAAATTTCTCTCACATTTCCATCCTTGATGCCGTTCAGGTAATGGTTGAAGCTATAAGTTATTGCATTGGTATTCGCAACACGATCCAACGGGTCTATGGAAGGGATGCCCGAAAAAGATGAGTTGTTCTTTATATAGTTGTATTGAAGCCTGGGCATAATGACACTTTGTACCGAGCCGAGGTTCAGGAAATCCGTTGAAGTGTCTTTGGCAAACTGCGCGTTCATATCGCCCTGGAAATTGAAAGTCTCCTGGTGCTTGGTGCTATTGCTGTCAGGAGAAGAAGGGTCTGTGTAGTAAGCCTTTTCCGTAATGCCTCCGGTTCCCAGAAAATTCAGTCCGTTGATACTGTATGGCATTCTGATCCTGGGCGAGACAATGAGCCTGGTGTACTTGTCGCCCTTGTCCCTGGAAAAGTTCTGCAACTGGGTCGATATATCGGTATAGAGCTTGTTCTTCAAGATCGGTACGTATTCCGTAAAGTAGGATGCGAAAGGAAGGTACCTGAATGTCGTATCCGAGTTCTTTTGTGTGAGGTCCTCAAAGTAGGCTGTCTCCACTGTCAGAAGAGACCTGTTAAAGGGCTTTTCGGCAAAGGCGACCGATCTCAGGGAGTTCTCGCTCCTTTCAACGGTTGTTCGTCCCAGGTCTCTCATGTAGTCAATATCCGAAACATGGTTTATATCGGCCTTGAAGTTGATGTCCTTGAACATCTGGGCGTGTTGCCCCTTGATCTGGTAGCGGGTGTGCTCATATTTAGCGTCATCGATAATAGAGCCATACCACGCGCCTTTCAGGTTCTCCGTCAGGTAGTATCGGTATTCCACGCCGGGCTTCACACCGCGGTCTTGAATCCAGTCGAGATAGAACGTGGCATCTGTATCCTTCGATATAGCCCAGAAATAAGCGGTCCTCAAGATCGTGCCGTCTCTGCTCGACAGAGCGAATTCGGGAAGAAGAAGACCCGATTGCCTCTCCGTCTTGACCGGAAATATGCCCCACGGCAGGTAGCCGACCTTGCGGCCGAGGATGCTGAAGGTTGCGTGACGCGCTGTCGCGTAGCCGCCGATGTTCATCTCGACATCCTTTGCCTTGAACGTCCACGCCGGATTTTCCCAGCCGCAGGTAGTGAACTCCCCCTGATGTATCAGGTAGCTCGATTCCCCGGTCTTCTTAATTTCTTCTCCCGTCATGAAAAAATTACCTTTTTTGACGTAGATCTTCCCTTTTTCTATCGTGCCCCTCTTGGTTATCAGGTTAAGCGACATCTTTTCCGCATGGACAACATCCTCCTGATCCTGAAAGACAACGTTCCCTTCCGCAAAGGCATCCTTGGTCGTATCATTGAAGAGGACAAAATCCGCAGTCAGACGCCGCGTTCCCTCTTTCATCTCCACATCGCCCTCTGCCGTATAGATGTTCTGCTCCTTGTTGTACTTGAGCACCCGGGCAGTGATATCAACCGGTCCTGTTGTCTTTAATCCTGACCTCTCCTGGGCAAAAACTTCAAAAGGTATGAGGGCTGCAAGAATTGATAACAGCAATAGAATACTAAGCCGATTTTTCAAGAACGCGTTTCGCCTCTCCCACGGTATAGAGTGATCCGGTGATGAGAACAAGGCTTCCACTATCGGCTGCCCCAAAGGCGCACTCAAGCGCTTCCTCGACAGTTTCCGTTACGACAGCACCCGGAGCGTAAGGAGCAAGGTCATTGGAGGAGGCTGCACGGTCCGTCTGTGTTCTGGTGAGTATCGTACGATCCACGAGAGGGAGCAATTCTTCTAGCATTTCCACGAAATCCTTATCTTTCATCACACCGAAAATCATGATTATTCTTCTTTTTTCAACGTGCGTTTTTAAATATCCCGCAAGGGCTTTTGCCCCATTGGGGTTGTGCGCTCCGTCGAGGAGGATGTCGGGCTTTCCACACCCTCCCGCAATGAACTCGAGCCTCCCGGGCCATTCTGCCAACGAAAGCCCTTCACGTACGGCACTCTCCCGAAGGGTGAGGCCGGCAGAGCCGAGCAACTCCAGAACGCAAAGGGCCAGAGCAGCGTTCAAGAGCTGGTGATCGCCTTTCAAGCCGATAGCAATATCTTCGAGTTGCAGGCGAATACCGGAATACGACATGATTTGTTCGCCTTTCTTTCTGTAGGTGAACGTTTCATCCAGCACGTAAAGATTTGTCTTTTTCGCAGCGGCACTTCTTATGACTTCTAGTGCTTTGCCTTTAGCCCCCGTCACCGCAGGAACCCGGTCCTTCAAGATGCCTGCTTTTTCCCGTGCAATTTCCTCGATAGTGTTTCCGAGGTAATCCTGATGATCAAGATCGACGTTTGTAATCACGCTTACCAGAGGGGTAATCACATTCGTCGAATCCAGCCTTCCTCCGAGTCCTACTTCTATGACCGCGATTTCCACACCCTGTCTTTTGAAATATTCAAAGGCAAGGGCAGTAGTGAAATCAAAAAACGTGAAGGCACGGTCATCTCCTGTTTCGTCTATCTTTCTCTTGATGAAATCGGTCAGCTCGGCCACTTCCTCTTCCCTGATTTCCTTGCCGTTAACGGTTATACGTTCAGTGAAAGAGACGAGATGGGGAGAAGTATAAGCGCCTGTTCTATACCCCTCCCTCCTTAAGACTGAGGATACCATGCAGGCAACCGATCCTTTACCGTTTGTGCCGCCGATATGTACCGTCTTGAAAGAGCACTGAGGATTGTCCAGGAGTGATAGTATCCACCGTATGCTGTCCGTCCCAAATGTGATGCCGAGCTTTTCAAGGCCGTAAAGGTATTCCAGTGTGCTGGAATAACCTTTCATGCCACTATCAGGGACAGTATGTTGTGCAGCTTTTGTTTAAGTTCCCTTCTGGACGATATAAGGTCAATCATCCCGTGCTCGAGAAGGTATTCAGCCCGCTGAAATCCATGAGGCAACTCTTCCTTTATTGTTTCCTTGATCACCCTTGGGCCTGCGAAGCCAATCATGGCTTTCGGTTCCGCAATGATGATATCGCCAAGCATGGCGATGCTCGCACTCACACCTCCCAGGGTAGGGTCGGTGAGCACGGTGATATAGGGAACACCCTCTGATTTCAACCGGTATATGGCGCCGGAGACCTTGGACATTTGCATAAGGGACAAAATGCCCTCCTGCATCCTGGCGCCTCCGGACGAGCAGAATACGACCGCGGGAAGCCTGTTATTCCTGCCCTCTTCAAGCAGCCTGGTGAGCTTCTCCCCGACCACCGATCCAAGACTTCCACCCATGAAACTGAAATCGAAGATGGCGGAGAGCACGTCTATACCGTCTATTCGCCCTCTTCCGCACACGATTGCATCGTTCCTTTTTGTTTCCTCCCTCGTTTCAAGCAGCCGGGTCTTGTAGCTCTTGGTATCCTTGAACTTCAGGAAGTCAATCGGTTCGATATTGGCGTAGAGTTCGCTGAAGGTGCCGGGGTCGAAGGTGAGCTCGATCCTCTTGTCGACCGAAACGGGGAAGTGGTATGAGCACTTGAGACAGACATTCAGATTTCTCTCGACTTCTTTCTTGTAAAGAAGCTCCCGGCAAGAGCTGCACTTGATCCAGAGGCTTTCGTCCTCTTTTTCAGCTTTCTTGATCTCTTTCTGAATGTCTATCTCTTTATGTAGCTTTTTCTCTTTCTTTTTGAACAGACCCATTGAATTCTCTATTGAATTTTTGGTCAAAAGCTACCAAAATAAATGGGTCATGTCAACAAAAAGGGTTGTTATTGAAGCCGATGAAAGACTTGAAGGAGTGTTGCAGGAGGGGACGGGAGAGGGCGGCGTGGTCATTTGCCACCCCCATCCTCTGTACGGCGGCTCCATGTGGAGCAATGTCGTGGAGGCGATAGAAGAAGGCTTCTCGGAAGCGGGATTCACGACGCTCAAGTTCAATTTCAGGGGAGTCGGCAGTAGTACGGGCCATTATGACGACGGGGTCGGAGAGACGGACGACCTCCTGGCTGCCCGTCGTTTTCTTGAGGAGAGAATAGGGAAGGATACGCCTCTCGTGCTTGCAGGGTATTCCTTCGGCGCCTGGATTTGCAGCAGGGCGTTGGCGCATATCGAGCATCAGAAGGAGGTCTTTATTGTGGCGCTCCCCTTTTCCGCTTACAGTCCCGAAGGACTCCGTACATTCCCCGGGAAGATATATCTGGTGGGAGGCTCGCTGGATGACATATCCCCTCTTAAGGACCTTCTTGCGTTTTATGAAGAGCTGAAGACCGAGAAATACCTGAAGGTCGTGACCACTACCCATTTTTTTGGGGGAAAAGAAAGAGAAATAGCGGGTTTCATAATCGAAAATTTCGGAAAGACGAAAGGTTGACCGGTTTGCCTCTGACAGCGATCGACACGAAGGGCGTACGACTCATCATGGTGGGGGGCAAAGGCGGCGTGGGAAAGACGACGTGCGCATCGGCCATTGCCCTAGGTCTCGCCGATTCCGGAAGAAGAGTCCTTCTTATTTCCAGCGATCCCACTCCCTCGCTCTCGGATATCTATGAAAAGGAAATCGGGAGCAACGAGACGAGGATACTCGACGACGTGCCGCTCTACGGCCTCGAGATATCTTCCGAAATCGTTCTTCGGAAATGGAAAGAAAGGTTCGGAGGAGAGATCTACGAGGTTATTTCAAGCTTCGCCGACGTCGATTACGATTTTGTCGATTATATAGGAACGGCTCCGGGAATAGAAGAGGAATACATGCTCTATTTCATCCTTGAGCTCGTCAGGAGCGACAAGTACGATGTGGTCGTATGGGATACGGCGCCTGCCGGCCACACCCTGCGTCTCCTTCGCCTTCCGCACCTCTTTCTGAGCCACTTGGAGGCGGCAACGAAGTTCTACATGAACATGTACAGTTTTGTCGAGCGTTTTAAGGACACCATAAAGCTGAAGGCGTCAAAAAGGACGCTGCTCCGGACAATAGAAAACTGGGAAGAGCTGTCAAAAGGGATAATCGATTTTATCAGGGACCGGGAAGCTACCAAGTACGTGCTCGTGACAATACCCGAAGCATTGGGGGTGCGGCTTACCGAAAGGGTTGTTCAAGAGCTCGAGGAGAATGAGCTTGAAGTCGGGAACCTGATAATCAACTACATCGTGAAAGACGGCGATTGCGACTTTCACCGCATGCGGCGGGGGATGCAGGAACACTACATCCGCGTGCTGGAAGAGACCCACCGGAAGATCACTATTTCGAAAATATATCTGTCACCCTACGAGATCAAGGGTGTCGAGAGTATTCGACAACTTGCACGCTCTCTCGTTCCAGCCATCCGATCCAGATGAGCGGACTGAGGATCACCGGAGGAAGACTCAAGGGCAGGATGATAGCCCTCGCCCGCAACGGGAGAACGAGATTTACCTCGTCAAAGGTGCGGGAGGCGGTATTCGACCTTGTCGGAGATGTTGAAGGCTGTTCGGTTCTCGATCTGTTTGCGGGGGCCGGGTCTTTCACGGTGGAAGCCCTGAGCCGCGGGGCAACGTTCGTCACTGCGGTCGAAAAGGACTCGCAGACGGCGGCTCTTTTGAGGAACAATCTCAAGGCCCTCGGAATAGATAAAGATTGCCTTGTTCTGAATATGGATGTAAGATATGCCGTGCCCATGCTACATAGGCAGGGAAAATCGTTCGATCTTGTTTATGTCGACCCGCCTTACGAAATGGGTTATATTGCCGCGACAGTGGAACTCCTTAGAACAAATCCCCTTCGTCATTCAGGATCAATCGTCGTGTTCGAGCATTCAAAGAGGGAAGAACTGCTGGAATCGCCTGGAGAAGGCTGCGGGATAAGGACCAGGAAGTATGGAGACACCGTATTGAGCATCATCACGTGCGGACAGAATAAATCATGAAAAAGAAGAGGAGCTGCGCCCGATGAAAGAAAAGATTGGAATCTACCCCGGTTCCTTCGACCCGATCACCAACGGCCATCTGGATATACTTACGAGGGGTCTTGAGCTTTTCGACAAAGTTATCATTGCTATTGCCTATAATATTGAGAAACGTGGTCTTTTTACCGTCGAGGAACGGAAGGAGCTTATCCGGCAATCGGTGAAAGATAATAAAAACGTCATTGTAGACAGTTTTGAAGGGCTGCTCGTTGACTATGTGAAAAGGGTAAACGCCCGCTTTGTCATTCGCGGACTGCGGGCTATGAGCGATTTTGAGTATGAGTTTCAGATGGCGTCGATGAACAGAAACCTGAATAGCGACATGGACACCATTTTCATGATGACAAGTAAGGACTACTTTTTTGTGAGCTCAAGGACAATAAAAGAGGTGGCGAGTTTTGGCGGATCAGTCAAAGGGTGCGTGCCCAAGGTCGTCGAAGAAGCCTTGAAAAAGAAATTCAACTACTTATGAAAAAGGTCCTTCCGGCATTGTGTGCTGTCGTTGTTTTTTTCTCGGCAGCTACCTATGCCCGGTCCACGGAAATCTATAAAATCAAGATTCAAGGTGTAATCAGCCCTCCTGCCTCACAGTTTATTTCGGACTCGATAAAAAAGACCGCGGACAGCAAAGGTGAAGCGCTTCTTGTCTTGCTCGACACCCCCGGCGGACTGGACACGTCAATGAGGGAGATCGTGAAGTCCATCATGGATTCGCCGGTGCCCGTCATTGTCTATGTTTACCCGTCCGGTGCCCGTGCTGCCTCTGCGGGGACCATTATTCTTCTCGCTGCGCACGTTGCTGCCATGGCCCCGGGAACCAACGTCGGGGCCGCCCATCCGGTCAGCCTCGGGAAAGAGAAGCCGGACAAGGAAATGATGGCCAAGGTGGTTCAGGATGCCCAGGCATATGCGAGAAGCCTTGCAGCGAAACGGGGGCGCAATGGGGAATGGGCTGAAAAAGCGGTGAAAGAGAGCGTGTCCATAACCGCGGGCGAGGCCCGTGAAGCGAATGTGATAGATATGGTGGCGGGCAGCGTCGATGAGCTCTTGTTGCAAGCGAACGGGAAGGTCGTCGAGGCGGGCAACAGGAAGGTTGCGCTGAAGACAAAAGGGGCGAAGGTGGTGGAGCTTGAGACGCCCTTCAAATACAAGTTCCTTTCCTTGATAAGCGATCCTAACGTGGCTTATTTTCTCATGATGATCGGCTTTTACGGCATACTCTTCGAGATCTATAGTCCCGGGACCGTTTTCCCCGGAGTAATAGGAGGAATTTGCCTGATCCTTGCCTTCTATGCGTTCCAGGCCATCCCCATCAGTTATGCAGGGCTCGCCCTGATCATTCTCGGCATCATCTTCTTCGTCCTCGAGCTCAAGGTGGCGAGCTACGGGTTGCTCAGCATTGCGGGTATCGTATCCATCGTGATAGGTTCTGTCATGCTTATCGACCTGCCTCCGGGCTTGCTTTCCCTCTCCTGGAAATCCATTCTGGCCGTGACGGTCCTCTCTACAATATTTTTCCTCGGTATGCTATTATATGCGGTCAAAGCCCAGTTATCTAAGGTAAAAACGGGCCGGGAGGGATTGGTCGGCGAGACCGGCATTGCGAGAACCGACATTGTTCCCACCGGCAAGGTGTTTGTGCACGGAGAGCTATGGGATGCGAGGAGTGAAACGCCGATCCTCACCGGTGAACCGGTGATGGTCATTGCGTCGGAAGGTATGGTCGTGAAGGTAAAAAAACAAGGAGGAGTGTCCTGATGCCGATCTATCTGTTTGCGCTGGTGCTTATTGTCATTTTCCTCGGAATGTCGATCAAAATACTGAATGAGTACGAGAGGGGAGTCATCTTTCGTCTCGGCCGGGTTTTGGGGAGGGCAAAGGGCCCCGGTTTGATCATCCTCATACCGATGATCGACAAAATGGTGAAGGTAAGCCTGCGAACAGTTGTCCACGACGTGCCCGCCCAGGACGTCATCACCATGGACAACGTATCGATCAAGGTGAATGCGGTCGTCTATTTCCGGGTCATAGACCCGATGAAGGCAATCATAGATGTGGAGAATTACCTCTACGCCACGAGCCAGCTTTCTCAAACGACGCTGAGGAGCGTGCTCGGTCAGGTGGAGCTCGATGACCTCCTCGCCCACAGGGAGAAAATCAACGAGCGCCTCCAGGAGATACTCGATATGCACACGGAGCCGTGGGGCATAAAGGTGTCCAACGTGGAGGTAAAGAACGTTGACCTTCCGCAAGAAATGCAGCGGGCCATCGCCCGGCAGGCAGAGGCTGAGCGGGAAAGGCGGGCAAAGGTTATCAGCGCGGAAGGCGAATATCAGGCGGCGACCAGGCTCTCCGAGGCATCTGAGATTCTGTCGAAGAACCCGATGGCACTCCAGTTACGTTACCTCACGACGCTTGTCGAGATATCGGCAGAAAAAAACTCGACGATCATCTTTCCGTTGCCAATCGATTTGATCAAGGCGTTCACCGAAAAATTAACAGGAAAGTAAAGGGGCGAAAAACCATGAAGAATCATCTTGTCAGACATCTTGTTGTTTTTGCTACCATTCTTAGTTTTTTCTTTTTCGCGGATGCGGCTTTTGCAAAACGTGGCGCGGTAAAAAAGGGCCACGTCAGACAAGCGGTTGCAGCGAAAGCGGAGAAGACCGCGGAAGGACCATGTAAGGCGTATATAATCATGGAGGCGACCTCGGGGAAAGTGCTGGAAGAGCAAAACATGCACGAGAAGAGGCCGCCCGCAAGCATGACCAAACTCATGGTAGCTTACATTGTGCTCGATAAAATAGCCAAGGGGGAGATCCATCTCACGGATAAGATTCATGTGTCCAGGGAAGCTTCAAAAATAGGGGGCAGTCAAGTCTACCTCAAGGAGGGTGAGGAGTTTGCCCTCGAAGACATGATGAAGGCAATCTTGATCGCATCAGGGAACGATGCGGCTTATGCCGTTGCCGAGCAGCTGGCGGGTTCCAGCAAGGATTTTGTGAACCTGATGAACGAGACGGCGCAGTCCATAGGCATGAAGGACACCGAATTCAACTCGGTTCACGGCCTGCCTCCCGGAAAGGACCAGCAGGAGGACCTGACCTCGTGCTACGATATGGCGCTTCTTGGCCGCTATATCCTGAAATATCCGAAAGTTCTGGAATGGACTTCGACGAAGACCGGGGAGTTTCGCGGAGGCTCGTTCGTGCTCAACAATCACAACAAGCTCCTCACCAGAATGCCCGAGGTGGATGGATTTAAAACTGGTTACTACCGAAGCACGGGCTTCAATGTCGTGGCTACCGCAAAAAAAGGCGAGCTGAGGTTTATTGCTGTCGTGATGGGAAGCCCGACAGGGAAGATGAGAGACGATCTGGCCATGGAGAAGTTGAGGAAATACTTCGCGGAATATATGGTGCTCAACCTGGCAAAGAAGGGAGAGCAGGTCGAGAAAGACGTAGTGCTTGAGGACGGTAAATTCAGAAAGATAAAAGGGGTTACGGCTGCCGATCTTAACCTTCCCCTCATCAAAGGAAAAAAGAAAGATGTAAAACGGGTAATTAATCTGCCATATAGTGTGAAGGGCGAGGTTAAACAGGGGCAAAAGCTGGGTGAGATGCTTTTCCAGCTGGACAATGAAGTGGTTGGAAAGATAGACATTGTTTCGCCCGTATACGTACCCAAGGCGAACATATTCACCAGGATGGTGCGTAAGGTGGGCCTCAACCTTTAAGGAGGGATGCTGTAATACATGTTTACGATGTTGCAGAATCGAGAGATCATAGTGGGCATCACAGGGGGAATTGCCGCTTACAAGACGGCCGAGCTCGTAAGGGCTTTGACCAAGAAGGGGGCTAATGTCCACGTGGTCATGACAAAGAATGCTATGGAATTTGTCACACCCCTGACCTTCCAGACTATCTCCGGCAATCCGGTGACTCATGAAATGTTCGAGCTGTTTACGGGCGGGAAAATAGGTCATATTGCCCTCGCGGACATGGCCGATCAGATGGTCATCGCCCCGGCGACGGCAAACATTATCGGTAAAATAGCGAATGGCATCGCCGATGATTTTCTTACGACCATGGTCATGGCAACTACGGTCCCTGTCCTTTTTGTGCCTTCTATGAACACGAACATGTGGGAGAGTAAAATTGTCCAGTCGAACATCGAGAAGCTCAAGGAGAACGGCTACGAGTTCATGGAGCCTGCTTCCGGTGATCTTGCGTGCGGTTGGCAGGGAAAAGGAAGGCTACCCACCGTTGAGGATATCGTAGAAAAAATGGAGGACATCTTTACCGAAAAAGATCTCGTTGACGAAAAGGTTCTGGTTACTGCCGGACCTACTACGGAATTTGTCGATCCGGTAAGGTGCATTACCAACCGCTCTTCAGGAAAAATGGGCTATGCCATAGCCAAGATAGCGCGAAGGAGAGGAGCGGAAGTAGTCCTGGTCACGGGGAATACCGCGGTCCCGCCCCCGAGGACCGACATCAGGGTGATAAATGTGGTGACCGCGGAGGATATGAGATCGGCCGTGATGGAAGAACATCGGCGTTGCTCGGTGATAATCAAGGCGGCGGCGGTAGCCGACTACAGGTGCAAGAATGAAAACTGCGAAAAGATAAAGAAAAAGGACAATGAATCCGAAATGACCCTGACGCTCAGCAAGAACCCTGATATTCTGGGCGAGTTGGGCAAAATATGCGGAGATCGTGTCCTCGTCGGTTTCGCAGCGGAAACGAATAACGTGGTGGAGCATGCGCTTGACAAACTGAAGAGAAAGAATCTGGACCTCATTGTAGCGAACGACGTGACGAAGAGAGGCATTGGCTTCGGATCGGACGACAACGAAGTGACCCTCATCGACCCTTCCGGAACAGTGAAGCACGTGCCCAAGCTCTCAAAAGAAGAGATCGCGCACGTCATCCTTGATGCGGTGAAGAATATCATCAAAAAGAAGAGGAAGATCGAGGACGACTGGTACTAGAACCAGGGTTAAGCTGGCCGTTTCTCCGGTCCTTTTCATTAAAAAAGAACGGTTGTTGGGTAATAATCGAATGTTTGGAATAGCGAAGAAGCGAGCCCGTCTGTTCTTGATTGTCCTGCCTCTGGCGATCTTGCTGGTGCCTGTTCCCCTTCCTGCAAAAGAGGAAAAGATAGCGGATATGGTAGAGGTGGTCAGTAAGGCAATTGTTAACATAAAGACAGAGGAACTGGCAAAGAGGGGAAATGAGGAAAGAAGCAGCGACTTGTTGAAGAGGTTCTTCGTTCAGGACGAGGAGGATGACGTAGAGACGCTCGAGAATATCGGATCGGGTGTGGTGCTCAACCCGAAAGGCATAATAGTCACCAACGAGCATCTCGTTTCCAAGGCCGTCACTATCCGCGTGAAATTTACGAGTCGTGAAGAATATGAAGCTAATGTGATAGCAGCTGACCCGGAGCTCGACATCGCTTTGCTGAAGGTCGAGGATAAGAAAGATTTCCCCTTTCTCAAGGTAACAAAGAAGAGTGTGAGGGTAGGGGAGAAAGCAATTGTCATCGGCAACCCGTATGGCCTTTCAAGCTCGGTGACAACAGGTGTGGTAAGTGCTTTGGGAAGGAACCTGAAGATCAGCAACAGGGTCTACGCAAACCTTATCCAGACGGATGCTGCGATTAATCCGGGTAGTTCCGGTGGGGCTCTTCTCGATTCGAATGGGAATCTGCTGGGCATTGTCACTGCCATTTATGAGGAAGGCAAGGGGATAGGATTTGCCATTCCCATAGAAGATGTCATGTCCATGGTCTCGGAATTCCTTGAACACGCGGGAAGACGTGCTATCCTGGGCATCTTTGTTGATAAGAGAAAAGACGACGACGGGCAATACCTTTACGTGAGTCGCATAATTTCGGGAAGTCCGGCTGAAGGGTGGGGTCTCAAAGCGGGCGACAGGATCACCGAGGTCAACGGGAAGAGGATCCGGGAGGGAATGAAGTTTCAAAATGCATTCCGCAAGGCCGGTCCGGACGGCAAGAACCAGTTGAAGATCATCAGGGGGAGCGAGACCGTCAATGTCAGCATTGAACCCAATTTAGGGTACGTGCCGAGCCCCCTCGACGAAAGGTTGTGCGGGATCCGCGTCTCGGATATTGAGGGCTACGCGAAGCTTAAATTCAGGCCGAAACAGAAGAACGGAGTGGTGGTTACCAAGGTGTATAGGGGCGGCATAGGCGAGCGCTACGGTTTGCGCGCCGGAGACGTCATTATCAGGATCAATAATGTTGATGTCCTGGACAAGAGGAGTTTTCGGTCGCTTATGGTGGAGGGTCTGAGAAGGAATTATATTCTCTATCAGGTGAAGAGATATGACACCGTCTTCTTCCTCCCCATAAAATTCGATACGTTACTGTAGGAGGAGATGATGGAAGAGGATAAGAGTCGATCGCAGAGTGGCAGTACCAGGGATGGGTCTGAGGCTGGGTCGGGAGAAAAAGAAAAGCGGGCGGGCCAGGAAGAGAAATGGTCAGATAACGAACTTCTTTACGAATTTGGTTTTTCTACGTTTATCCTCTCTCTTTCCACGTCGGCCCTTGTCCATCTCGGAGAACTGCCGGACCCCATAACGAACAAGAAAGAGATAAATCTGCAGCTTGCGAAACAGACCATCAGTATTATCGAGATGTTGAAAGAAAAGACCAAGGGGAACCTTTCGAAGGAAGAAGAGGTTCTCATCGATAATGTCCTTTATGACGTGAGGCTGAAGTATATCAAGTCATCGGACTAAAGGGCCGGCGAGCTAACCGAACACGCGGTTAAAGATTGTCTCAACCTGCTCGAAATAGTGCTCGTCGTCCGTTACCTGGTCCAATTCCTGTTCGGTCAGGTGCTTTCTCAGACCCTCATCGTTTTTAAGACAGTCGATGAAGTTCAGATGGCCCTGATAGCATGCCATGGCAATCGACTGGGTAATCTTGTATGCCTCCTGCCTCGTGAGGCCCTTTTTTATAAGGCTGAGCAAAATTGCCTCCGAGTGGTAAAGGCCTCCCGTAATTTCCATATTCTTCCGCATTCTCTCCGGGTAGACCATCAAGTTACGATAAAGGTTGGTGAGCCGTTGAAGCATATAGTCGAGCAGGATGGTTGCATCAGGCCCGATCACTCTCTCAACTGAAGAATGGCTGATGTCCCTCTCGTGCCAGAGCGGCACATTCTCCAGGGCTGAAAGAGCATATCCCCGAAGCAGCCGTGCCAGTCCCGACAGGTTTTCCGAGCCGATAGGATTCCGTTTGTGCGGCATTGCAGACGAGCCGGTCTGTCCCTCCTGAAAGTACTCCTCTGCTTCTCCCACCTCGGTCCTCTGAAGATGTCTGATCTCCGTCGCCAGCTTTTCTACTGACGACCCGATAATCGCGAGGACAGTAAAGAACTCGGCATAATAGTCGCGCGGTACGATTTGCGTGGAAATAGGAGCGGGTTTCAATCCGAGCTTTTTGCACACATACTCCTCCACGAAGGGCGGGACGTGGGCATAGGTGCCGACGGCCCCCGAAATCTTCCCGTAGGCAATATGGTCCTTTGCAGTGGTGAGCCTTTCCAGGTTCCTTCTCATTTCATCGTAAAAATGGGCTATTTTCAGGCCGAAAGTGATCGGCTCGGCATGTATGCCGTGGGTCCGTCCGATCATGGGCGTAAATTTGTAGGCAAATGCCTTTTCCTTCAGCACCGCCATCAGATTCTCCACGTCTTTAACAAGAATGGCCGAGGCTTGCTGCAAAAGGACGGAAAATGTCGTATCAAGGACATCGGACGAGGTCACGCCCAGATGAACCCACTTTGAAGCCGGCCCGACAGACTCGGAAACGGCCTGGATGAAGGCGACCACGTCGTGTTTGGTTGCTTTTTCTATCTCCTGGACCCGTCTCACGTCGGCTTGGGCCCGTTCCCTTATTACTTTCAGGTCTTCCCGAGGGATTATCCCGATCTCGGCGTACGCCTCGCATATGGCAATCTCGATTTCCAGCCAGGTCTGAAGTTTCCTGTCTTCTGTCCAAATGTCCGCCATCTCTTTTCGTGTGTATCGCTCGATCATATCATTCTCTCCGTTCGGGAAAATAGTGAAATAAGCATGCCATTTTACTTGTTTCCCGGTTTTCTGTCAATTAACGCCGGAAGATGAAACCGTACCAATCTTTCATCTTCCGGCGTTTAAGAAGTGTGAAAGACGCAAACAGGGGCCTGATCCTGCCTGCATATTGCTGCTCGATGCCTGACATGATGAGATAGCCGCCGTTTCCGACCCTTTCTGTTACCTGCGCGGAGTAGCGACTAAACGTATCAAAGTCGAGATTGGCGAGAACCACGTCAAAACTGCCCCTGATGTTCTCAAGGTGCGCACATGCAATGAGAAGGGCGTCAACATTGTTGAGGTCACAGCTTTTCCTGATGGCTTCTGTCGAAAGAGGATCGTGGTCGACCGCGACAACCTGCGACGCGCCGAGGAGAGATGCGTACAGGGCAAGTATTCCCGATCCCGACCCGATATCGAGCACGCTCTTGCCCTCGATGTTCACGTCATTCATCATTTTTACCATCAACTTTGTGGATTCGTGCCTGCCTGTGCCGAAGGCCATTCCCGGTTCTATAACAAGGGTATGCCCTTTCTTCCCGGTTTTTGTCCAGGGAGGCAACACCGTCAGGCTTCCGATGGCGAGCGGCCTGAAATGTTTCCGGACCAACGCGACATAGTCCTTTTCTTCCTCTTCGACTGAGGTAATCGAGACAACGGGAAGGTTCGAATCCCGGAGATAGGCGAGCAGATCGCCGGTGTCCGAAGGATAGCACTTTATCAACACGTTTTCGCCGCGGCTCTCTATCCACACCCCGCTGCAAAGCGAATAGAATCGGGATTCGAGAAGCTCTTCCGTGCCTTTTCCCGCGAGTATGTCAACACGCGCTACTGCCATTCGATCAAGACCCCTCGTCCGGATTGATGTGCCTAAAGTGCCGAATCTCACTGCTTCGGCAACCTCCTGCTTTTCAGTGAAAGTCTTCGGAAACAAGGATTTACGTCGCAAAAGTATATAGAAAACAAGGGTAAGATGCAATCGGGCGAGAAACACATCGGCTTCAACGGGAAGAACAGAGAATCCCGCCAGGCCGGCCGGCCGCTGGATTAGACGAGCATTTACATAAAGTTAGCTAACACAAGTATAAGAAAAAATGAATACAAAAGATTACCGTTAATCCCTAGAATGTTAGAAGAATTCATCCATCGTGTTGAGTTCGTTCAATTGACATATCTTATTTCAAGGAGGAGGTCATGGCAATCAAGACTGTCGGAATAATGGGAGCAGGTGCCATGGGTCATGGCATCGCGCAGGTAGCTGCCCAGGCGGGATACGATATCGTCATGAGAGATATCGAGGACCGTTTTGTGGAAAGAGCGATGAAAAATATCGACAGGTTCCTGAGCAAGAGCGTGGAGAAAGGAAAGATCACCGAAGAGCAGAAAAACGCGGTCCTGGGAAAGATCAAAGGCACCACGAAGGTTGAAGACCTGAAAGATACAGACTTTATTGTTGAAGTGGTGCCGGAAGACATGGATCTGAAGAAGAGGGTCTTCAGGGAACTGGACGAACTCGCACGAAAAGAGGTGATTATCGCGACCAACACCTCTTCCATGTCAATCACCGAGATAGCATCGATTACCTCCCGGCCGGATAAGGTAGCGGGACTTCATTTCTTCAACCCCGTACCGTTGATGCGCCTTGTCGAGGTGATCAAGGGCCACTACACAAGTCCCGAGACGGCGAAGGCTTGTGCGGAACTGGCAAGGAGCCTCGGCAAGGAACCCATTGAGGTCCGCACCGACATACCCGGCTTTGTAGTCAACAGGCTCATGATACCCCACCTCATGGAGGCTATCCACCTGTACCAGTCAGGTGTTGCCTCAATCGAAGACATTGATAAGGCAGCGAAGCTTGGTCTCAATTATCCGATGGGTCCCTTCGAGCTCATGGACCTTACCGGCATCGATATCGCTTACCACGTGAATGAGTACTTCCACAAGGAGCTGGACAGGGAGCTGAAATGGACCACGCCACGTCTCTTGAGAGAGATGGTGAGGGCCAATCGCCTCGGCAAGAAGACAGGGGCCGGATGGTATAGATACGACGGGTGAGAACTACGTGCGCAGTCGGTATGATTTGGCGGAAATATTCCGCTGACCCGTTTCCGTTCACCAAAGGCAGCGCAGGACAAAAAAGAGAAGGAGGGGGCAGGAGATGTTAAGAGATGCCTACGATCTGAGCTTCTATGAATTTGATGACGAAAAAGATCCGTCCGAATATGGAGTGCTTCTCTGTGATACGGTCCATGGAAGCCCGCCCATGAAGCCCATGTATATAAGCATCGGTTGGTATTGGTCTTACCATGGACTTCGGCACGGGGCCGGTTCACTCTGTTTGCCCATGACCCATGGCTGGGACTCGCGGTTCATCGACGGCTACCCATACATCACGGCGATTCCTACGGCGCCCGAGGAGAGAAAAGTGCGAGAACCCCTGTTCAAGGAGAAGATCAAGCCCTTCCTCGAAAATTTCGAGGGTGTCTGGGATCTTATGAAGGCTGATCTCCTGGAAACTTACGAAGAGGCAAAACGCAAACGAGGTCTCGTGGAGTGGGAAGACATAAGGAAGCTGACCAACCACGAACTTCTCTCGTTCTTTCTCGATTTTGCCTGTGCCATTAACCGGAAAGAAGCGGAAACGCATTTCCTGATGCTTTTGGCGGCATTCGAAGTAAACAATCTCTTTCAGGATATGTGGAGGAGCACCTTCGGAGCGGAGCCGGGAAGCGACCCCAGGTTCAATTGCCTGACCTCAGGCTTTGAATCGGCAGAAACCACCTTCTCGAGAGGCTTGTGGAAGCTTGGCAGGAAGGCAGTTGATGCGGGTCTTCAGGACACCTTCGCAACAACGGAGGATAGTGAGCTGCTCGATGCACTCGGGACGAGTGGGCCCGGCAGGAAATGGTTGGAAGCCTACCGCAGGTATCTTCTCGATCATGGCTGGAGAGCGGACAGAACGCACACTTACGACTGCCCGACATGGCTGGAAAAGCCCGCGTTGGGCATAGCCCGCATCAAGCTTCTCATGTCGGAGCCCGTCTTCCTTTTTGACGCCGACCGCGACCGGATAGAGGGAAAAAAAGAGCAAGTTGAGCGGGAGGTCATGGAAAAGGTGCCGGTGCCGGACAAAAAGCGGTTTATCTCCCTGATGAAGGCTGCCAGGAAAGCGAGCTACTTCAAGGAGGACCAGGCCTACTACTGCGAACTCTACATCGTGGCTTTGGGTAGATGGATCATTACCGAATTCGGCAGGCGCTTTGCCGAGGCCGGATGCATCGATGACCCGGGAGACGTGCACTACCTGCAACCTAACGAGATACGGAAGGCTGCAATACCCATGGGCATGATCAATCTCCGCCCATATGTGGAGCCGAGAAAGAGGCTATATGAACAGTACCTCCAAAAGGAGCCTGTGCCGTTTTACGGCAATGTCGGTCTGGCTCAGGAGATGATTCGAAGCGATCCGACAGGAATTCTAGCGTTGTGTCTCATACCCGGCAGCGCGTCTCCCGCGCGAACCACTGCGGGAGTGTGAGCGTGACCGGACAGCGTGCGGGCAGTCAGCGCCGGCTTGAAGCCTGAGGCAGTCATTCTTCTTTTTCTGACTGTAGCCCGGGAAACCCTTCACAGAAGGGGTTGAAAAGGATTTCGGCGTCCCTTTATGCACGGGAGCTGATGAGGTTTCTATTTGCGTCAAGTCACGGAGCCGACGCAACTGCCTGCTACCGAAAGAAGCTTTGCCCGATCGAAAAAGCTGAGAAGTTTTTTCGCGTGAGCGCGGTGATAGCAGTCGTCAGGAACGACCAAATCGTTCCTCGACCATAGGACAAGTGAGATATCAAGCATGTCTGCAACGTGCCTATCCCGACGGCTACGTCCTCATTACCTTTCAACACTTTAAGACCCGCCATTCGCCTCGCCGCTGACCGCATCGAGGCTGCCTGAAATTAAAAGAAACTATATCAAAGGCCAAGGAGCGTTAATAACGGCTTTCCTGCGCTTTATGGCGAGAAGCACCATTACATTATTTTTGTGGGTGTTTGGATTGAACTTGGCGGGCATACAGGTTATCTTATAAAGATTTTCGGAGCTTTTTGCTGGAAGGTTTGATACCGGTTACCCCCGAAAATTCCCGAGGACGAATTGTGAAGATCAGGGATTTCGGGAAAGACAAGTATTGCTCTTCTTCCCCGATTCGAAGGAATGGACACGTACCGTGAAGTGATCTTATTGAAGGAGGAATTATAATGAACCCGCTCAAAAAGTTGTTTTTTGTCATTGTCGCATTGATATTACCCACCATTTCCATTGCCCCGCTTTCGGTTGAAGCTCAACAGAAGAATATCATTCTGGCAACAACTACAAGCACCCAGGATTCGGGGCTGTTGGACGTTCTCATTCCCGTTTTTGAAAAAAAGACCGGATATTTCGTGAAGACTATCGCGGTCGGTTCCGGGCAGGCCATGGCCATGGGGCAAAAGGGAGAAGCTGATGTATTGCTGGTCCATTCACCCGATGCGGAGAAAAAATTCATGGCCGAAGGGTACGGCGTCAACCGACGACTCGTGATGCACAACGACTTTATAGTGGTGGGGCCCAAAGCTGATCCGGCCAAGATCAAAGGGTTGAAGTCTTCGGTAGATGCATTCAAGAAGATTGCCGGAGTCCAGGCCCTTTTCATATCCAGAGGTGATAACTCCGGGACTCATGCAAAGGAAAAGGCCCTGTGGAAGGCGGCAGGTGTCAATCCCGAGGAGCAAAAATGGTACCAGCAGACGGGTCTCGGCATGGGACAGACATTGAACGTTGCATCGGAGAAAAAGGCATATACGCTTGCGGACCGGGGAACATTTCTCGCCCTCAACAAGCGCCTGGGGCTCGATATCCTCACCGAAGGGGACGCCCTGTTGCTCAATATTTATCACGTGATTGAGGTAAATCCCGAGAAGTGGCGTAAGGTAAATGCGGCAGGGGCCAAAGCCTTCGTCGATTTCATGGTGGCTGCGGAAACGCAAGCGATCATCAAGAGTTTCGGAGTTGAAAAGTTCGGCTCGCCCCTTTTCTTCGCTGACGCTGGGAAAAAGGTGGAAGATTTGGGGAAATGAACAAGGGGGATGCTTTTTCTTCCTTTTGCTGAGGGGTGGCTCCAGCAGCCTTGCTGTTGGAGGGGGCGACGCGAGCCCCAGTAATTGCCAGCTGGGAAAAAGGTGGAAGATTTGGGGAAATAGATGGTAATGTCTTTTCCCCTTTCGCCAGGGTGTTGGTAAATAGTTGGAACTGATTCTTGAAGGGATAATAAAAGCCTTCTGGCTTCTGGTCACATTTGATTCGGAAGTCATCGGTATTACTTTACTTTCTCTCAAGGTGTCCGGGATAGCGACCGTTGTCAGCCTCATAATCGGGATATCCATCGGAACCCTGGTCGCTCTCACCCGTTTCCCTGGACGGCGAATCGTCGTAAGCCTTATCAACACCGGTATGGGTCTTCCGCCAGTGGTAGTAGGTCTGTTTGTCAGCATACTCCTTTGGCGGAGCGGCCCGCTTGGATTCCTCGAAATCCTCTATACGCCAACAGCCATGATCGTCGCTCAGGCAGTTATCGCGACACCCATCGTCATGGGAATCACTCTTGCTGCGATGCAGCACCTTCCAAAAAAGCTGAAGCTTCAGATCCTGGCCCTTGGCGCAACACGCCTGCAATTGACCTGGATACTGATCAGGGAAGCGAAACTTCCGCTCCTTGCCGCCGTGATGGCCGGCTTTGGAGGTGTTATATCAGAGGTAGGGGCGTCGATTATGGTGGGTGGCAATATAAAGGGGTATTCCCGGGTCCTCACAACCGCGACTGTTATGGAGACGAGCAGGGGTAACTTCGATATGGCTATTGCCCTCGGAGTAATCCTCCTGCTTCTTGCGTTCGGCGTCAATCTGGTACTCACCTATGTACAGCAGAGAGAAAGACCCAGGTGAATTGCAGCAGTCCGGTAACCAATCCCATAATCGAGGGAAGAAATCTAAAGGTAGTGCGGGGAGGGGATGTAATCCTTCATGTTCCCTCCCTCACGGTGCAAGCAGGCGAGGTGCTTGCGGTGATAGGCCCGAATGGGGCCGGAAAAACAACATTGCTTCAGACCCTTGCCTATCTGGTAAATCCCTTTGAAGGTGAATTGTGGTTCCAGGGGCGAAAGGTCGGCGAGGAGTGCCCTGTTCTCGAGTACCGCCGTGTCCTTTCAATGGCATTTCAGGAACCCCTCCTTTTCGATACGACGGTATTTGAGAATGTTGCCTCGGGCTTGAAGATACGGGGGCTCAAGAAGTCGGAGATAACCCGCATTGTCCTGGAATATCTCGACTTGTTCGGTATCCTGCAGCTCAGGAGCCGTTCGGCGCGAAGTCTTTCGGGAGGGGAGGCTCAGAGAACGAATCTTGCCCGCGCCTTTGCCACGAACCCTGAAGTTATTCTTCTCGACGAGCCTTTTGCATCGCTTGATCCAAAAAGCCGGGAGCCTCTCATTGAAGATATGAAGACAATCCTCAAGAAGACTAAAACGACTGCCGCTTTTGTCACCCACGATCTTGTTGAGGCGCTCAGGCTTTCTGACCGGATGCTGGTAATGAACCGGGGAACAATCAGTCAAATAGGATCATCGGAAGAGGTGATGAATAAGCCGAGGGATGAATCTGTGGCCGGGCTTGTGGGCATCGGGACCATTCTATCAGGTCATGTTTTGGAAAGCAGGAATGGCGCATTCAAGGCGTCGGTCGGCGGTAAGGAAGTCGAAGCAATGGGTGATTTTCATGTGGGAGAGATGGTGGATTTGTTCATAAGGCCGGAAAATGTGACCATTTCCGTTGGATCGGACCATGCAAAAACAAGCGCCAGGAATATCTTTCCGGGCATTATCACCAACGTGACGCCGATGGGGTTCTATTGGAAGATCCACCTGGACTGCGGGTTTCCGCTCATTTCTTATGTTACCCTTCAATCTCTCGAGGGTTTGCAACTCGTAGAGGGCCGGCACGTGGTCGCCTCATTCAAGGCAACAGCCATCCATGCGACGAGGAAATCTCCCGTCAAATAGAAAAAAGCGTAAAAACCCGGGCAAACGCGCTTAATTTTTTCTCTCATCATTCGATAACATTAGCAAATGCAGGCGTCATCGTTAAAAGAAACCGAATTATTGAGAGAAGAGGTCTTTGCGAAGGCAGAGACATTGAAGGTCCTGCCGACTCTTAACACGATTATCAGCGAACTCCTCAGGGTAATGAACGACCCCAACTCGTCGTTCAATCAGCTCTTCAAGATTGTGAAGTACGATCAGGCCATTTCTTCGAAGATCATCAGCATTGCAAATTCCGCCTACTACAGCAGGGGGGCGACAGTAGTCAATCTCGAAAGGGCGATGGTGGTCATCGGTTTCGAGGAAATCAAGAATATAGTGATGTGCCTGGCCTTCCTGAAAGAAGTACTGGGTCGATGGAACCTGAGGCAACAGGACCTCACCGTGCTCTGGATGCACTCGCTCAAGGTGGGTTATGCCGCTAAAATCCTGAGCGCCGACACCATGATCGAGGATCCTGAAAAGGCGTTTACCGTATCGATCCTCCATGATCTGGGGAAAGCCGTTCTCTATATGTACGGGGAGCAGTATCGGAACCTTATAGAGGAAGCACGCCGAACGGGAATGGACATCTGCATTCTCGAGAGGGAGACGTTTGGTGTCGATCATCAGGAGGTGGGCTACTTCATGTCAGTGAAGTGGAGATTCCCGGAAGAGTTTTCCAATGTTATTCGCCGGCATCATGCCAGGCCGGACGGTCAAAATGCCCTTGTTGATCTCGTAAGAGCCGCTGATTTGTTTATCACGAATCCGAAAGCTGATCTGGGCGCCCAAAGCATTATCCTCCAGAGGGAAAAGGAACGGATAGAGAGTGAAGCAAAAAGGATCAGCGAGCTCTTGGGGGTGGCGAATGGAGGAAAGTAGCCTGAGAGACGAGTCCCTTCTTTTCCAGTGGAATTTCTTCGAAAGGACCATCAGCAATTACTCCATCATCATAAAAATGTTCCAGCATATGGAAGGCGAGAAAGACCTTTTTGCTTCAATGCCCCGCGTCTTTGTGGAAGAAACGATCTTCGACATGTGCGAACTTGTATCGAGAGGCGAGGAGGACAGGAGCTTTTTTGGTATTCACGGTGCCCTGAGGAGCATTGAATGCGAAGCGCTCGAAAAAGTAAAAGGTACCATATTTTCGCCCTCTGTGTATCAAAACATCTTCGGTTACGGGACCCTTTATGTCTATCCCCTCAGGAGAAATATCAGCGTTTTCGGCTACCTTATCCTAGGCAAGAAGAAGGCGGTACAGCTTGAGGCAAGCGTTCTGAGAGACCTCGATCTCCTTTGTGAAATCCTGAATCGCTTCATCCTTCTTAACATGAACATCAACGAGCTGAAGATGACGGAAGACGTAAAGGCGCGTCAACTCGATTCGCGGCTGGCCACTACAAAGACCCTTCTGGAGAACATTATCGACCAGTTTCCTGACGCACTCTTTTTGGTCGACCGAAATGGGGCTATCTGTTTTGCCAACACAAAGGGCAGGGAGGAGTTTTTTGAAGGAAAAGCCCTGGTCGGCGTGGAGAAGATAGAGGACCTGTTTAGTGGGATTGAAAAGGGGTTCCTTGAGAAGGACTTCGTCCTGCGTGGCGAGATGCATTACAGGAAGGGCGAAGACTATAAACTCTATACACTGGAGAGCTATCCCATAAAGGATGAGGAAGGAAAGGTTGTTTTCAAAAGTCTCGTGCTCAAGGATGTGGCGGACGAGAGGATCGAAGAAGAGGAAAACATTTACCGTAACAAGATGGAAAGCATCGGTAAGCTCGCAGGCGGAATAGCCCATGATTTCAATAACGTCTTGACCGGTATCCTGGGTTACGCGTCGCTGGTAAAGCGGATGACCCCCCAGGAGGGGCAACTCAACCGGTATGCAGAGGTTATTGAAAGCTCTGCGAAAAGGGCTGCTACCTTGACAGAGCATCTGCTTAATTTTTCGAGAAGGCAAAGAACGAAGAAGGTCGACAACATAGATCTCAACGCTCTGCTTGGAGATATACTCTTTCTTGTCAAGCAGAGCTTCAGGAATATTACCATACAAAAGGAGTTCGATAAGGAGTTGCCTCTCCTCAAAGGAGATGCAGGCGAACTCCAGCACGCCTTCCTCAACCTTTGCATCAATGCAAAGGACGCTATGCCTGAAGGGGGGACGCTCACGATCAGAACTCGGAGAAAGGCGTACATCGGTGATCGGGAGTTTGCGGTCGTCACCGTAGAAGACACGGGGAGCGGCATTGACGAAGAACTGAGAAACAAGGTATTCGAACCTTTCTTCACGACGAAGACCGAAAACAACAAAAAGCTGGGAATGGGTTTGTATCTGGTTCAGAAAGTGGTTCGGAGCTACGGCGGGTTCATAGAGCTGAAAAGCGGCAGGGATAAAGGGACTGTCTTTACCCTCTATTTTCCTTTTACGGCCGAGCAGAAAGAAAGGCCAAGGAAGCAAGTTGCGCCGAAGAGAGACCCCAAGAAGAACAGGATCCTTGTGGTTGACGACGAGAAAGTGGTTCGGGAATTGATTACAGGTATCCTTTCGGCCGAAGGATTCGAGGTGTTGCAGGCGAAAGACGGCCCTGATGCTATTGCGTTGCTTAAAGCACAATCACAGCCGGTCGATCTGGTGATTCTTGATATGATAATGCCGGGAATGGACGGCGAAGAAGTACTGCAAAAGCTTCGGGAGATATCAAAAACGCTCAAGGTCGTCATATCGAGCGGGTTTATGAGCGAAGAACAGAGGGATAAGCTGAAAGAGCACGATATTGACGATTTCCTCGATAAGCCGTACAGAGACACCGACGCCATCACTGTGGTAAAGGCCGTGCTATCTCGGCCGGCGCTGATCAGCGAGTAGCTTTCGTTCCCCTCCACCTTCCTTGAAGATAAGACGTTCTTTAGCAGTGAAAACCGGCAGGCAGCCACGAACCAGGTGTGTGCGAAACTGGGCTCCAGCTTCCAAAAATGCTATGATAGTGCGAACATCCGGCAAGGAGGGAATAGCATGAAGTACCAGACGGGCAGAGCGGGCAGGGTCATACTTGTTCGGCTGGAAAACGGCGATGCAGTACTCGATGAAATCTGCGGACTCGTTAAAAGGGAAAATATAAGAGCCGGTATCTTCTATCTGATTGGCGGAATAAAGACGGCCAGGATAGTCGTCGGCCCGGAAAAAGAGGAACTGCCTCCCCGGCCGGTTTGGCGCGATCTCAAGGAAAGCCACGAAACAGTCGGTATTGGTACCATCTTCTGGCAGGGAGATGAGCCGAGAGTTCATTTTCACGGGGCTTACGGCAAGAGGGACAGTGTGAAGGTCGGATGTCTTCGTGATTTCGCCGAGACCTTTATCATACTCGAGGCAGTCATTCTTGAGATAGAAGGCATAGACGCACATCGTGACCTCGACCCTCTCACCGGCATGGTGCTCCTAAAACTGGATGAAGGCGGGGAATAGCTTTTTTCATTTTACGATTTTCCTGTTTTCACTGTTTTTGTTTGAGTTGACTTCATTTTCCGGCCTGTACGATAATAATCAATGCAACAAAGATCTATTCCGGCGATCCTGGAAGAGATCGGGGCTCTGCTCGAAATCGAAGGCGAAAATACCTTCAAAGTAAAGGCTTATTACAACGCCGCCAGGATAATCGCAGGCCTCGATAACTTCGAATCAATAGTAAAACAAGGAAGGTTAAGGGAGATTAAGGGCATCGGCGAGACCCTTGCAGCCAAGATCATCGAGTACAGCGAAACCGGAAAGATAGCATATCACGAGGAACTGAAGCAGAAATTCCCTCTTGGACTTCTGGAACTTCTCGGTATTCCGAACCTCGGTCCAAAAAAGATTAAGGTGCTCTATGAACAGCTGGGCATCACCACCATGGGGGAGCTCGAATACGCATGCAAAGAGAACCGGCTCATCGGTCTCTTCCGTTTTGGCGAGAAGACGCAAGAGAAGATACTGAAGGGTATAGATTTTTTCAAACGGCATAAGGGAGAATTTCTATTTGGCGAGGTTTACCCGCTTGCGACCAAACTGCGAGAAAGGTTCAGCCGGATGGCTCCGGAAGGGCTCGTTGAAGTTTGCGGGAGTGTAAGAAGAAAAAAGGAGATTGTCAGGGACATCGATTTGCTCGTTGCAGGAGACGAATGGGCCGGTATTTCCCGGCAGTTTACTTCCATGCCGGGGGTAGAAGAGGTCCTCGTCGAAGGCGAGACAAAGACATCGGTCCGTCTCGCATCCGGGCTTGAAGCCGATCTGAGAGTTGTGAGCACCACCTCTTTCCCTTATGCGCTCATATATTTTACGGGCAGCAAGGAACACAACGTGAAGCTGAGGGGGATAGCGAAGAGAAGGAACCTCAAGCTCAATGAATATGGTTTGTTCGAAGGGGAAAGGTTTATCGCGCTGGAGGATGAGAACGCGATTTACCATTACCTGGGCCTTTCTTTCATTCCGCCGGAGTTGCGCGAAGACATGGGAGAGATAGAAGCGGCGCAGAACGGCAACCTCCCGCAACTTGTCGAGATGAAGGATATCAAAGGGACGCTTCATGTGCACACGGACATGAGCGACGGATCGGATGATCTTGAGGCTATCGCGAATGTTGCCAGGGAACTTGGTCTGTCTTATGTCGGCATCTCGGATCACAGCAAAAGCGCTTACTATGCAGGTGGTCTGAAGGCGGACGACGTCCTGAGGCAATGGGAAGCGATTGACCGCTTCAATGAAGCAAATCAGGATTTTTGTTTTTTTAAGGGTATAGAAAGTGATATCCTTCCTGATGGCAGCCTCGACTACGAAGACGATCTGCTCGCAGGTTTTGATTTCGTTATCGCCTCAGTCCATTCTGCGTTCACCATGACCCAGGTTGATATGGAGAGAAGGATAATGAGGGCGATGGAGAACCCCCATGTCACGGTGCTGGGGCATCCGACGGGCAGGCTCCTCCTCGCAAGGGAAGGATACCGGGTAGATATGAGGACTATAATCGATGCCGCGGCGGAACATAAGGTCGTGATCGAGTTGAACGCGAGTCCCTACCGCCTCGATATTGATTGGAGATACATGAAACAGGCAAAAGAGAAAGGGGTTAAGATTGCAATTAATCCCGATGCTCATTCAGCAAAGGGCCTGGCCGAGTTGGTCTACGGGTTGGGAATTGCCAGAAAGGGTTGGCTGGAGCCGGGTGACGTATTGAATTCGAAGAATTCCGTCGAACTCCGGGAGTTCTTCAGAAGAGTGAAAAATGAAAAAAGACATTAACGCCATTATCGAGAAGCTCAAGGCAATGCATGGAAAACCGCGGGTAGAGCTCAACTACTCCAACCCGCTGGAGCTTACTGTTGCAGTCGTCCTGTCGGCACAATGCACGGACGAGAGGGTAAACCGCGTCACAAAGGACCTCTTTAAGAAATATACGAAGCTGGACGACTACCTCGAAGCGCCCCAACCGGAACTCGAGGAGGATATCCGGCCGACAGGCTTTTACAGGAACAAGGCCAAGAGCCTGAAGAACATCGCGCATGAGATAAAAGGACGGTTCGGGGGCAGGGTACCTGATGATATCGATGCTTTTGCAACCGTGAAAGGGATCGGAAGGAAATCGGCAAACATGATCGTGGGGCTTGCCTACGGGAAGCCGGCCATTATCGTCGATACCCACATGATCCGGGTGGCTAACCGCATCGGGCTTACGGTTAATACAGACCCGGAAAAGATCGAAATTGATCTCAAGGCAGCAATGCCGGAGGAATTATGGACCGGTTTTTCGCTCCTCATGATCATCCACGGACGATATATCTGCAAGGCGAAAAAACCGGACTGTCCGAACTGCCTGCTAAGGCAAGATTGTGATTACTGGCTGAGGGAGAAGAAAGATGTTTGACAAGGACACACTTACGGAACAGGAAATAGCAAGTTTTAACGAATTATCGCGGCTCGCGAAAGGCGACATCGTCACGATGACACGGCTCGCCGGAACAGGGCATCCGGGAGGATCCATATCATCGCTCGACCTTTACCTGGTGCTTTTTTCTTATGCATCACTTAAGGGAGATGCACGAGACCGCGTCATCGTGAGCCACGGCCATACCTCACCGGGCGTCTACGCATCCCTTTCCCGACTGGGCCACCTTCCCGCCGATGAAGTGGTTGCCTTTTTTCGGAAGGCGGGCAGCCCCTTTGAAGGCCACGTGGTCAAGGGTATACCCTTTATCGACTGGTCTACAGGTAATCTGGGCCAGGGTCTATCGGCGGGATGCGGTTTCGCCCTTGCATCCAGGATGAAGAAGGATAACTCTCACGTGTGGGTTGCCATGGGCGACGGAGAACAGCAGAAAGGCCAGATCAGCGAGGCCAGACGTTTTGCGAAGAAATACAACCTTTCGAATATCACTGCCATCGTCGACTACAATGGGCTTCAGATAAGCGGGTCCATCGACTGCGTCATGCCACAGAACGTGGTCGAGAACTTTCTGGCTGACGGATGGGATGTCCTGGAAATCAACGGTCACGACTATAATGAAATCTACAAGGCCATGAAGGTGGCTGTGCACAGTCCTGTTCCCGTTTGTATTGTTGCAAGGACAGTTATGGGTAACGGTATTCCTTTCATGGAGCACAAAGAAAAGTATCACGGGAGCCCGCTGAACGAGGCTGAGTACAAAGAAGCCATGGCCGTACTGGGGCTTGAAGACAGATTGGATTTCTACAGGGAAATGCGAAAGGGGCAATGGACCTGGACAGGTTCTTACCCCGAACCTGATTTGAATATAGAAGTGGGGATACCTTTTGTTTACCATGACGAGGACAAGGTCGATAACAGGACGGCCTTCGGCAACGTGCTGAAGGACCTGGCGGATAAGAATATTCCCAAAGGGCAACTGGTGGCGGCTTTCGACTGTGATCTTGCGGGCTCGGTCAAGACCAGTGTTCTTGCCAAGGCCCATCCGGATTGCTTTTTTCAGGGGGGGATACAGGAACACCATACCGCCACGGCTGCCGGAGCACTTTCCACTACAGGAATACTCACCTTCTTTGCGGACTTCGGGGTTTTCGGCATCGACGAAACCTACAACCAACAGCGGCTGAACGACATCAACAAGGCGAATCTGAAGGTTGCGCTCACCCACGTCGGTCTTGACGTGGGGCCGGATGGGAAGACGCACCAATGCGTCGATTATGTCGGCCTCGCGAACAGTCTCTATGGTTTCAAGACAATCGTGCCCTGCGACGCCAACCAGACAGACAGGGCCGTCCGTTATGCGGCGAAGACCAGGGGCAATATCATCATTGCCATGGGGCGGAACAGATGGCCTGTTCTTTACTCTGACGACGGTGTCCCCAGTTTCGCAAACGGATATGTGTTTCAATACGGTAAAATGGACCTTATGAAGGAAGGCAGGGAAGGGGTCATCATTACCTATGGAGGTATGGTAGCCAGGGCTTTGAAGATATGTGCAAAACTGGAAGAGCAGGGCGCTTCTTTCGGAGTGGTCAACATGCCCTGTGTCAGCGTGGTTGACGAAGAGATGATGGCACGTTTCATAGATCTTCCGCTTATCGTCACATATGAGGATCACAACCGCTTGACCGGTATAGCCCCGGCCATCGCCGGTCATCTCCTGAACAAAGGTTTCAAAGGCAGGTTGGAGTCGTTTGGCGTTACGCGCTACGGGGCTTCGGGCGAGACCGACGAGGTCCTTGCTGCAGAAGGACTTGATGTGGAAACGATGGTTTCCGCCTTGCTTGCTCTTAAGGACCAGTTTTCACGGACTGCCTGAGACATTGGAATAGTTGCAGACGCTGCCTTCGTTCGCGTAAAAATCGCAGCTTTTAACACTGCTATTCGGCAAAAAAAGAGTGAGAGGAGGGGATATGGGCGAGATCAAGGAGATGTACAAGAAAGTGGTGAAGGACAAGTTCCCGGATACGATCAAGATCGACATGGGCGGACAGGTGCTGGAGTACCGGAAGAAGGTCTGGAGCATCTACGATGCGGACGAGAATGCCGACGTGGAGAGGGGGCTTCGGTATGGGGAAAACCCTGATCAGCCTGCCGCCCTCTACGAGCTGATCAACGGCAATATCGTGCTCGGAGACGTGCGGTTCTTTGACTTTGACGGCGGTTTGGTAAGCAGGATTACCGAGAAGGACCAACTTCAGGTAGGGAAGCATCCCGGGAAGATAAACCTTACGGACGTTGATAATGCGCTCAACATCCTCCGGTTCCTCGACCGGAAACCTGCCTGTTCCATTATGAAGCACAACAACCCGTGCGGCACGGCCTACGGATCGACGTCCGCAGAGGCCTTTGAGAAGGCCTTCTGGTGCGACAGGATCGCGGCGTTCGGTGGAGCGGTGGTACTGACCAGAACGGTCGATGTCGAAACGGCCAGGGCGATGGCGCCTTACTATTTCGAGGTTGTATGCGCACCCGATTTTGAGGGCGCGGCCATTGATATTCTAAGAAAATGGAAGAACCTGCGGATTCTGCAAATAAGGGAAATCGAGAGGCTTCAAAAATTCAAGACAAAGAGAATTATCGACCTCAAATCCCTCATGGACGGCGGTCTTGTCATTCAGGAATCGCAGCCTTTTACGATCAAGGGCAGGGAGGATCTGAAGCCTGCGCAAGCCACCTACAAAGGTGAAGTATACAGGATCAACAGGGCGCCGACCGAGAAGGAACTGCAGGATATGCTTTTCGGATGGTATGTGGAGTCGGGCGTCAGCTCAAACTCGGCGCTTTTTGTGAAGGACGAAGCGACAGTGGCGATCGGCACCGGGGAGCAGGACCGGGTCGGCGTCGTTGAAATTGCCACTTTCAAGGCGTACACCAAATTCCTGGATGCCCAGGTGTTCAAGAAGTTCGGCGTTCCTTATGCGATATTCCGGCTTGAAGCAGAGAGGGGCGAAAGAAGGATGGAGGACCTGAGGGAGCTTGAGGACTACACAAAGGCCGAAAAGGCTGGCCTGAAAGGGTCGATTATCGTGTCGGACGGCTTTTTCCCGTTCAGAGACGGGGTGGATGCGGCAATCAAGGAAGGTGCGACAGGTGTGATTCAGCCCGGAGGCTCCGAGAGGGATTTTGAGACAATCACTGCATGCAACGAGGCGAACGTGACGATGGTCTTTACGGGGCAGCGTCTTTTCAAACATTAAGGGTGTGCTAAGAACCCTGTTGTCAAAAGGCTGGATACAATTACATGCAAAACGTGAAGGTCATGCAGTGAGTGATAACGACAGTCGGTTTCAGACCGGCACTCTTCGCCTGCGCGACAATCGTCGCTTTTTATGCTGATGGAAAACTGGTCACAAAGCCCTGAACGTCAGGAGACGAAACCGAACAAATCGCAGGAAATACTTGTGATTTGTTCGGTTTTTTATTGACAAAGCACGTATACAAAAATATAATTGTGAAAACTGTAACATATCAAAATAACCCACTGGAGGGATTGTAATGAGACCGTATTTTGAAAAGATGCAGGAGTTCGGCAAGCCCGTGAAAGAAAATGCGGCCAATGCCGAAGCAATTAAGAAGGTCGAGCAGGAGATTGCAGAACTTGTTGAGAAGAACAAGAACGCGGGCCTTCCGAAGGAGACGCTGAATAAGCGTGGAGAGTGGACCGTCCACCAGAGGCTTGAATACATACTTGATCCCGGAACGTGGGCCCCCCTTCATATTTTGTATGATCCGAGGGATGAAGAATCAGGGACAACCGGCGTCGTTGACGGTCTTGGCAGGATAAACGGCAGGTGGTGCGTCGTAATCGGTTTTGACAACAAGGTTATGGCAGGTGCATGGATTGCGGGCCAGCCGCACAACATCCTCCGGGTTACGGACATTGCGAAGAGACTGCATTGCCCGCTCGTCTGGCTCGTCAATTGCTCCGGTGTGAAGCTTCCTGAGCAGGAAAGGATGTATGCAGACAGGAGAGGAAGCGGAACGACGTTCTTCAGGCATGCAGAGCTGAATAAGCTCGGTATTCCCGTTCTCGCAGCTATCTACGGGACAAACCCGGCAGGTGGCGGCTACCAGGGCATCAGCCCGACCCTGCTCCTTGCACACAAAGACTGTAACATCGCGGTTGGCGGCGCAGGTATCGTGAGCGGCATGGCGCCAAAAGGTTACTTTGATGAGCCGATGGCCGAGCAGATTATCGACGCAACGAAGAAATTCAAATCAGTTCCTCCGGGCAGGGTTGAAATCCATTACGATCACACCGGTTTTTTCAAACAGGTTTTTCAGACCGAGGAAGCAATTTTGGATGCAGTAAAAGAATGGGTCACCTATCTGCCTGCATACAACCACTACAAATTCTTCAGGGTTGCGGAACCGGCGGAGCCGAAGTTCCCGGCTGAAGACCTTTACAGCCTCGTGCAGTTCAACCAGAAGATGACTTACAGCATAGAAGAGGTTATCGCAAGGCTTTCGGATAACAGCGAGCACATGGAATTCAGACCCGGTTATGGCCCCGAACTCTATACCGGCCTCGTGAAGATCGATGGTTTCCTTGTGGGACTCGTTGCAAACCGTCAGGGCATGATGCCGAAAGGCTATCCTGAGTATGCACCGTATCCCGGCATCGGCGGAAAGTTCTATCGTCAGGGCTTGATAAAGGTGAATGAGTTCGTCAGCCTCTGCGGCAGGGACAGGGTTCCCATGATCTGGATTCAGGACACGTCAGGAATCGATGTTGGCGACCTTGCAGAGAAGGCTGAGCTTCTCGGCCTTGGCCAGTCGTTGATATACTCGATTGAGCAGAGTGATCTGCCCATGATGACCGTCGTGCTCAGAAAAGGCACGGCAGCGGCGCACTACATCATGGCCGGTCCTCAGGCCAATAACAACAACGCCTTCACGCTCGGTACGGCAACGACGGAGATATACGTCATGCACGGTGAGACGGCGGCGGTAGCCAGTTTTGCAAGAAGGCTGGTGAAGGAGAAGGATGCAGGCAAGCCGCTTGCGCCGGTTATCGAGCAGATGAACAAGCTCGTCAAGCATTACTATGACAAATCGAGACCTGCGTACTGTGCAAAAGCGGGTCTGGTTGACGAAGTCGTGGCAATGAAGGACCTGAGGAAGTATTTTGTTGCCTTTGCAAACTGTGTCTATCAGAACCCAGCATCGATCTGCCCGCAGCATCAGATGATACTCCCGAGAGTTATCAAGGGCTAAAGACAAGAAAAGGGGTGGGGACTTACTTCCTCACCCTTATTCTTTAGATTGGCTGTTAACCATAAAATGAATCAGGTTGACAGCTATTTGCAGGTGCGATTACCGTTCACCAATACCATCTGAATGCAAGAAGCAAGGCATCGTGAGGTTTCACGCGTATGAAGGATCGTTTGTCAGGGCACATCCATGGGTTCAAAGAAAAGGGGAACTACCGGGAAGTCAGGTATCTTAAGCCTCTGTCGCCGACAAGAATCATGCATGAAGGTCGTGAATTCCTCAATCTTTGTTCTAACAGCTATCTCTCATTGCACTCACATCCGGAAGTTATGGCTGCAGCGAAAGAAGCGATTGACAGGTACGGAGCAGGAACGTGCTCTTCCCGGAGTGTCTCGGGAAGCCTCGACATATATTCCCGGCTGGAACGGGAGATCGCCCAATTCAAAGGTTATCCGGCATCTCTCATTTTCTCTAATGGATACATGGCGAATATGGGGGTCATCGCTACCTTAACCGAAGAATCCGATGTCATTTTTAGCGACGAATTGAATCATTCAAGCATTATTGACAGCATCAGGTTGTCAAGGGCAAAGAAGGTTGTATATCGTCACTGTGACATGAAGGACCTTGAAATAAAGCTGAAGAAGGAGAAAAGTCGCGGTAAAAAATTCATCATTACTGAAACGGTTTTCAGTATGGACGGAGACCTTGCCCCTCTCGATGAAGTGTTCGAGTTGAAAAAGAAATATGGAGCCTACTTGATAATAGATGAGGCGCACGCGACCGGTGTCTTCGGGGAGAACGGGCGAGGAGTGGAAGAGATTTTTGGTGTGACCGGCCAAATCGATGTTCACACCGGCACATTCGGCAAGTCGTTGGGTTCTTTCGGTGCTTTCGTGCTTTCTTCAAGTGTTGTCCTTGAATACCTCGTTAACAGGGCCAGGACTTTCATGTATACGACGGCTCTTCCGGCATCATCGCTCGCCGCGGCCAGTGCAGCGCTTCGACTGATAATAGAGGAGCCGTGGATCAAGGAACGGCTCTGGGCCAACATAAAGTATATGAGGGACCATTTGACGGAAGCCGGTTTCGATCTACGCCAAAGCCGGGGACCGATCGTTCCGATAGTGGTGGGAGAGGATGAGAAGACGGTTATAATGCAGCGGATGCTTTTGGATAAAGGGATATTCCTTCAGGCTATAAGACCCCCGACCGTTCCTGAAGGCACTTCGAGGCTTCGCTTGACCATTGTTCGCGGGTTTTCCAGGGCGGATATGGATGAAGCGGTTGGAGCGCTCAGCGAGGCCGGGCGGAGCGTGGGGATACTATAAAGACAGGAAGTTGAGGAGATAAAAAGTTAAGAAGCTGAGCACAAGCGCCCGGCTTCTGGGATCTGAACGGAGGTCGACGTGTATACCAGGGAGCAACTGAGCGAATGGGACAAACAGTATATCTGGCATCCTTTTACCCAGATGAAGGACTATATGCAGGCGGACCCGCTGATTATCGAGAGCGGGGAGGGGAGTTACCTTGTTGATGTAGAGGGGAACAGGTACATCGATGGCGTCTCATCGCTCTGGGTGCTTGTGCATGGGCACGGCAAAAAAGAGCTTGTCGAGGCGATGCAATCCCAGAGCAATAAGCTGTGCCATTCAACTCTGCTGGGCCTTGCTAATCCACCCTCGATTGTGCTTGCAAAGAAGCTGACCGAGATTGTTCCTACAGGGCTTACCAAGGTTTTCTACTCCGACAACGGCTCCACTTCGGTGGAAATAGCGCTGAAGATGGCCTACCAGTATTGGCAGCAGAAGGGTCTGAAGAAGAAGAAGAGACGTTTCCTCTCCTTTCACAACGCATATCACGGCGATACCATAGGGTCGGTGAGCGTCGGCGGTATTGATCTTTTTCATCAGGTATACGGCCCGCTCCTGTTCAAATCATACAAATCGCCGTCTCCGTATTGCTACCGCTGTCCCTTGAAGCTCAAGGCCGGCACGTGCGGCCTTGCCTGCATCGAGGCTTTCGAGCACAACATAAAAAGACACAAGGACGAGCTGTGCGCCGTGATCATCGAACCATCCGTGCAAGGCGCC
Source organism: Syntrophorhabdaceae bacterium PtaU1.Bin034 (assembly GCA_002067405.1). Next base: position 1,092 of record MVRP01000004.1, on the reverse strand, counting down.
GCGGGGATGATCGTGCAGCCGGATGGTTTCCTTAAAGGCATCTATCGAATCGCAAAAGAAAATGACATTCTTTTTATTGCAGACGAGGTGGCGACGGGGTTTGGCCGTACGGGCAGCATGTTTGCGTGTCTGGCTGAGGAAATAACGCCAGATTTTTTGTGCGTGGCAAAGGGGATCACAGGGGGTTACCTGCCTCTTGCAGCGACGCTCGCTACAGATGAGATTTTTGGAGGCTTTCTGGGTGAGTTTGATGAGTTGAGGACATTCTTCCATGGGCACACGTATACGGGAAATCCTGTGGCATGCGCTGTGGCCATCGAGAATCTGAATCTTTTTGAGTCCGAACAGCTTGTTCAGAAGGTGAGAGCAAAGGCGGAATTGTTGCGGACAGAACTGGCCAGATTTTATGACCTGCCGCATGTGGGAGAGGTAAGACAGAAAGGTTTCATGGTCGGCATAGAACTGGTAAAGAACAGGAAGACGAAAAAACCCTTCGAAACAGGCGAGAAGATAGGACAGAAAGTAATCCTTGAAGCGAGGAAAAACGGCGTGGTCATCAGGCCTTTGGGTGACGTGATCGTTCTCATGCCGCCCCTGGCGATAGAAGAGAGTGTGCTGGAAAGGCTGGTGAAAGTGACTTTTGAAAGCATCCGGAGGATCACGGGTTAACATTCTGCCGTTCATTGGTGTACCGGCCTTCGCTCGCCATGTCATTTTGTGATCTCCCTGGCAATTTTGCCCGCAAATTGTGCGCAATTGCGCCTTTTGATTCTTGACAGGCGGTACCGGAACTGGTAAAATGACTCTATCACGTTCGGTTGATTGAGTTCTTTGATAGCGAGTCTCCGAAAGACCTCTTGACATCGAAGAAAAAAGGTTTATAATAATTTTTCGCAAGACGCGAAGACGTTTTTAATCCGTTCTTTGACAACAAAAAATAGTTAGGCCCCTATTTAACGACAGTAGTGTGAGTTCTATTTGAGAGTTTGATCCTGGCTCAGAACGAACGCTGGCGGCGTGCCTAACACATGCAAGTCGAGCGCGAAAGTCCCTTCGGGGGCGAGTAGAGCGGCGGACGGGTGAGTAATACAT
>MVRP01000003.1 GCA_002067405.1 Syntrophorhabdaceae bacterium PtaU1.Bin034 | reverse complement strand
GGGTCGGACATGATAACCGTTCCGGGGAAGGACTACCTGCCGAGTTGTGAGGAGATGGTGAAGCTGAGGGGAGGGAAGTAGCCGGTCATGCCTTTCCTCTATTGCGGCGATTCACCTTTACACTACGATTTGTGAGGCTTATACTTAGGTAATCCTGTGAGGGACCAAAACAATTCTGGAGGAAGCAATGAAAGAAAAAATCGAGCAGGTAATAGGTAAACTAAGACCCATGCTTCAGCGAGACGGGGGAGATATAGAGCTTGTCGATGTGGTTGAAGGCGTCGTCAAGGTGAAGCTTACCGGGGCGTGCGGCAGTTGTCCGATGAGCATGATGACCCTGAAAATGGGTGTCGAGAATGCGCTCAAGAAAGAGATCCCGGAGGTCAAGGAAGTTGTGTCCGTATAGTCGTTCGCTTACGATTGACGAGAAAACGCGGTTTTCTTATCATGCGTTGGAAGGGGGTGAGTGAGAATGACGTGCGGAGTTAAGGGTTGCGGAACCAAGAAAGCGGGGACGGCGAAGAAAGAAGCGCCAAAGAAAGAAAAGAAGGATAAAAAGTAGCTCCGGGGGGATTTCCCCCCCCACTTCTTTTTGCGGGACACGCGATCTCCTTTTGTCCTCCTCTTGCGGGTTCTTTGAGGTGGAACGCGAGCACGCGAACGGCTTCGCCGCTACCAATCTTCACAATGCAAACAAAACAAGGAAAGAACGAGGGTGCATAATGACAGGAGCCGAAGAATCCGTTGATGTTGCTGTACAGCTTTTATCGGAGCTCATAAGACTCGATACCTCCAATCCACCGGGCAACGAGGAGGTCGCCGTTCAATTTCTGGAATCAGTCCTGAAAAAGGAAGGCATCAAGGCGGATATCTATGCACCACAACCAAAGAGGGCAAACATCCTGGCCCGCCTGAAGGGAAAGCGATCGGGGGAGCCCGTTGTGCTTCTAGGCCATCTTGACGTGGTACCGGCCACCGACGAGGGATGGGTCGAGCCTCCTTTCAGCGGAGCGGTACGGGACGGCTTCATATACGGCAGAGGCGCTATAGACATGAAATCCCAGGTCATCTGCCAGCTCCTCTCTTTCATAGAGCTTCACCGCGCGGGCATACTACCCGAACAAGATATCATCTTTCTCGCCACTGCCGACGAAGAGACGAGCGGAAGGCTGGGCGTTGAATACATGCTGCAGAAGGTGGAAGATCTGGCGGATGCTTCCTTCGTTCTTAGCGAGGGAGGCAGCATCGTCGAAGAAGAAGGCCGGCTGCATGCCCAGGTCTCAGTCGCTGAGAAGAAGGTCTGCCAGTTCATGATCCGGGCAAGGGGAACGGGCGGGCACGGCTCAATGCCGCACAAGGATAATGCAAACGACAAAGTTGTCAGGGCAGCCAACAGGATCATCTCGTCCCCGTCGCCCGTAAAGCCGACCAAGATCGTCAGCAGGTACCTGAACGGCCTCCTGAAGGGCAGAAAGATCGGAAATGTGAAGTTCTCCAGCCTAAAGGACGCCCTCCGCAATAAGTCATTTTCCGATTTTATCGACAAGAGCCCTGTGGCTAACGCCCTTCTGAGAAACACGGTCACCCTTACTATGCTGAAAAGCGGCGAAAAAGTGAATGTCATTCCGACGGAATCGACTGCCTATTTCGATGCCAGGATCCTGCCCGACGTATCACATGAGCACTTCCTTGCCCAGGTAAAAAGGGTTGCCGGCCGTGAGGTCGAGGTGCTGCTGGCGGGAAGAACCGATTCCATTCCCTCCTCTTTCAGCACACCCTATTTCCGGCAGGTAGCAAAGGCTGTCCGGAAGATCAAGGGCGAGGTGCCGGTTCTCCCCTTTCTCACGACGGGTGCAACGGACATGCGCTACTTCCGCAACCTGGGCATCACCGCGTACGGCTTTTTCCCGGTCACCCTCACCGAAGAAGAGCATTTGAGAATGCACGGGGTCAACGAAAGGCTGTCCGTAAAGAACCTCGAAGAGGGCCTGAAGGGAACCAGAGAGATAGTCTTCGCCCTTGCTTCGTACGCTGCTTCCGAGTAGCGTTAATTTTCGCCTAAAACAGTTCGGGTCCGGACGGAAAACCGCAGGGTGATTGCTGCGGCGCCAGCCGAGCAGCAAAGTCTCGCCAAAAAACGCTGAAAAAGGGCATTGGCATTACCGATTCAAATTCCTTGACAATAGTACCATCTTATAGAAAAATAATGACTAATCTGTATACAAGCGAGTTGGGGGGTTTTTAGGCTCCACAAAATCTCAGGCGTTAAGCCAGATGGGGGGAACATGAAAAAAGTATTGCAAGGAAACGAAGCAATTGCGAGAGGTGCCTGGGAGGCAGGCGTGACAGTAGCCGCTGCCTACCCCGGGACGCCCAGCAGCGAGATACTGGCGGAAATCGCCAAGTATCCTGAGATTTACGCGGAATGGGCTCCAAACGAAAAGGTGGCCGTCGAAGTGGCGTCTGGTGCTGCTTTTGCCGGTGCACGGTCTATGGCATGCATGAAGCATGTCGGTTTGAACGTTGCGTCAGACCCTTTCATGACGCTGTCTTATACGGGGATCAAGGGCGGTTTCGTCATTATCGTTGCTGACGACCCCAGCGTCCACAGCTCCCAGAACGAGCAGGACAGCCGTAACTGGGCGCGTTTTGCCAAGGTACCGATGCTTGAGCCCGGCGATGCCCAAGAGTGCAAAGACTTCGCGAAGATCGCCTTTGAGATTAGCGAGAAGTTCGACACACCGGTGCTGGTGAAAGGCTCAACGAGGGTCTCCCACTCGGATTCGCTCGTCGAGGAAGAAGACCGGAAACCCTCGCCGATACCCCTGGGACTCGAGAAGAACCCTCAGAAGTACGTGATGGTGCCCGCAAACGTGCGTGTGCGACGGGTATTCATCGAGGAGAGGATGAAGAAACTCGAGGAGTATGCAAACGAATTCCCGGGCAATTCCATAGAGATCAACGACCCGAGCGTGGGGATTATCGCAACGGGCGGTGCCTACATGTATGCCAAGGAGGTTTTTCCGAATTACTCCTATCTGAAGCTCGGCATGGTGTGGCCGCTTCCGAAGAAACTTCTTGCAGAGTTCTTCGCGAAAGTGAAGAAAGTCATCGTGGTCGAAGAACTTGATCCTTTCTTTGAAACAGAGATAAAGGCCCTCGGCTACAAAGTCTGGCACGGCAAAGATATCATTCCTACTATGTTTGAGCTCTCTCCCGAAACCGTGGAGAGGTCGATTCTCGGCAAAAAGTACAAAACCCCGAAACCCAGGATCAAACAGGAAGACCTGCCGAGAAGACCGCCGAATCTATGCCCCGGCTGCTCGCACAGGGCGCTCTTTACCGCCCTCAAGAAGCTGGGCCTCTTCGTATTCGGCGACATCGGCTGCTACACCCTGGCCTCGGCGCCTCCTATCGGCGCGGTTCACACGACAATATGCATGGGTGGCGGCATAGGGCAGGCGTACGGCGCGGGAAAGGCCCTGGGAGAAGAAGGGCTGGGCAAAATCTGTGCAGTGCTTGGCGACTCGACGTTCCTGCACATGGGCATCGACCCGGTTGTCGACACGGTCTACAACAAGGGGTATGCCACAACAATCATCCTTGACAACCGCATCACCGGTATGACCGGCCTCCAGGAACATGCAGGTACAGGCTACACCGTAAAGGGCGAGCCGGCAAATATGGTCAACTACGAAGAGCTTGTCAAAGCACTGGGCGTAAAACACATTGCCAAGGTCGATCCTTACAACCTCGAAGAGACCATGAAGACCATCAAGGAAGAAGTGAACAGGAATGAGGCATCAGTGGTCATTACTCAGAATGGCCCCTGCATGCTCCACAGAAGGGAAAAGAGGAAATTCGAGCATCCTTTCTACGCGATCGACACCGACAAGTGCCGTGGCTGCAAGGTATGTCTGGAGATCAGCTGCCCTGCAATCAGCTGGGTTGAACAGGAAGGCGCAACGGCAGACGGCAAGAAGAGAAAAGGGACTGTGTTCATCAATAAGCTGCAGTGCCCGGGCTGCGGTCTTTGCGCACAGCTTTGCAAGTTTGAAGCTATTGTTCCCGGCAAGGCGTGAGGAGGTGGATGATGGATAATAACAAAGTGACAAATATATTGTTATCAGGCGTTGGCGGACAGGGTGCTATCCTTTCGAGTAACATCCTTGCCCATGTATTTGTGGAAGCTGGATACGATGTGAAGAAGAGTGAAGTTCACGGCATGGCCCAGAGGGGCGGCGACGTGACCACGCACTTCAGGTTCGGGAAGAAGGTGTACTCTCCGCTCATCAAGTATGGCGACGTGGAGTATCTTCTCGCCTTCGAGCTGCTTGAAGGGTTGCGCTACATCAACTATTGTAAAGATGACGCCAAGATAGTCATCAACGACCAAAGGATCCTGCCTCCGGCGGTCAACCTCGGCCAGGCCAAGTATCCTGAGGACGTCCCCGGGACCTTTAAGAAGTTTTTCAACGGGAACGTGCACGTAATCAAAGCCCAGGAAATTGCACTGGGACTAGGCAATGCGCAGGCAGCAAACGTAGTCCTCACCGGCGCCTTCTCCAATTTCTTCCCGGAAATTACGGATTCCATGTGGAACGGCGCCCTGGAAGAACTTGTTCCGAAGAAGTTCCTTGAGCTCAATCTCAAGGCATTCCAGGAAGGCAAGAAGGCTCTCTAGAAGTGGCATTAAGGCTCTTTGCAGGTAAAGGGCCCTTGAACAAAGGGCCCTTTCCTTTTTTTCTTGCACCGGCTTTCCTGCTTTTCATCATACTACTATTATCATTATCGGAGCGTGCGGAAGCGATGGACACCATTCGTTTGGACAACGGACTGAAATGCATCCTCGAGAAGCGGGCGGGTGTAGGGGTTGTGGCAGTGCAGGTGTGGGTAAAGGTGGGGAGCCGCAGCGAGGATGATCGCGTTGCCGGCATCACCCACTTTATTGAGCACCTCATTTTCAAGGGGACCGAAAAAGGCGAGGGATACGAAATAGCGCCGAAGATCGAGGCGCTTGGCGGCAGCATAAATGCCTTCACCTCTTACGATAATACGGTCTATCACATCGTCATACCCAAAAAGAGCTTCGAAACCGGCCTGCAGCTCCTTGCCGACTCCGTCATAAGCCCGTCTTTTCCGGAAAAAGAATTGGAAAAAGAAAAGAAAGTAGTGATAGAGGAGATAAAGATGGGGGAAGACGACCCCCAAAGAAAGCTCTTCAAGGAACTCTTCTCCGCGAGCTACCCTAACCACCCGTACGGCAGGCCGATAATAGGCTACAAAGAAACTGTGGCAGGCATTACCCGCTCCGATATCCTCACTTACTTCAAAGAACATTACGTGCCTGAGAATATGGCCCTTGTGGTGACAGGCGATTTCGACGAGCAGCATATAAGAAAGCTGCTTGAAGGACAACTATCCTGGAAGCCCGGCGAAAAGCCGAAGCCCTCTGAAATAGTCAAGCCCGGAGCCGCTGCCCGCAAGGAAGACAGGCTGAGGATTATAGAAAGGGGCGTCACTGAAAGCTATCTTGCTATGTCGTATCCGATCAATCAGTTCGTTCATCCCGACACCCCCCCGCTCGAAGTCCTTTCGAAGATCCTGACCGATGGGGACAGTTCCCGGTTACAGTCAACGCTAAAGCACAAAAAGGGGCTGGTGACCGATTCCGACACGTATCTTTTTGCTCCCCGGGAGAAGGGCCTCTTCGTCATAATCGCCACGTTCAAGGGAAGAGACTACCAGAAAGTGACGCAGGGCATCGAGGCCGAGCTGGATCGTATTTCAAGGGAAGGGATCGAGCCCTGGGAAATCGAAAAGGCCAAGAATCTCATCAGGGCCTCATATGTTTACAGCGCTGAGACCGTTCAGGGAAAGGCCCGTCAGACGGGGAATTTTCAAACCCTCACCGATGATCCGCTCTATGCTGATAAATACCTGGAGGCGATAGACCGCGTGGGCGTCGAAGACGTGAAACGGGTCCTTACGACTTACCTTCGGGCGAAGGACAAGAGCACGGTGGTCCTTATGCCGAAGACTACATCCAACCCGTCCCTGATCCAACTGGAGAACGGGCTTCGATTTGTCTATAACAGGAATACGGCAAGTCCGACCGTGTCTTTTATGATCGGTTTCGTAGGAGGGGTCAAGGAGGAGAGGGAAGGCCGGAACGGCAGTTTCAATGTCCTCTCACGCATGCTCCTTCGCGGCACCAGGGAACTCGACAGCCAGGCAATCGCGAGAAAGATCGACACCCTCGCAGGAAACATCAGCCCGGTGAGCGGAAGGAACGTCTTCGGACTTTCCGGGAAATTCCTGGCCAAGGACTTTCCGCAAGGTCTTGACCTGTTGAGACAGCTTCTGAGGACGACCGTTTTCAAGGATGACGAGCTGCGAAAGGTGAAAGAGGAGATCTATTCGGATATCCGCAGGCGCGACGACGACCCTGTTCCATACACCTTTTATCAGATGTACAGATTGCTCTACGAGGGACATCCCTATGCGAAAGACACGCTTGGGTCGGCTGAAGATGTCGGCAATCTGAGGGTCGAGGATGTAGAGGAATTGTACAGGCACTATGTGGGGCCGCGCGGCGCAGTCCTCGCCGTGTCTGGCGACATCGAGCAGAAAAAGGCTGAGGAGTTGGTGCGGCGTTTTTTTTCGGACTGGAAGGGCGAGGACCACGAGCTGAAAAAGCTCCGCCACGAGGTGGCTTCTGCCAGGAAAGAGGCGATCGACAGGGAGATGTTCCAGACGCACCTGACCTTCACCTTTGTCGGACCCGGTCTTATCGATGCAGACAGATACGGCGTGGAGGTGATGAACGCCATACTCTCCGGTATGGGGGGAAGGATGCACAAGAGGCTGAGGGAAGAGAATCCTTATGCCTATGCGGTGACTTTCTTTAATCAGGAAGCATTTGAGACAGGCGCCATGGGAATTTACATAGGAACCGACCGGACTCATGTGAAAGATGTGGAACGCATTGCGCGCGCCGAGATCGAGCAGATACGAAGAGAAGGCTTCACCGAAGAGGAAGTGGCCAACGCGAAACGTTATATGATCGGCAATCACTACATCCGGGTGCAGACGAACGGGGCGATCGCATCAAGCATGTGCCTCGACACCATCTACGGTCTGCAGCCCGATACCTTCAAGCTCTGGCCGGAGCGCGCCGATAAGGTGACGAGGGATGAGGTGAACAGCGCCGCCCGCAAATACCTCGTGCCGGAAAAAATGGTGATGTTCCGTCTGGGACCTATTGGTCCTCAAAAAACTCCCTGATCGATCTTATAACGTAGTCTTTCTCGGCCTTCTTCAATTCGGGAAAGACAGGAAGCGCGAGACTCGTGAGAGAGGCGTTTTCGGCCTCCCTGCAGTCCCCTTTCTTGTAGCCGAGATAGGCAAAACAGTCCTGCAAATGGAGGGGCAGGGGATAGTAGATGCCTGTTGCCACGCCCTTCTGCTGAAGGAAGGTCTTGAGCTGATCCCGCTTTTCGATCCTGATCACGTACTGATGGAAAATGTGGTCGCCCCGGCCGTCCGTTTCGGGCAGGATGATGGGAAGGTCACGCAATTTCCTGTTATAGAACATGGCATTCTCGATCCTCTTCCGGTTCCATTCTTCGAGGCGCGGGAATTTCTCCACGAGCGCGCATGCCTTTATCTCGTCCAAACGGCTGTTAAAGCCGATAATCTCATGATGGTACACATCCTGGCCCATCCCGTGGACCCTGAGCTTCTTTGCCCGCTCAAAGAGGTCATCGCGCCTGGTCAGGACCATGCCTCCTTCCCCTATGCCGCCCAGATTCTTGGTCGGGTAAAAGCTCACGGCTGCAATATCTCCAAAAGCACCGGAAGCGACACCGTTGCGCCTGGCTCCCAGCGACTGCGCCATATCCTCCACTACAGGCAGGCCGTGTTTCCCTGCGATTCGCGAGACCGCTTCCATGTCGCACAGCTTCCCGAAAAGATGCACCACCGTTATCGCCTTTGTCTTCGGCGTTATTGCCCGTTCTATAAGATCGGGATTGATATTCATATCTTCCCGCTTCACATCGACGAACACCGGTTTGGCGCCAAGGAGGACGATTGAACTCGCAGTCGAAAAGAACGTGTACGGGGTGGTGATCACTTCGTCATCCCTCTTTATGCCGAGCGCCATAAGGGCGAGAATGAGCGCGTCCGTGCCGTTTGCACAGGAAAGGGCGTGGGGCACACCCGAGTACCGGGCAATGGATTCCTCCAGCTCCGTGCAGTATCTTCCCAGAATAAGCCTCTGTTCGGAGAGAATTTCCTTCAGCTTGGGCAAAAGGCCTTTCTCCACTTTCCTGTACTGCAGCTTAAGGTTTATTAACGGGATGTTCATACGCGAAACGCCTTTCCGAATCTGTCGAGATATACTAAATCCTCAAGGGGCTTCCGGGGGGTCGGGGCCGGAGTCCGTTCAAAGTAGCCGAGGGGTGTCATTGCCACGATACTGTAGCCTCCGGCAACTCCGAGGACGCCTTCCGCCTTGGCAGCATCGAAGGCTCCCACGTGGACCGTGCCGAGTCCCAGGCTCCAGGCGGCAAGTACCAGATGTTCCATGGCGATGCCTGCATCGAACATAAACCAATCCCCTTTGTCGGTGACCGGCTCGCCTTTCTTTAATCCGGAAATCCCGCGCTGAGCAACCAGGCAGATCGTACAAGGCGCTTCCAGGATGGCCTGACGGGCCGGATTGTTCGAGGTGAGTGTATCCGCAAGCGCTTCCTTGACCTTCTGATCCTTTACCACCACAAAGCGCGAAACCTGTGTATTTGCCCATGACGGCGCGAGACGGGCCGCCTCGATACATTGAAGGATCACTTCGTCGGCAACTGCGTCGCTCTTATACTTCCTGATACTTCTTCGTTCCTTGATCGCTTCGATCAGTTCCATTTTAGGAGCCTCCTTTCGGATATTGGCCTCAGTTTAACACACGGCCTTCTCTGCCGCAACACTCAGCCTTTGTCGGCCGAAATATGTTGTTTTACATTGCATTTGCCGGTCGTTTAAAGGTAGAGTGAGCAATGCTTCGGTTTGAAGCCCTGTCCGGAAGGGCTCTTCTTTTTCTCTCTTTTCTATGGCTCTTGTGGTTTTTCAATTTTACGGGAAGGACCATTTTTTCACCGATCCTTCCCCTTCTCGAGGACGAGTTCTGCATTAGCCATGCCCGGGCGAGCAGCATTGCAATCGTGATCTCCATGGGTTATGCGTGCGCGCTCTTCTTTTCAGGCATATTCTCCAGCATCTTCGGAGCGAAAAAATCAATTGTTGTCTCGCTCATGGTCTCAACCTGCCTGTACCTTTCAATGCCGCTCGTAAAGAACTTCAATACCCTTTATTTCCTGGGGTTTCTTTTGGGTGTGGCTACGGGGATGTATATCCCGAACATTATTCCCATTATGACCGACTATTATGCCGAGAGACTTTGGGGAAGGGTGATAGCTATCCACGATTCTGCGGCTTCGATGAGTATCTTTGGCGCCCCGTTTGTAGTCCTTTTTTTCCTGTCCTTTGTGTCGTGGCGAATAATGTTTACCCTTCTCGCCGTGATTTATTTTGTTTGCGGCGTGGCATTCGCTCTGAAGGTCGAAGAGCAGCCGCCAGCGCCCAGCAGGCAGTTCTTCCAGGTTGCTTTGATGCGAAAGAAGTCTCTATGGCTGACAGGCTTGATCTGGATCTTCGCCGCAGGGGCAAACCTGGGACTCTACTATATCATCCCTCTGTATCTCACCAAGGAGCTCGGTGTCACGATGGGGCAGGCCAACACGGTCTTCGGCTTTTCCCGGCTCGGAGGCGTTGTTGTTTCCATTGTCTCAGGGTTTTTTGCCGACCGGTTCAGTGTCAAGAGGACTATTTTTATCCTTCTGCTTGCCACCGGCATCCTCACCATGCTCCTTGCCGTCAAGGATGTCCGCTGGGTCAAGGTGCTCCTCTTTTTTCAGGCGAGCATTGCCACCGGGTTCTTTCCCGTCTCGTTGGTGTCGATTTCGAGGATGTTCAGTAAGGAAGAACGAGGACAAGCCACCGGCTTCATCCTCACCCTGGGATCGGTCTTCGGGATCGGCATTGTCCCTTACTTTTTAGGTTTGTCAGGGGATCTGATCAGCTTCCGGGTCGGGATCCTCACGCTCGGCATCCTTACCACCCTTTCGAGCGTTCTCACCTTGCCTCTGAAGGAATTGAAATAACAGCCCATTCCTGCCTTCCATCTCGGCCCCGCGTTTCGGTTCTCCATCCCATCCAGAAAGTCGCCGCAATTGCCGCATTTACGACGAATAGCGGCAAATATGGGTTGACTTTGGGAAGCGATAAGGTTATCTTTTTACCAGCGGGGTGGAGCAGACCGGTAGCTCGTCGGGCTCATAACCCGAAGGTCGCAAGTTCAAATCTTGCCCCCGCAATTAAGTAATTTCAAGGGGTTAGGAGTGCTCCTCCTAGCCCTTTTTCTGTCTTCGGGGGCACCCGGTTGCGGATTGGTTGCGGCCGGTTGCGCAACCGCCCTCTCGTCGTCGAGCCGGTCGACCGCCTGCCTGTTCGCGCCCGGCACCAGGTGGCCGTAAAGATCGACCGTGACCTGGATGCTCGAGTGGCCCATCTGCTCCTTGATGTAGGCGAGGGACTCGTTGTTGGCGATCAGCTGCGACGCGAACGTGTGCCGCAGGTCGTGAATGCGGATCTTCGGCAGCTCGGCCTTGGCCAGGATCTTTTTGAACACGCGCTCCCTGATGTTGGTCGGGTCGAGAAAACCACCCTCCTCGTTGTAGAAGAGCCAGGCAGGTTTTTTTATCCAGCCCTTCTCCCTCATAGCTTGTTTCGTCCAGAGCAGGTGAATTCTCAGGGTCTCGGCAAGCTGTCGGGACATGTCGACCCGGCGCGGCTTGCCGCTCTTGGGGTACGGCTTCTTCCTTCCCCGGACAATCGCCCGCTGCACCTCGATGTAGCCCTCCTCGAAATCGACGTCGCCCGGCTGGAGCCCGAGCAACTCCCCGAGCCGCATCCCTGTCCTGAGCGCGGTCAGAAAGAAGGCGTAGAAGGACGGGAAGAACTGCCAGGCGGCGTCGAGAAAGCGCGTGCCCTCGTCCCGCTTCAGGAAGTTCACGTTCTTCCTGCCCCTCTTTGTCAAAAGCTTTCTCGTCTTCTTCCCGAGGGCGGCTGCCGGATTGAGCGGGATCAGCTCGTCCTCGACGGCGCTCGACAGGATGGTGCTGAGGCACAACTTGATGTTTTTCACCGTCTTGACATCGAGGCCGTCGTGGAGTTTTGCGAGGATCAGGTCTTTCACGTCCTTTTTGGTGATGGCCGCCAGGGGCTTGTCCCCGAGTTGCGGCTTGAGGTGCACCTTGATGATGCTCGCGTAGTTGTCACTCGTCGAAAACTCGCATGCTGCCGTGGCATAGCTCACGTACCACTCCCCGGCATATAACCCGAAGGTCATCGAGGCAGGGGTCTCCGGCGCTTCCTGTTGCCCTTCGATCAACGTGAGGTCGCCCCTCTCGAGTTTCTCCGCCAGCACTGCCGCCACCGTTTCTGCCTTCTCCTTCGTCCCGATCTTCTTTGCTTTCCGCTGCCCATTGTGGTTGATAAAAACGTAGTAAGGGTTTCCCTCACCCGGTTCCTTTTGGCGCACGGTTACACCCATGCTCACCTCCTTTCCCGTGCGGGCAAAAGCAACCTATGCGCGAGAAAATTGTGACATAAAAAGGCGAAGGAATCCATCAAAGCTTGCTTCTCAGTCCGCGCAAGGCATCATCGACGAGTTGCGAGACGTTTGAGGCCAGCCTTTTGCGTCTGTTCATCCAGGCATCGAATTCAGATTTCCGAACAAGGATCTTCTTGCTGAGCCGATACGAGGGGAGCGGATCGATGGGCAGGGAGAGGTAGCTGCGCAAACAGCGGATCGAAAGGGAGGCATAATGAGACAGACCGCTGAGGTCGAAATAGCAGTCGCTCTCGTCATCGTCGGGCCGATTATTCCCCCGTCGGTTCGTGCGGGCTCCTTTTTCGTGCGGGCGTTTGTTTATCATCCCCAGATCCCTACTACTGACGGAACGCAAAAGGATCGAAGAGAAGCAAGGGCCTTTGCCCCTGGCATGGTAAAGGCGGCCGCGATCAACCCGTCTCTCCGAAGTCCTCGTCGAAGGTGCCTCGAAGGGAAATGCCCAGTGTCTTTTGGGTATCGGGGACCCCCGAACGCGCGCGGCTATAGTGCTCCAGCGCCTCCCTGATAAAGAGGCCCCTGGTCGATTTCGGCATGCTTTCGAGAAGCGTGTAAAGGTCCTCGTTCTTTGTCTTGTGGATGTGAACCCTGTAGACCACGAAGTCCTTTGCCATGGCCACCTCCCTATCTCTCGTCGTTGCCATAGAGCCAATAGCCGACCGCATTCGCCATGGCCGGCTCGCTCACCATGAGCAGATGGTGTCTGAGTTCCACGAGGTGATCCAGCACCATTGCGCCGCCCCCTCCCATGACGCCGACGTCGGGCCGGATGGGGAGTTTTTCGAGGTACCGGTTCACCACGGATTCGAAGCGCCACGTATAACGGTTGACCTCCTCGCTGGCATCGAGGGTGTACGTGACACCCAGGTGTGTCATCTGCCCGGTCCGGAGGATATCGAGGGCGTTCCTCAACCCGATCTGGAGTCCGTGCTCCCGGTAGAAGGCCTTGACGATGCCGTCCAGTACCAGCCACACCCCGATCTCCCGGCTCTCCCTCGCGCTTTCTACATATTTCCCCGCCGAGAACAGGACCATGTCCACCGTGTGGTGCCCGATGTCGATGACCGCCACGTTCTTCCTGTAGTCATCCGGCCGGTCCTCGATGTGGCGGAAGAATATTCCCGCACCCTGGGGAATAATCCTGATTCCGTTGCTGATCCGGCAAGGGTCTCCGTTTATCCCGATCTCCGATTTCCTTACGGCTTCCAGGATCTTCTGAGTATTCGACCGTGAGTACATCCCCGGGGGCACGCCCAACACGATTTCTCCTTGAGGGAAACCGTTAATGCGGAGACACTCGGCCAGGCAGGCAAGCCAAGCGTCAGAGGTCACAAAGCCCGACTGGCAGGTGTCAACGGTGGCGCCTTCCCTCTCCGCTTCCTTTCCCACGAGGAACCGGCGGCCATTGACCACAATGGGGGTTGCCTCCGAAAAGGTGGTTTCCGTTGCCATCAGGGTGACGGCCGTGGGGAAGATGTGTCTGTCTCCCGCCCGGCATGTCTTCGTGTACCCGTACCCGATGTCGATTCCTATGCAATCAGTCGCCACGAGTTCCTCCTTACATGTCCAGGAATGATGGTTCCTCGCCTGCAAAAGCATCCTGACGAGGAAACCGTCTATCCTCCATATTACTTTCACCGCCACATCCGCTCCCGCTCGATCATCCTCCGTGTCTTCCTCGACGCGGCAAGGATGATCGTCCAGGGGATGGTGATCATGAGGAACGTCGTGAGGACCACGAAGCTCGCGGATGTCAGAAGCACCGGCTTCACCTCCATGAGGAAGCGGTAGATCTTGTTAAGGACCGAATAACCTACCTGCGGCTGGAACCAGAGAAGGAACCGGGCCACCCGCTCCTCGTCGAGCACCGAGGCATAGAGGGTGTTGTAGAAGACAAAGGCGACGACGATCTTCAAGACCGCTGCCACGGTCATTCCCGCCATGAGCCAGTTGATGGCCCTCTTTGAAAGCTTGCCTATGTAGTACCTTCCGATGGAAGCGAGGATAAGACTGTAGCCCATGGCGAAGCTGAGCGTGAGGGCCACTGCGAAGGCCTGGTCGAAGAGGGTGAACTCGTAGGAGCCGAAGATGGGGATGTGCCGCTCGATCACCCCCACGAAGAAAGGCGTCAGGAGGATGCTGATCAGGCCCGATATGAATGCCCCTTTGAATCCTACCTCAGAGATCACGATCTTGCCCTTGAGGGTCAGAAGGTTCTCGGGCAGGTCGTTCCCATCTTTCTCCGCGAGGAAATAGTTCTGTACGATGGAGACGACATCAATGAAGCTTTTTGGCCGGGTCGCGCCCGCTACGCCTATCGGGGTAATGTCATTTGCTTTGTCCCCGTCTTTGTGGCTCATAGGCCCAGCACGAATCTGAGAATGGACCCGCCATAGGCAATCGCGACGGAGAGGAAAAAGAGGAGGACCCCGGCAACGATCCTCTGCCGGTAGACGCCGATGAAGAAGGCGAGGAAGAGCGCTGACGAGGCGAAGAGCCTCGCCCAGAACCCCTGGAGCACGGCCTCAAAAACCACTCTCCAGACAGACATGTACTGGGCATGGGACATGTAGGTGAGGGGATTCAAGTAATCGATGAAATGGGAGACGGTCATAACGGAGTGATCCCCCTGATAAAGGGCGGGTGGCTCGCCTTCTTCGCCTCGAACTCGGCCTCGTTTTCGAAGGCGCTTGCCTTTATGGGGACGAAAAGCAACCTCTTGGGTTTCCCCTGCTCCACCTCGATCTCGTATCGCCGCGTCGCGTAGCCCCTTCCGAGATCGCTCGTGAGGAGATTCGACTTCCTCAGGGCCTCGACGATTTTCCACACTGCCTTCTCCTTGTCCGTGTCCCGAAGCAGCGTGATGTCGATGACGTTTCTTCCGGCCGCCATGGTGCGGGCGGTCTCGTAGAGGAACGTGGGATCGCAGTAGACCGTCCCGTCCAACGAGAAGGCGCGAAAGGGGCTTCCCATTTCTGTGACGTTCACCATCGCCCCTACTTTCTTCAGGAACTCCTTGCAGTCGAACCATTCCTCCCAGGAAAGCGACGCCCTTTTCTCCGCCTGCTCGATCTCCATCTGGCGGGCCTTGCCGTCCGCCTCCTTGAGCAGCTCCGATAAGGGCTCGGTCGCCGACTGGTGATGTTCTTCTATCGCCTTGGTGATGAGGTTAAGCCAGTGGGCCCCTTTGTCTTTCACGAATATCTCTTCTATGATCGACACGCTCGTCCGGGGGTGGTCCGCCTTCACATAACCGCTTTGGTTCCTCAGCTCGGGTATTTTCCCCAGGTCGTGGCCGAGAGAGGCGACGATCATGAGGGGAATGTACCCGACCGGGTCGTCATAGGCGTTCTTGACGAGCCCGAGCGCGATGCGGGTGACGTTGAAGCTATGATCACGGAGCGTGACCTTCGAGAGGATGTCTCCCAGGCGCGCCGCGTCACCCCTCTCCGCGTCGGTGACCGTAGTAACCACCGAGGGGCAGTCACCGTACTGTTCAAGGAGCTCGATGATCCTGTTGACGCCCTCCAGCTTGCCGCCGAGGATCTCTTTATGCGGTTCGATCACCTCGCTGTAAAAGGCCTGCACACTGACGTGCGCCTTGCTTGTCCCGGGTTCGTTTCTCACCAACGATAGATCTTCGGCAAGCGGGGCTTCAGGAATGGCCTCTACCGATGATGTAACCTTTGCTTCTTTCGGTTCTTTCACTACATCTTGCGGCTTGAACGAGCTGTTATATTTGATCCAGATGGGGCAGAGTTCATCCAGAGACAGGACGATCTTCTCCCGCGGATATTCTTTTTCTGTGAGAATCGCGAATATCGTCCTTACTGTATCGAACATGCTCCGCCTTACCTGGTGGCCGAGAGTCTCTTGATCTTGTCGAAGACGACGATCGACTGAGCATCCGAGAGGTCGAAGACTGACCTCTTGCCGGGGATCGTCTTTTCCGGTCCGTCTCCATCCTTCTTTGTGAAAGAAGTCAGCTCGAACAGGAGGTCATCCGGTTTTTGATTCCGCTTCCCTGCAACCATGTCGAGGAGGTAGAGCAGCTTGTCCTGCTGTGTGGTACTCACCTTTATGGCCAGGGGCTCTTTTTCCATGAGATGGAACAGCCGCCGGTTGATGAAGTCGAGTCTCGCCGTGTGGATGAGGAAGCCGACGTTTCTTCTTATGGTGATGGACTCGATCTTCCCTACGAGTGGGAAGGTATCGAGCCTGATGGTCTTCATCTTACCTTTGTAGCGCTCCAACTCATCGACAACCGCCATTGCTCTCGGCACCTCTATCTGTACCGAGATGGTCTTCTTGTTCACCGCATAGCCGGCTATTTTTCCAGTACCTTTCATGGTCTGAATCCCTCCGGAAGCGTATCAGGGGCGACATCGCTTCGGTTCAAAGTGACGGGCCTCAGTCGCCCGAAGATAATGACGTCCACCTCCACCGTGCCGTTCCCCAGTCCCCGGACCACGCCGCGGAAGTCCTGGTACTCCCCTGACAGAACGCGGACTATGGCGCCGGCCTCCAAAGTGATCTTTGGAAAGACCGCCTCGCTCAAGCCGAGAAACCTCCCAACCTCTCCATCGTCTATGGAGGATATGTTACGGATATACCCGGAGATCGAATCGAGATAGCGCAGTTCTTTGCATCGCGGATCGTAGGCGACCAGGTACTCTCCGATAAGGGCTTTCTTCGCTGCCACCCCGTGGAGGCCGAGCAACTCGATCACCCGCTTCTCTTTGCCTTTCAGCACGTGTAGAAGGTAAGGCATATAATCCCTCCTGGGACATAACGTGTGTCTGCCTGCACCTTAGATATTACTTCCCCGACGGGGCTTGGACCGGTCCTGAAAGGCAGTAGACGACTTGGTAATCCAGGGGAACTTCAAACGGAAGACAGTCACTGCCATGAAAAAGCAGCTTCTCTAAACACCATTGAGAAAGCGATCGAGAACCTGTCGCCCGAGGAGCAGTTAAGACTGGTCGAAAAGGTTGCGCATCGGCTGAGGAGAACGGGCATTGCCAAGAAAGATCTTGAATGGGGTCAGCTCTACGGCCTGGGAAAGGGCCTGTGGAAGGAAGACGCTCAAGAGTATGTCAACCGCTCCAGAGAGGACAGGGGGTGAATCTCTTTGAGCAGAGCTGCCACTCCGTCTTCATCGACACTGCACCGATCACTTACTACATCGAAGCCAATCCTCGATAGGGCCCTATCGTGAAAGAGGTTGTCCGTTCCTTTCAAACAGGGAGCATTATGGGAAAAGAGATCTTAGGGGCAGTCAGATCAGTCTCCCGATTCCTGCAGGAGGCAGGAGTCAGTCATGATGACCTATAAGGGTTACACCGGCAGGGTGGAATTTGACGACGAGGCCATGACCTTTCATGGTGAAGTCATCGGTATACGCGACGTCGTCACTTTCCAGGGTAAAACGGTCAACGAATTGGAGAAGGCCTTTCACGACTCTGTAGACGATTATCTCGATATGTGCAAGTCGAGAGGGGAGGAACCGGAAAAGCCCTTCTCGGGGAGTTCGTGGTGAGCCACTAACGCAATAACCAAGTGGCCGCGGAGTAGCTCTTGGCGCGGCCCAAAACAATGCGCCAGAAGCGATAAACATGTCACGCTCCAAGTAATATACTTTGGAGTATAATACTCGTGAGTCTATTTCAACATAAAACGTCTCTGTCCGTGAAAGCACGCTTGCGATGTTCATCCCTTCAAACCCCTCCAGCCGCTATTATGCCTATGTCCATGTGTCAAGGCAAATTTCTGAAATCGTTGACACGATAACCGGTGAGTGCAAGAATATTATAGGTGAGTAATGAAGAATCCGGCAAACGAATACGAGTTCGAGAAGCTGAACGCTGACTTCGACAAGAAACTTGACCGCCTCAACGAGGAATACAAGCGCAGGGTGGACGAGATCTTTCGCGCGGACAGAAGTGGTCTCGACATGAACAGAAGAAATCGACTCTGGATGTGGTTTGACCGGAAGACCGGATACCAGCTCGTGCCCAAGATTGTGATAATTTCGTTTGGAGTAACCGTTATTCTTCTTGCCATCGTGATGGTTCTTCTACTTCGATACGATATCGAGACTCTTTTCTCAATAAATCTGGGAGTCGCCTTTGGCGTCTTAAGTTTACTGTTTACCGGCGAGCTCATTGTGGTATTGCAGGTCTCCGGCGAACTGGAGGGCGGCCATCACGATGGTCCGTCGATGGATATAGTAACAAGCCCCGCGTGGAGACGCCTGAAGTGCAACGTCTGGCACCGCGAAACGGACGAGTAGGCCGGTTCTCAAGTCTGGACCGTGGTCTCTGCTTCCTTACTTTTCTCTGAATTCGCGCTTTGAATGAACTTGTAAGCGCCCCTTGCCTCTATAAGATCATTCCTTGGAATTTCGATTGAAAAATACGGCTCCCACAAGTATTCTGCATTGTCCGCTTTGTAGAAAGTGATGGTGTTATTTCCAATAATGAACTCCAGCAAAAACTCGGGGATGGGCACAACAATTTTTTCGATGCGCACCTCGACACCATAACTTTTCACAGAAATCATGACGTCGCCGTTGGATAACCGCTTCACCATTTCCGGTTCCACGTTGTAAACCGGAACGATGATGCCGCCCTGCACCCTGAGGCAATTGTGAACAAGTTCCATTCCACCTCCCTAATCTATTCTTTCTATTTTGGATATCTTGTTTCCACCGACTTGGGTCTGAAAGTGGTCTTCGGTTGCGAGGGCGACGGCAGCGTCGCCCCGTAGTTCTCGGCTCTATGAGCCGCCTTTTGATTTCGCACCTGGTTCATCCTTCTGAAGTATTTCTCAAATTCCTCCATGTCCTTGGAGCTGGGACTTCCCCCAGGAGCCGGTCCGGTGGTTCCCGACTTTTGGAATACCGATCGAAACTGTCTGCCTTGCGTAACCATTTCTACACCCTTCTCCAGCCCTGCTCCTGCCCAGAGAACTCTTTCTTGGTTAGCAGTAACCTGCGATTTATCATCGGCCAGAACACCGCCAGCGATCGTGAACCTCGCCTCGGACTGTTCGTCCAGCACGAGTTTGTTCACCCTCGCCATGTCCTGTCCGCCCCGGCCTACCTCGTAGAGCCTGAGGCCGCTATCGGCATCGACTTTCATCTCCGAGGCGAACTTCCCGTCGCCCCTTATTACTTCCTGGTTGCTGATGGACCGAAAGTCCTTTACGACATACGACCCGGTCTTGTCGAGCTCCATGGTGCCGGTGACCCACTGAGGCGCCTTGATCGATCTGCCGGTCTCCGGGTCTTTTCTCCCGGTGTCTATGTACTCCACGCCCGTGAATTGCCCGGTCCTCTTGTTCGTCCAGGTTTCTGCCGCAAGCTCCCCGGTCTTCCTGTCAAAATAGGCCTCTCTGAAACCCGGGCCGTAAATGGGCTTCCCTGCCGCATCCTTTCCCATCTCGACCTGACCCGTACCCATTGTCCTCTTGTAATTGTACGAGGTATCCATGAACCCATGTTCTCCCCTGAAGCCGGTCGTTTGCCGCTTCACGTTGAGGTAGCTCGACTGGTAGCCTTTCATCTCGCTGGTGATGTCGCTGTTCTCTCTGCTTGCTCCCCTCACGGCAAAAGCGGACACTACATTCCCCTGGTCATCGAAGTTCATCCTGATCCTGTCACCCTCCTTGACGCGGGTGGAGTAGCCCATATCTTTCATGCGCTGATTGAGCAGGGTCACCGCTCCTTGATCGCTTAGCGTAAGCGCGTCCTCTCCGTGGTGCTGCCTGTGGAGGCCGTACATGCCCTGGTAATCATTTCTATCCTCGGCAAGGCCCAGGCTGTGGGCGAGCTGGTAGGACATTTCGAACTTCGCCGCCTCGTTCAGGTGCTTGTTGGTATCGGTGAAGATCATTCCCCCTTCAGCAACAACTCCCCTGGCGTTTTTGAACCCGCTCGCTCCCACGAACCGCTGACTTCCCGAGAGCTCCCCCAGTTCCCTGGCCCCTTGGGCAAATCCTATCCCCCGGGCCGACGAGTACTTGTCGATGAAATCGGCAGTGCCCGCCAGGTCCATGGTTGTCATTGACCTTTGCAACTCCGCGGGCGTCATGCCCTTTTCCTTCGCCATCGAGATGAAGGCTCCTTCCGCCGCTACCTTTCTTTGTGCCAGGCTCTCAGGGTCGTTGCCGTACTGGTCCCTCGTGAGCGCCGTCTCCCGCAAGGCCGCGGTCGACTTGAAGTTGTAGAGGTCTGTCGCCCCTTTGTAACCACCCTCGCTGTCCCTCATCGCCAGGCCCTCGTTTCCGAACCTTACGGTCCTTGCCATGCTGCCTGCCGAGATCATCTCCGAGAAGCCCTCCGTACCTCCGAAGGTCTCCATTCCCGCTACTCCGTAGCCGGTCTTTCCCATTCTTTCGGCAGCCGAGACATTCGCCCTGTCCGCGTAGCTGAACTTATGGGCATTCGCCATCGTGGAAGGCGCCACTTCCAGGGCCCCCATCGATTTGGACAGCCCCTCAGGAGTCCCCACAGTGCTGCCTGCCGCCTGGCCCTGTCCCATGGGTGTCGCGGTCACCTGGGTAGACAGACGGCCCAGCACGGAGCCTCCCACTCTCACGAGCATGCCGGTAATGACGGTGGCGAGCATGATCCCCGACCAGCGGATGGCGCCGAAGACCGCGAGGGCCTTGAGCCCTCCCGTTGAGAAGTTCAGAAGGGAGGTGAGCCCGAGCTGGTTCTGCGTCACTTCATAGAGGGCCTTCCTGGCGAAGTCCATGCCGAAGGAATGGACGATGGCATCGGTCACACCCCAGGCGGTGAGCCAGATAAAGAAACCGACCATGGTGAGGACCGCCTTCCCCATGAGGGGCGTGGGGATGAAGATCACGAGAAAAGGGATAAGCCCTATGGTGACCGCCGTGATGACCGCTCTCACTGCCGGTATCCACTGGTTGGCCGTGACCCCCGTTCCGACGAGTGCCGACCCGGTGTTCCGGGAGGCGAGGATCGCCATGGCCACGTCCGGGCTCGCCTGCATGAGCACGTCGTTCATGGTCTGACCGAAGAGCATCTGCCGGTGGACGTCTATGGCGGTATATGTGGCCCCTTGCAGCCAGTTGACCGTATCGGCGAGGGTATCCTGGCACTGGGTCAGCTCGGCGGGATTAGTGGGGTCGAAGCCCGCCTGCGCACACCGGCCCTTCAACGACTCGTCGAACGTGCTGCTTGCACTGACCAGGGCCTGGATGTTCGTCCACGACTGGGCGCAGGTCATGGTGGAGTCTCCGCTGCCGTCGTAGTAGGTCGTGTAGATGGCGGGGCTCGCCGCTTCACTAAAAAGTGCGCCAAAGTCGGTATTGCTCGCGAAGGCGTTGATGGTCAGTGTCGTCCCCGGCCGCTGGATCTCGAACAGGACACAGTCTTCCGTGTACTTCCGAAGTGAGGCCTGGATATTCTTGTCCGAGAGCATGACCCCCCTGCTTCCCAAACCGTAGAGCATGTCGAACCCGATCCCTCCCGCCTGGACCTGGTAGCTGTCGGGGGTGACGGCCGTATAGATCATATCTACGAAAGCCCTTTCGATCCTGTTGAGGATCCCAGCCACCATTACCACCCCGTCGGGGATGCCCCCGACCGCCTGGTTCCGGTTCTTGACCGGGTCATAGATATGGAGGGTGCCTTTCGGAACGATCATAGCCGCGTAAATCACAAACCCTATGGCCACGGGCGCAACCCAGGCCGCAGGCGAGAACCTTCCTCCAATTCCCCTCATCACCATGGCAAGCGCCCCAAAGAGAAACGCGGCAACGAGAACGCAGAAAAGCAAGGCCGAATACCCGCTGTCACCGAAGATGAGGGCTATCTTCTGGAAGGCAGGGGCGATCGCGTCGAAGCCGTTGTAAGTGTAGTACTCCATGTCGAGGGCAAAGGCTTTACTGCAGAGGAGCGCCGGGCCAAGTCCGGCGACAAGGATGATCGCTTTTCTTCTCACTACAACCCGCCTACCACTCTTCCCGCGAGGCCGGGAGAAAAGGCTTTGGAGAGCTTGTCTTCGGAGATCTTCCGGAACTCCTCATATCGCCGCGCCACGTCCATCACCGCCGTGTGCTCGTGGAGGGAATTGGCATAGTCCTGCTTGACGTTGGTCGCGAAGGCGAGTGTCCGTCTTGCCAGGTCGTCCATGGCGGCAATGCCTCCTGACAGGAGATCGATGCTGCATCCCGGTTTGGGTGACTGGCCCTGCTTCGAGAGGAGGGCCTGGGCCGTGTAGATGCCCTGGATGACCTCGCCGTAGAGGTCGCTCATCATCCCGTATGCATAGGCTCTTGCCATGATCATGGCAAGAGACGCCATCACCTGGTTCCCCTGTTTCGTGGTCATGGCAACCTTCAGGGAGACGCCGACAGGGATTGGCACCGCGTCGATGAAGGCCTGTTCCTCTGAGGTAAGGGCCGTCTTGTCCTGCATCTTCTGGTAGATGGAACCGAGCTTGTCCACCGCCCATTGCTGGAGGTTGGCGTTCGTATCCGTCGCGACGACGCAGGCACCATAGTCATTCCCGTTCATGGGTCTCGTGTAGATGTTGCCCGAGAAAAAGCTGTACGTATCATGGGGCTTGTTCTCCGTGCAGGGAGGAACAAAGGCAAAGCCCTGTTGATTCTCGCTGAAATCGGCTACCATCACATCACCGACAAGACCCCTCACGAGATCTGCATGGCTTGCCGGGTACCCCCTCTTCTCGAAGATTCTCTGGAGCAACGTACTCCCCGGTGTGGCAAACGTATCCTTTATGGCCTGGGGGCATTCGGAGGTCAGCTCCTGCGCGGGCTGATCGTCCTTGTGGTCGTTCGACTTCCAGATGTCCGTGAGCTTCTGGGGGAGGTCCTGGATACCCTTACCCAGGGCGTACTCCTTTCTCGCTTCAGCGTGGATCTTCGCGTTGTCCGTGAAAGGGTCCATGAGCTTTGCCGCAAGGACGGAGCCCGCCTTGCAGTCGTCAAGCTGGAGGCTATTGAGGCTGTCCGATATCGCCTCCATGGACTTGATGACATTCGAGCAGGGCTCGCAAAGGTTCTTCAACGCGAGGTCAAAGGCCGCGGCGGGAGCGGCCTGGAGAATGCGCTGGAGCTTCTGGACCAGGTACTCGAAGTTCATGAAGGAGAAACCTCCCATGAAGGCGTCGATCCCTCCGCACCCGAATTTCAGCCTTGGCGGCTCAAAGGACATGAGATAGTCCCTTGTTTGCGGCCACCTCGCCGAAAAGCTCCCCCCGGTGAAGTAGCCTCGTTTCTGCCCCTCGAAGTACCCCGGCGAGGTTTCCGCCTTTTGCGTGATCCAGTCGTCGACGAACCCTGCCCGGGCGACGGTCCCGACCAGAAGCCCCAGCAGAAGGACGGCGAGGAAGGGTAACAGGATATGGCTGGTCTTCCTTCCCCCAAAAAACCTTATGAAGAATCGATTACGTTCGGTCCTCATTTCACTTACCTCCCTGGACTTCTCGTTCTCTCAAAAGCGGCGCATGCACGTCGAAGGTGCTTCCCCTCTGGAACTCATAGAGGCTGTACTCCTCGGGCGATATCTCCCCCGCGAGGAGCCGTATGCCACGGTAAATCCTCTCTTCCATATCTTCCAATGACACCACGCCGGCAGAAACGACAATAGGATCTTGACTGTGACGAAAGACGAGAATGATGGTCGGTACCGTAGTCACGTTGAACAGGGAGGCAAGGCCCGTATTTTGGGTGAGATCGATCCTTTTGACCTCCCACCCGTATCGCTCCTCGAAGTACCCGACGATCTTTTCCTGCTCGACGCAATACTGGCACGTCGATGAAAAGAAGTAGATCAGGCCGTAATCCGCGGCCGATCCCCTGATCTTCTTCGCGACCTCATCCTGTTCCATCCGGGTCAGGGCGCTTCTGCCGGGCGTGGCGGTGGGATAATCCTTTGCGACCGATAGCTCGGGGTATTTCTGCATGACCGCGGCCGTCACGTTCGCGAAGGCGAGGGACTTTCTTCGGGCTATGTCCTGGACGTAATAGTATTCGGCGACACTGCGTTCGCTCGGCATCATGACCGCCTTCTTCTGAAAATCCATGAGAAGCGCCTGGAAATCATCGGGATGCATGTTCCAGAGCATTTGGGCCGTATAATCCTTGAGCACCGGTACGCGGTGCTTCGGGGCCGCATCCGCTCTCGGCTCGTCTTTCTTCGGCTGCTCTCTTTCATACCAGTACCAACCTCGCTTGTAGTCTTTGTAGTAAGGGATCCTCTGCTGCATCTGATCGGCCTCCCGGACCGGGGTTACTTCTTCGGCCACAACCGCGCTGCCGAGAAGGGAGAGACTAATAAAGAGGATGACCGATCGCCGTAACATGTCCCGCCTCGATAAAGCCGAAGTACCGGGAGTCAAGACTGTCTTTGTGCTCGCCCATGACGAAGACCTTCCCTGAGGGCACAACGCCGTTATAGACAAAGTTCTCAACCTTCTCGCCCTTGAGGGAGTACTCCTTGGCCCGTCCCAGGTATTCGGCATTGCAGTAGTACAGCCGCTCCGACACGGTCAGGTGTTCTCCCGGCAGACAACGGGCGATCTTCATAGCCGGGGTGAGTGCCGTCTCAGGGTGCCTGCGTCTCTGGTCGGCGACAGCCACGCCCATGACGTCAATCACCTGTCCGCTGCTCACGTATGCCATCCGCATCGGGAAGAGCACGTAGCTCCCCTTCCTGATCTCCCTGGCGTCCGATATCCTCGACACGAGATAGATGCGATGAACCAGCGAGGGCGTCGTGGTTACCGAGAACCTGCCCGGTATGAGAAGGCCGAATGCAAAAGCAGACAGCAGCATCAGGCACTTTGCCGTCTTATCTCGGTTCCAGTTTTTCCGCGTTGGCAGCAACGACGTCCTCCAGTATGATGACCCTGTTCTTCGGTTGGCTTTTCAGGAGCTCGATAAAGCGCGTGAGACTGTTGATGTACTGCTCCTTGTCGATCTTGCCTTGAAAGTAGAGTTCCCTCTGGTCCATCACGAACCTGCTGATGTTCGCGGTCACCACCTTCTGCGCGAAGAACCGGTCGTACACCGCAACCGAGACCACGGAAGAAAGGATGCTCAAAATAATCGTGAGCACGACTACCGCTACCCATGACGGCGGTTTCTTGATCTCATTCGATCCTATCACTTCGAATCCTCCACTATTCTCCTGGGTTTGCCAGAACTCCGCTTTCGCTCTCTCGACGCGATGTAAGCAGTGCCTCGACGCCCGGACTCTTGCGCTCGCTCGCAAAGAGCCTGAGCGCATACTCGATGCTCACGTCACCGTAGACGAGGTAGTGATCCGATATCCCGTTGCTGTCCAGCCCTTCGCTCGCCTGGCTATCCATGATGGTGATCGATGGGACATACACAAATGCCGGCACTCTCTCGACGCGATACCGCCTGAAAAGCAGAGGGTCGATGACGACCTCGACGCCCTGGGTGCGGCAGTGCTCTCGACCGGGATCGCACTCCGGGTCGACAAAGAGGACGTCTTTGAGAAAGGCCACCGTGGGTTTGACAAACCTCGCCCCTCCCACGAAACCGCGCATGACGACCCTGATGTTGGGCTCAACCAGGTCGCTTATCGCCTGGATGTAATGCCTCAAGGTGGAGATGGGAACGGAGGACGAGATGAAGAGATAGATCCGCTCGTGGGGAGAAAGCTTGCCTATCTTTCCCGGAGTCTTGGCTGTTTCTTGCTGATTGTCCCCCTGGCTTCCGTAGACTTCGCTATAAAGGCGAGCTTTTTCGGATTCTATTCTTTCTTGGAACTCGGCGGATTGAGCGTAGCGCGACAGATCCTCGGCCAAACGCAACGCCTCGGTATCGTGCCGGTTCTCTGGGATGGCGGGCGTCTTGCCGTGTTTCTTCGATTGTTCGAGGATGTTACCGATGTCGCCGGGAGACAGAGGCTGAGACGCCGTGGAAACTCTTTTCCAGTACGTTCCGTTCAGATAGACGTCGATCTCTTTGACCTCCTCTCCCACCTCTACGGTCGCTTTGCCCGGGCCTTCCATGAAACACGGTTCCTTCGCATCCGTCACATCGACCAGATTGCCCTTGATCTTCTCCACCCGTGCGCAGAAGCTTGGCGTATCGATGAATACCGTCTTTGACAAAGCGGGTTGCGGAAGAAGGGACAGTACAACGGCTATGATCGTGAGACGTTGTACCCTCACAGCGACCACCCGAGACAACACAGCTTCTTTCTGAACATGACCCAGTCGAAGTTATCAGAGGCATTACCTGAGGCACTGTAGGGAGGGTTCTTCATGGACGACCAGATGAGGCCGCTTCTCCCGATAGGGTGGCACGTCATATCCCGCACCGGCTTCATCGCCTGGAGCCGGTAGTGGCTCTTCTGCCAGATGGGCCACATGACGGCCCCGCACACGTTGCTTGCCGTATCCCACAGCACCAGCTCCCGACTGAGCTTGTAGATCATCCGGGCCGCGAGGGCCGCATTGTCCTGTATGTAGTCGTCGTTCTGCTTGTGGCCCGCTAAGGGGTAGGCACTCCCCCAGCTCCCCATGCACCAGAAAAGGGCATCTATGGGAGTGCTTATGTTCGAGGCCACACTATCGGCCATGCAGGCCATCTGGAGGACGGGGTTGCCGAAGAGGATTGCCTCGGGGTTGAGTAGAAAGGCGAGAAGGTCGTCGTTCCAGGTGGGATCGACTTCGGTGATATAAGCGACGTCAAAGCCGGTCGGTTCCAGGCATGGCAGGTCGAGAAAGAGATCAAGAAAAGACCAGACGTTGAGGAGGTAGTAATGCGCCTGGGCGAACATGCTCGCCTTCGGCTCTCCCGCCTGGGTGGAACCGCCGAGAAAGGCTTCGTTTCCAAGTGATGCTCCGATCAGGTTGAAGCAATACGGGTCCTTCACGGTCTCTATGATCCGCGCGGGTTCCCAGAAGGAGGCGGAGATGCCGAGCGTGTTGCTGCACAGGCACAGGCCGTTGCCCACGTTGTCCGAAGGGCTGTCGATGTCGGAGCCGATGATGTCGATCCCGCCCATCCTCACGGGGAATATGCACTGCCAGCATATATCCGTAACGGGGTTGAAGAAGTCGGCCTTGCAGACGGCGTGGGAAATACCGGTGCCGCAAAAGAGATAAAAGACGGCCCAGCAGCAGACAAAGGACGCTGTAATTCCACCCGGCCGGTTTCGGCCATGGTCAAACCTGTGAACTTCATCTGATCGTTTGATGTCCATCCGCTTCCCTCCGGGAACGACCGTCCCAGGCAAAAAATTGTGATCTTCACACATATTACTTTTTCGAGAACACCGCGGACGGGCCGTGTGGGGCCTCCTTTACCCGTCGGTTCTCAAGACCCACTCAATCGCCGAAGGCAAGGCGTTTTGCGGGCGATCCGGAGGGATGCCGACGAGTGTGGGACGATACGCGGTTTACGCATGTTCCAATCGCAGCAGTGAGGTCCCCGGTCTCGGCGAAGGACTGCGGAGAGACGGGAGGACTCGGGTGATTTGTTCTTACTGGGGCTGTCTGCGAGCTGCTACCGCGCGCCGGAGCAGCAGGGGAGGAAGGTATTGTCCCACCTCCCCACAGAATGCCCGTTCAGGGCTATGTGAGAGAGCGGACTACAACAATGCGTATGTACAATCGAGGGCCTTCTTGACGGATTCAGAAGCAGACCGGACGACGTCCTCCGCACTCGACAACACACAAGTGGTGTTGTCGGAATCAAGGGAGAGGTCGGATGCGAGGTACCCGGCGAGCATAATCAGGCCGCCAACGCACGCCGCCAGGTGACCTTGAATCTCTCTGAGAGCCTTTCGATAGTCTTCCACGGTCAATTCATTGAGAGCCTTTCGTTCTTTGATCGTCATTTCTGAACCTCGGTCCCGTGATCCGTTCCCCGGCGGTAATCGTTTCTATCGTGGTTTTTTATTTAAGTATCTAAAATTCTGTAAAAATACATTAATATCGATTATAGTCTGTAGTAATAATATTTGTCAAGATTTTCCCGGACTTCCTCATATTTTTATCGTTGCTCTTGCATTTTGTTAGAGATATGCTTGTGGCTATGGAAGACGACCTCAGGCTTCTCACCATCGTTGACGTCACGAAACTACTTCGGATCTCGAAGGCTACCCTTCACAAACTCATCGGGAAGGGGAAGCTCATCCCCACAAAGATCGGGGGCCGAACACTTTTCACACGGAAGGAAGTGGAACGCTTTATAGAGCAGCAGACAGGGGCGGAGATGGAAGGGAAGAAGCGAGGCAGGAAGCCGGCAAAGCCGAAGGGCGAGCAGGGATGAACGCCTTTTATGAGAGCCGGGATGGGTTTTGATTCTCGGACAACTCCGCGGAGGAGGTCTTCGATGTTTTCAGGAACACCCACCTGAGGACCGGCTCCACCGGCACAAGGGCGATGTCCGCCGATGAGAACCGAAAACATGAGTTGGCATTATCCTCAATTGATCAGAAGATGGACGAACGTCTCCCCGCCATCGGAAAAGCTCTTTTCTCTTAACCCAACTCAAGGCGCAGCTCCCTTGACTGAATAGACTATCATTCGGAGCAAGGAAGCCGACAGGATTGCGAACAGGCTGGAAGGAAAACCGGTAACCATCAACGACGCGCCTACCCGAAAAACCTTGCCGGCAGCCGCATGAAACGATTAACGCCCGGTCAGGAGTTCTAAAAAGGCCCGCACCTGTAAACAGCAATAGTGCACATCAATAGTTACCGGTCTTTCTTGTCTGGTGCCGGGATCTCCCGCACCTCCATCAGCGCGCCCCTTTGCTTCACCACCGAGGGCACGGCCTTGATCTGAAAGACCTCTATCATCGCCCGGCCGGCGTAAAAGACCGGCCGCTTGAGCGACTCGGAAAGCTCGACATAAGACCCGTCGGTAACGAGGAGCTTCACCTTGAGGTCCTTGCTGTACTCCGAATACTTGAACCATGCCACCTGGACTGAGCTCTTGCCATCAAGAATAACGATAACTCCGGGATAGGCAACGTAGTTCAACGGGTTGAAAGTGTATCCCTTGGGATAGATGAGGTTCCCTTTCTCATCGGTTATGTCCCGGTCGAGTGTATAGGTCATGTCCACGAGGAACGTCCTCTCTTTCCGGGCCGGGGGCAGCTTCGCATCTTTCAGGTCCCCGGGTGTGTAATTCCTGATCCTTCTTGCGAGATAGCCCCTGTTGATGATCCGGCTAATATCGACTTCCCGGGCTTTTTCTTCGATCTCCTTCAGAGCATCCTTTTCGGCGATGTCGTAGACCGCGCCGAACACGCCGAGGTCTTTTGCGCTACCTTCGACAGGGAATATCAAACACCACAGGACGATGAGAGCTGTAACGGTACGATGCTTCATTTGTGCCCTGTTTGGCAAAAGGTGACCTCACATCCCGGTTCTCTCACGGCCTCGTGCCCTGGTAGTATTGCTGAACCTTGTCGGTAACCGTATCCCGGATCGCGCTTTCCGCTTTGATTTTCATGTCTCCCAGGTATTCAGAGAGGTCCATCTTGCTGAAGTCGAGCATCTGGAACTCGGAGGCCGTGAATCCCCTGCAATTGCCCGAAGAATGGCCGTAGAACCATGCAGGTGAAAAGGCGCTCAGCTGTGGCCGCCCCTGCTCATGGACGACACGGGCCAATTTCGAATTGAAACAGCAGAACACCTTGGCTTCCTGGACACAGCCGACGAGGGGCCACCGCTTTTTACAGTACGTCGTCAGGTAATGGCACATCCCCGAGTTCTCCAGCATGGCCGTCTCCACGTCCTCCTGGTTGCAGCTCCCCGCAAAAAAGGCTTCTTGGATAAGATACATGGCGGCAGCGATGGCGAGGGTGGTCGGGTTGAGGAACGTCGCCTGGGCGTACGTCATGAGCCCCTCCATGACGCTCCCCGATTGGGCCACGGCAGTAAGGCCCGTCTGGACCGCAGGGGTGAAGCCTGCGACATCCACCGCCACACCGCTCGCGATCATGTTCCCGTGGTAAGCGATCTGCCCCATGTGGTAGACGTTGCTTATGGTGCTCGCCGCAGTAGACAATGACGCGACACTTCCCACATCATCAGCAAGTGGAGATTCCCCCGAGAGGCAGCAGTTCTTCCAGCCTGTCGAATGCCCCGACGTTCTGCACTCCATGCTTCTCCCGGAAAAAATGTAAATAGCGCCGAGACAGTTCCCCTCGCTATCCCTTTCACCATCATCCTGAAGCATGGAGCTGTCGCTCTCTTCCGTGACCTCGTTGCCGGGCGCGGAAGGATCGAAGCAGGCATTCGCGGAACATTGCGCAGTCCCGTTGTTGTCCACACAGGGGAAGGCCCCGCCAAGGGGACACGCATAGGCGCCCTGGTCAACGCACTTCTTCTCCTCGGAGACGTAGACGCCCCGGCTACACTGGGCTGGGGCCGCGCAGAAGCTGCCGTCCCACGTGTAGCCCGTAGAACACGAATCCCCGCTGCAGGTACCGGCTACCGAGCAGTTGTGGGCCTCGTCGCAGGTGACCTGCGAGTTCAGGGGGCATATGTAGAGTCGGATATGGAGAGGTGGCAACAAGACCGAAGTGCAGGCCGCGATTTGCACGCAGGCACTGCCGCAGGCGGAGGAAGAATCGTAGGACCGACCGTCGAGGGAACAGGTAAAGCGCGGGCTGGAGGCCTCGCACCGGTCCCTGCCGGGAACGAATACACCGCCGTCAGGGCACGTGGGCTCACTCCTGTCCGCAGTGCACTGGACTGCCCCTATGGGGCACAGCGTCCCGCCGTCACCCACGCATTGGGCGGTCTCTCCCTGGCCCGTTACCATGCCGTCGCCGTCCAGGTCCTTGCCGCAGACAAGGGCGTGCGCAAAGGCAGGAAAGATGAAGACCATCACCATCAGCGCTGTGGCTATTCTCGATGGCATCCTACCTCAGGGCCCCCTTTTGCCCGCTCGTGCAGATCATGTCCCTCCCGGCCTGCCTTAAGGACTGCATGATCACCGCGGCTTCCGCGAACTCGTTGATGCACTGGCAGTCCCGCACTATCTCCTCGGAAGGCCCAACCGGGCAGCCCGCCTCGGTGCATTTCTTGTAGAAGAACTGATAGGTCGAGGGCGTGACGAAGTCGTCCTTCTTCGTTGCGATAGTGGTTTTCGTGTCATCGACGAGTTTTCTTGTCTTGCATGCCGTTTCACAGGCTCCCACAATCGGCCGGTAGGCGCCGCTCATGTCGTAGGTGTTGTCCTCATATTGCCACCCGGTCTCCGTCTTCCGATAGTCGCGGTAGTAGAAAGCCGTCTGTTGGTCCTGGACCGAGTCCCTGATGTTCTGAACGCGCTTTTTCGCATCGGAGAAGTCGTAGGTTCCGGTCTTGCAGACATAGGTCCGTTCCTTCACCCACCAGTCCCTGCAGGTCGTGTTCTGGCACGTCTGGTAGCAGGCGGCCGGCGTTCCGCCGCACGGTGTTCCATAGGGAAGAGGACAGTGATTCGGACTGAAATCGAACCTCACGCTGCCGGAGCCCCAGTGACTGCCGCCCGGACGGTTGAGGCCGATGCCGCTGATCCAGAGAGACGACCCGTTCGTGCTCACGCTGCTCTGGTACAGGCCGGCAAGAGGGTCTGAGGAAAGACCTGTTACCGTTGCGCCGGCGATGGTGAAGGTGACCTTCGCCCCGTAATATCCCCGGTCGAGGCCGAAGATACTCCCACCCCCGAAGGCCCACCCGCACAGGTAGTTGGGGCCTTCCACCAGGGCGGTCAACGCGATGCCGGGGGCGAAAGTAACGTGCCCCGTTTCTGTTCCGCCTGAATAGAAATGGAGCACGTTACTGCTTGCCACCACGTTGATCCCGTGCGTCCATCCACCTGTCGCTTCCTGGATCGGGTTCTGAACCTGGCAAAGCCGGGCCTGGCCGTTCGCCACGCACGTAGGCGCGGAGGAACAGGCGACGGCCGCATCCAAGGGGCACACACCTCCGGAGCAGGCAGCCATGCGGCCTCCGACAGTGCAGACGGGGTTGTTGAGGCACGGGATCTGCCAGCTCGCATCCCCCGGACAGACATAGTTACAGCTCGCCTGGAGGGTCGTGGTGAAGTCACGGCAACCCGATGAGGGCGCAAGACCCGTGACCACGTAGTTGCTGATGGTCGTCACGCCGTCGACGACCTCCTCCCGAGGAAAGGAACTGCACTCCGGGTCCGAGGCAACAGCGTGGCACCTGTCGTCCACGTTCTCGAGTAGGTGGCAGTACCCGGATGGATCGACGGTCATGCCGGCGACCCTGGTAATCCGGCATTGACGCAGGCTCATGGGACTCTGGACACTTGCGATGCCCGTGAGCATCGTGTAGTAGCTCTCGGGGTCGCCTGCCTGGCTCGCCACCTCGGTGTTCACGGCTCCCCGGAGAGCCCCGGGGTTGTAAAAATACTGCTCGGGAGAGGAAGTTCCCGACGCCGTGGAACACTGCGAGGAATCCTGGCCGAAATATTGTGCGTACGCGCCGTCGATCTTCACATCGGAGATGACGTAGCGGCTGTTGTTCCGGTGGATGGCCGCGACCACCCCGCCCCCGATGGATTTCAGGACTATGGCGACATTGCGGAGGACAAGGTTGCTTCCGCAACTGCTATTAACGCAGAAGCACTGTTTCATGTCGCTGTCGGCCGCCGGTTGAAGACTGGCTCTGCCGGCCGCATCGCTTGTCCAGACATAGGGGGTGCAGTTCGTCCAGGTTCCCGGGGCACAGGCAATCACCCCGTTCGCGCATATGCCGGACACGAAAAAGGGCGCCTGGTAGGAGTAATCGAGGGCCCCGTCGAAATCGGTGTCCTGGCTGGCCATGAGGGTTGCGATGTCGCCGGATGGGCCGGGCTGGAGGAAAATCTCCATAAAACGTTGGGACGACGGGCAGCTGAGCCGGGCCTGGCCCTGTTGCGATCCGTCCAGTGTGCTCAAGGGGGTGGAAGCCGACATGAGGGGATCGAAGAGATTCGTGTTGAGGCCTTCCTTCGAGCCGTACTTGCCGATTGCCTGGTTGCCGAGCGAACCCGCTGCGTCGACAGGGCTCTGGGCCATGGCGGGGACACATGCAAGGCCAGACAGGATCACGAATAGGAAACCGGCTTTTCGCACACAGTCAAAGTTCATTACCGCACCTTCAGCACTCCGCCCGGTTCCCCGGTCCTTCGGAGGATCTCTTCTATGGCCCCCTCGAAGGAGAGGCCCTGCCGCTCCATGACCGTCTCAATGAGCTTGTTGTCATCGGGAGCGGAGGTGTAGATCCAGTACGAGTAAGGATCGACCACGAGTCTCGCAACACCCGACCCGAACGGTGTGTCCATGAAGATTTCCGAGTACTTCGGCCTGTTCTGCCTGACCGACTTCAAAAGGGCGATCTCGAAATCGCCGTAGTCGATGACCCTGGCGTTTTTGGCCTTTTCGACATCGTCCGCCTGGAGGTAGATTTTGAAGGCCGAGCTTGAGTAGATCACCTTGCCGACCCTGCCGAAAAGCTCCAGGTCGTTCGCCGACTGTGTCACCACGCTGAAGCTCCCGCTATACTTCCTGGCCTTCCGGTACCCGTCCTCGATGACCTTCTGGATGATCGGGCTGTCCCTTAAGAATTGCCACGCCTCGTCGAAGATGACGAGCTTTTTCTCCGACCTGTCCGACCGGTAGAAGTCGTTGGTGACCGCGTTGATAAGCTGGAGCGTTGCCACGTTGAAGAGCGACCTTTGCTGCTCCAGTTTGCCCAGTTCTAGGACCACGAACTCGTCGCTGTGGATGTCGAAAGGGGACGGCCCGTTGAAGAAGACCTCGTACTTGCCGCCCCGGGCGAACTCCCGCATGTTGAAGGCGAGGCGGTGGGCGGTCGCCGCAAGCTCTTCGGAAAACCCGCCCTCCATTTCTTTGCCGTCATCCCGGGCGTGTTCAGGGTAACGCTGGAGGTACCGGTATACGTAGTCCATCTCTCCCTCATCCCCCTCGTTGTCATGGGTCCACTTCACCGCGTTGTTGAGAAGCTGGACCTCCGTATCTGTGGGAGAAGCCTTTTCCGTAGTCGAGTAGGCCATCTGCGCGGCGATCTGGGCGATGATGGGCAGGTCGTGCTCTTCGTCCACGACGTGGCAGAAGGGGTTGATGGATATCCTCTCCTCCCCGAAGTCGAGATACCTCGCCTTGAAGAGCATGGTGTTCTTGCGATAGGAATCGCCGATGTCGATGATCCGTATCTTCGCGCCCGCGCCGTAGTAGTTGTAGACGAGGTAGTTGATGAAGAAGCTCTTGCCCGCTCCTGTCTGGGCGCTCACGAAGATGTTGTTATTGTTTGCCCCTTTGTCGAAGATATCGATCCCGCAGACCTGGCCCTTCCTGCCGACGAGGAGAAGCTCCGGCTTTCCTCCCCCGGCGAAGTCCCCCTGGGTGGGGAGAAGAGACGCGATCGTGTCGGAAGGGGCGATAAAGTCCCGGTCCAGGTTGTCCACGTTGCCGCCCGTGTTGTAGAGCCCCAGCGGGAGGGCCGATATGAAGAGGATGGGCAATATCCCCCTGTCCTCCTGCATCACGTAGCCGCAGTCCTCCCAGAGCCGCTTCGCCCGGACAAGCGATTCACCGACGGCCTTCTCGTCTTTGCCGTATACCCAGAGAAGGGGCATGATGCGGAGGAACCTGCGGCCCTTCTCCAGCTCGCCCACGGCCCATTCATGTTCCTCTTGTCGGGCCTGGTGCTGCCGGGCAAAGCTGCCCACCGCCTTCTGTTGGAGGATGGCGTTGCACTTCGCGTGGAGCTTCGCCCTCAGGTTGGCGAAAAGAATGTTGAGCGTGTAGATGAAGGGCGTGCGGTACTGGTTCATGTCCTGGTGGACGCCCCATATGCCGCCGAAGACCAGGTTCGCCTGCATGAGGTCTATCTCCTTGGGCACCGTCCTTGGCGTGGTGCACCTGAAATACCTCTCCCCGATCCGGATGTGTTTCATTGTCTTTTCGATGGGGGTTTCCGCGAAGACGACTTGCCGGTTGATGGGGATGTCGTCGTTGTACGCATCGGCGTTGCCGCCGGGGCTCCCGTTGAACAGCCTTCGCATCCACCCGACCAGTTCCCCGCATTCCATGACCGTTGGGAACAGGTGGGCCCCGGAGAGTATCTCGAATATGGCGCTCCGCAGTTCCGCGACGGCAGCGGGATCACCACCCCAGTGCTGTACGGGGAGCTTGAAGGCCACGACCAGCCGAAAATCCCTCACGGGCATGTTGTTCAGCTTCTCCAGCCCCTCGGTACCGCCGAGCAGGAACGAGCCGAACCGCTCCGCGCTTCGTCTCACGAGTTCGTTGTCCCTGGTCTTCAGTGACCGGTACGTGTCGACATAGTGGTCTACGTGGTCGTCGGCAACCAGGATGAACTGGAGCACTGAGCCTTCCGGCACGTTGAGCCTCAGCAATCCCTCCAGGGTATCGGCTGTCTTCTCTCCCGCGAAGGCGAGGGGACTGCATTCGAAAATAAATCCCGCCGTGTTGTCCGCGCAGAGGTAGGCCTTCGTCTCTTCGTCATAGGCGATCCAGGGAAGGTATTCGGAGAAGCGCTTACGATAGGTCTCGTTTCTCAGGTCCGAGTAGGTGATGCCCGGTATCCCGAGGATCTTTCTCCAAAGCGACATCACTTGCCTCCTGCAACGATGTTGTCTCCCAGGACCCACGAGTAGTCATCGATGAGAAAGTAGGCGTACCGGTACATGAAGAGCTCCTTGTCGGTTCCCTTGTACGGCAACAGCAATACCCTCATGACCTTCGGTGGCGCGATCATGGGCGTGTCCGGCTCTTCCAGGAGGCCCGAGAGCTTCCTGTACAAAGAGCCCTGGTAGGTGGCCTCCGACACGTCCGTTTCCTTCGGCTCGCCTGCCTTTCCCTTTTTCTTCCCGTCGTTCTTCGAATCGACGGGCTGCAGCGACTCATGGTAGGCGCCGGTCATGGTGATGCACTTGCCGTTTTCGGCTAACCTGCAGTTGAAGCTCGACCCGTAGGGGTTGATGGCCTCTCCGACCGTGGAGCAGCCGGAAGCCACGGCGCCTATTGCTGAGAAAAGAACCAGGACGATCAGTTTCCGCATCTGTCCGCACCTCCCATGCACGTATTCGGTATGTCCTTGATTTCAATCTCCACGCCCTCGCTGATGACGACGGTGACGGGCCTCATAGCGCCTATCTCGACGACGGGAACCGCCTGTTTCCCCAGGTCCAGCAAGAACTTCTGGAGGTCCCGGCCCGCCTGGGCGATGCCCCTGCCCATCCCCGCCTTTGTCGCCTGGTCCGTGTCGAGGGTCTGTGTCACCCCGAGGCCGCTGGTGGTCGTGGTGACCGCCGAGGTGTTCATGGCGTCGCCGAAGCCTACCGCAAAACCCGCCACCAGGCTCCGGGCGATTGCGGAGCCCATCTTAGATACTACTTTGCCCCGAAGGCCGACGAACCCGTCCTCGTCCACCACGTAGCCCTTGATCTTCTGGTCTATGACGGATTGGCCCCCTCTCGTCAGGCAGGAAAGGGTGGTGAGGCGGGCGTGGGCCCGTTCGTCGGCAAGGGACCCGTGGGCCTCGACCATGACGAAGCACCCTTTGAGGTCTCCTTTCACGTGATTTGGCAGGATGGCCAGGTCCTTGATCCTGATGAGGGCGGGCATGGGAGAGCTTTTACCTGACTCCGCGGTCGGGGCGTACATGCCGGACAACAAGGTCGCCTCCATGAAAGAAGGGGGCAGGTATATCGTCGTCGTTTCTTTTTTTTTACCCTCATCCTTCTTCTCCACCCGCTGGGAGACAAACTCTATCTCTCCGTAAACCTCGGGTTTCGATGGAGCCGGGATGGCCGAGGCTGTGGGTACCGGTGGAGATGATGGAGCGGTAGGCAGCGGGGGGATGCCGGGGGGATAGGACGAAGGGCGTGAAGGTGCGGCAGGCTTTGCCGGCTCCGGTTGTTTTTCTGACAGACCCTTGGGCGAGGTTTTCAGGATCTCTTTCGCCAGGTCCGCCGTTTCATCGTTCTTCGGCTTTTTGTCCTGCTGCAATGCCGCGAGCTGCTCCTTGACGGCCTTCAACTGGGCTTCCATGTCGCCTATCTGGCGGGTGGACTCGTTGTAGAGGGATTTCTCGAGTGTCCCCTTGTCGAGGGAGATATCTCTCTTGCTTTCCTTTTGCCTGGGGGTTGTTTCGGCAGGCCTGGTCGCCTTGTAAAGGGCCAGGGAGAGTATCACGATGCCGAGGCCGATCCCGACAAAGACGAGCTTTTTCCTCTGGTCGGGCCTCAGTGTGTGCCAGGCCTTCAGCCACTTGTCCCTGAGTGTCATGATTCCCCTCCGGTCCTCTCCACGACGAAGATCCTCGATGTCTCGCCTTTCTTCAGGTTCATGGTGTCGATGCTCACGGCGACGGGCCTTTGCGCCAGGTCGGCCGTAAGGAAGTCCTTCTCCCGCAAGGTGACGCTGTTCTCCCTCGACCCGTCCGCTATCCTCGCCCTGTACTCCTTGACAGCCAGGCCCTCCCCGTCGACCGTGATGACCCTGTGGAGCACGAGGGATATCCCCTGGAAGAGGGGATACGGTTTGTCAATCTTCCGGACGGTGAAGGAATCGGGAACGCTGTCCGTGTAGACCTTCTTGATGATGGTAATGATCTTCTTCTCGAAGGGGACCTCGCCGAAAAGGCTCATATTCTTCCTGATGGAATCCGCCTTGCCCCCGGAGAGCCGGATTGTCTGGGCGGGGACGCGCCGTGGTATGGCGATCATCGTGTAGACGCTCTCTCCGCAGACGACGTACAACTCGGAGGGTGTCGTCGCATAGAGGTCCTTGCCGTCCTTCTTCATGACCAGGAACTTGACAAAGGCGTTCTGCCCTGAGAGCCTGACCGTCAGCCCCTTCTCCTTCGAGTAAATGGCGTCCTTGATATCCACGGGGCAGATGAGCCTGTTGATGTCGGAGCTGCTCAGGACCACGTGCGAAGGGCCTTCAGGGGTGATCGTCTGCGGGAGGCCCGCGGACGCTCCTTCTTCACCGGGGGAAGCGGTCGCTTCCTCGAAGCCGGTGAGGATCCGTCCCCTTGCGGCATCGTTCTGTGATGCCTTTGCAGGCTGACTCACGACGGTTTCAGTCCTCGCCAGAACGGGAGGAGGAGGGGTTGCGACGGGTGTTGTCTTTGCTGGCTGTTTTTGTGCCGGTGGAACAGTGGGCCCCTGCGCAGGCGTGAGCTGGGGATAGTTTGACCGCACCACGGGTTTTTGTTCCGCGGGAGCAGTGGAGGACATGGAGCAGTCCCCAGTGGCGCACGGCTCCTCACCCGATACGGAAAGGACGGCGGCCAGGATCGACAGGGCGGCGATAAGTGGTGTTATCCATCGGTTCATGGTTCTATTTCTCCCCTCTGGGCGGTTTGCGGCTCAGGTTAGTTATCGCGAAGCGGCCGTTGTCGTTCCCGTAGTCGATGACGTAGGTCTCCGGCCCTTCCTCCACCTTCTGTTCGTTGGCTGTCAACCGTCTCACGCCTTCGACCAGTATCTCCTTTTTGTTCTCGTCAACGGTGATCTTTTGGACGAAGAAGGATGCTGTCACGCGTGCCGTCTCCACGGTATCGGCAAGCCTGTAAAAGGTTCTTTTGCCCTCTGCGTATGACCCAGAATCGTAGAGGCCCAGGAGCTCGTCGAAATTGCTCCTCGCCGTAACGGGGGTGTAGTTTGCCGCCAGGCTCATGACATAGCGGGTCATCACCTTCACATACTCGTCCGACAGCCGGGAGCCCGACAGCTCGAACCTTGTGTTGACCACGGGAGGGACGATGATGGTCCTGGCCCGTTTCGACATGCTGTAGGTGATGATGGCGTTGACGACCAGGCCGAGCCCTATCGCGACCACAGCCAGCTTGAGCAGCCGGTTATTGGCAATGAAGTTGTTTTTCTGTTCCAGGTACTTGTTCAGCTCCATGATCTCCTCGTTACTCCACAAACTCCCGCTCGTGAAAGGCCGGGTATCCCTCGAACTTGATGAAGCCCAGGATGTAGAACACGTGCTTGATGAAGCCCCGGGGGTACTTCTTCTTCGTTCTCACATAGAGGTAAGGGACCATGAAAGGGAACAAGACTGCCCATCCCCAGAGGACCAACGCGAGGACGACGCAGGTGAGGGCGACCATCTGCTCGTCGGGCTCGAAGGACAGGATCATAAAAGGCTGCGTCAGGTACTGCGGGAATCTCTTCTTCACGGTCTCCACCTTTGGCTTGGCAGGGAGAGGCGTTTGTTCCGCGTCTCTCCCTGCTCGTTCTTTTGTTTAGAAGATTACTCCGAGGGTCGTCACGATGGAGTCCGCCTTGATGATGAGGGCAGCGCAGACCACGCCGATGATGCCGGGTATGATCTTCTGGACAAAAAAGAGCCCGATCCCCATCATGAACACGAGAATCGCCGCCACAAAGCCGACGGCTCCCTTCAACATGCTGTTCACTACGATGTCGTAGACGTCAAAAAAAAGGCTGCCAGAGGTGGGAGCAGTGATAGCGAACGACGGCAGGGCGCTGCCGAGAAGCAGTACCGTTACCGCAATCATGATAATTGCCAAAGACCGTCCTGCAACGCCGCTGTGCGACAGGACAGACGAACATGATGCCGTTCTCCCTCGTCCGCGCGCCGGGGTAAGAACCGCTCTTCCTCTCCTTATGATGCTTGTCAGGAATTCCATAACTCTTTCTCCTTATCTGTTGCGTTGTTCTGATTCTTAAAAATGCGCTCCATGGCCGGGAGGTTCGCTCCCATGACAAAGCTTCCGTTGATCCAGAAGGCAGGGGTGCCCGTCACCCCCGCCTTCGCCGCGATCTCCCTATGTTCCTTGAGAAGGGCGGAAACCTTCTCGTCCGGGCAAGGTTCCACTTTCCGTTCATCGTATGTTCCGCTCATCACCTCCTTGTAGGTTTTCTCTTTGTCCTTCGAGCACAGGATCAGCCGGGCCTTGTTTTCCGCGTCCTTGTGGACCGGGAGGGGGAAGAAGAAGACGTACCGGGTCGTGTCGTTCCTCCCCTTCAGGTACTCGGATGCCTTGCGGCAAAAGGGGCAGTCGGGATCGGTAAACTCGACCACCGTGTTCGGCCCGCTGCCGATCCTGACCCCCTTGTCCAGGGGGATGTCCTTCACCCTCTTTGCCGCCAGTTGCTCTCTTCTCGCCGCCGTGAGGCTCTTCCCGTCCTTGGTCCAGATCTCCCCGAAGAGGATGAGGCCCTTGTCCGGGTAGAAGTAGATGATGTTCGGACCGACCTCCAACTCGTAAAGTCCGGGGATGTCCGTTTTCCGGACCTCCCCGACGTTCAGGTTCGGTTGGAACTTCGATAGCGCCTGCCGCACGGCAGGCTCGTCTTCCGTTGCGAAGGACAATGAGACCGTCATCGCGGCGATGAATATGGAAATGGCGAAAGTCGTAAAGATCTTGTTCACTGCATGGCCTCCTTCTCGCTGATTCGGATTTCAACCCGGCGGTTCAGGTACCGCTTGTGCGGGTCTTGCGTGGCGTAGCAACACTTGCCCGCGCCCTTGACGAGAGAAGAGTGCATACCGGCCCTCCGAAGCCAGGCTGCGACCGCGTCTGCCCGTTGCCGGGCCAGCATGCCGTTGTGGCGCTTGCTTCCTA
Source organism: Syntrophorhabdaceae bacterium PtaU1.Bin034 (assembly GCA_002067405.1). Next base: position 65,170 of record MVRP01000003.1, on the reverse strand, counting down.
GGTCGCAGGTATAGCCCGTCACCGAAAAGCCGCTGCCCGTGGTTCTTGAGCCTGCGCTTTCAGCAAATGAGGACAACTTCGCCATCGCCACGTCGTTCAAGGTCGCGCTGTCGAGATCGAAGAGAACGGTGAGAGACGGGCCGGGACCATTGTCCCTACCCCTGGCGTCCTGCTTTATGGCTATCTTCCCGTCTGGCCCTCGAAGTTGCTCGTTGGTACCTTGCCGACCGGGGATGTCCTGGGAGACCCTCACCGCAAGTTCCGGGAACCTGGTTGCCTGTGCGAGATAGGGTCCGGTAACGCACGCATCATCGCAGATCAGGAAGGCCTGTCCACGTGTGCCGTCCACGGCCATCCCTTCGAAGGAATACCTGTAGTCGACTTGGTACACACCGGCCGCGTAAACGTCGAGAAAGCAGAAAGAGACGAGCACGGCGCCGGCAAGGGCGAGGGATCGCTTCACGCTTCTTCTCCCGCTGCGCCTTCTTCTTTCCTCGTCCCGTTTTCGAAGTACCCGGCAAGCCCCTTGGGCTCGACGAAGTCCACCCGGGCCTTCGCGGCGAGGTCGGAGGTGATCCCGAGGAAATCCCTCACGATCCCCTTCATCGTCTCGATGGCTTCACCCAGCCTCTCTATGTCCCGGAGGGGCGACTTGATCTTGTACTCGAAATAGGCGGAGTCGAGACTTATGAAGAGGCCGGCGAGCGTCGTGCCCTCCGCCGTCTTGGGCATGAAGACATAGGAGTTCCTCTTCTGGACCAGGATATCCTTTTGCGCGGGGTCGGCGCCGGGGGAAACAAAGGAGGCCGTTCCCCCCAGGGCGGCGGTGAAGCTCCGTATCCGGGCCGTGAGCTTCACAACCCTCTCGTTGGCCGCTTCCAGGTCCGGAAGGGAGACAGACGCCGTGCCGGCGTTCATCCTCATCCTGTTGATCGCCTTGTCCAGGGTGAAAAGCATCCTAGTGAGCAGGTGCAGGTCCCGCATCCGGGGCGCGAGCACGATGCTGCCCTGCTCCCTGGCGAGGCGGAACTTTCTCTCCGTGTACGCATCGGCCTTGTTCCTGGCTTCGGTTCCCGGCTCCATCTCTTCCTCCTTAGAGCACAGTCTCTTCCGATTTCTTCACACGTATCGTGATATCGAGGAGCTTCGCGGCGGTCGCCACGTTCGCACCTCCCTTCCCGACGAAAAGCCCGTAGTACGCGGGGTCCACCCCGACGATGGCCTCCCGCAGCGTACTGGAGACTATTACTTTCCGGATCTTGTCCTGAGGCGCGGGGGCGAGGGCGTTGCGGACATACTCCTTCATGTCCCGGGAGTAACCGACCAGCGTGACCGTGTCGTCCGTGTAGGCCTTCATGGCGGGGAGATAGGGGAGGCACTCTTTCACGGGGTCGACACCGTCAAGGCCCTCCACTGCCATCTTCGCGAACCCCGCCCCCTGCACCGAAACGGCCCTTTTGATCCTGATCTTCTCTTCCTCGATGGGGACGGCGAAGGCCCGTTCGGCGATCCTGATGTAGTAGTGGTGAGACCGCTGGGAGAGGATGATCTTCCCCTTCTCCAGCATGAAGACGCAGGCCACGAGGTTCTGCCCGGCTTTATAGGATCTGTTGGCGTACTTCTTCGGGAGGAACGCGAGAAGCTCTGTCCCTGAGATCAGGATGAGATGCGAATCATGGTCAGGCATGGACTTCACCACCACTCCCGGTACCAGGTATCCCACCTTTAGAGACAGGACCACGGGGAGTCCCCTCCGCGACAATGGCGCGGTTGCCCGCGCGGTTTTTGTGACTCCTGCGAAGCCATCGGCTTACGGTCGGGTCGGAGAAGGTATTACTTCCGGATGGATCCGCCTCCGGGGGTCTTACGTTGGGGGAGGTACTACTCAGGAAGAGGCGAGAGAGCGTGGATCAGGCAAGCGGCCTTGAACGACTGCGGAAAATGAACAGCGAGGGGAAGTGCTGCCCGAATACCGGCATGACCCTTCTCGGCAAAGGGGTGAACCTCGCCGACCGGTCCAGGGACATCTTCATCGCCATACCGGATCAGGAGCGTAGCGGCCACCTCGGCTGCTTCGGGACAACACGCATCGGCAAGACCCGGCTCATGGAATCGATCATCGAGCAGGACATCCGGAAAGGCTACAACCTCGCTATTATCGACCCAAAAGGTGATATTGAGCTTTTTTCCAAGGTGATCCAGGTGTCCGCGGAATCGGGAAGGCTGGAGGAGGTGATGCTCCTCACCCCTATCTATCCCGACCATTCCGTCAAGCTCGACCCCTTGAGCCACTACTATATGGAGGACGAGCTCGTGGACCACGTGGTGAGCGGCATCAAGGCGAAGGAAGACTATTTCATCGCCATCGCGAGCGAGGTAACGGGCGCGGTCGTCTCAGGCCTCGCCCTCAAGGCCAGGAGGTTCGGCCATGACCTGAACGTCAACTTCAGCGAGATAAAGGCGCGGGTCACCTACAAGGACCTCCAGGACCTCAAGACCGAGCTTCTTCTCATCAAGGACGCCGTTCCGGAAGTGCTCGAGGTGTGCGACAACATCGACCAGATCCTCTCCTCGACCCAGGAATTCTTCTCCAAGGTCGCCTCATCCCTGAGGACCATGCTCTCGGCCCTTTCATCGGGCAACACGGGCAAGATCATCGGAAAAAGCTACGTCAACGAGTTCGTGGCCCGCTTCGAGGAAGGGAAAGGGGTCATCCTTTACTGCAACACCGGTTCCCTCCTGGCCCGCCGTACCGCCCACATCATCGGCAGGGTCCTCATCTCCATGATCCAAAGCATGGTGGGCAGGTTCTTCGCCTCGGGCAGGAAGCTCGACCCGCCCCTGTGCATCCATATCGACGAGGGCCACAACATCGCCTACATGGGCATCCAGGAGCTCTTCTCGAAGGCCGGGGGAGCCAACACCTGGATCAGCTTCTATACCCAAAGCATTGCCTTGATAGAGCAGGAGATAGGCCCGGATGCGGCCAAGGGCATCATGGACAACATCAACAACTGGATCTTCATGCGGGTCAACCACCCCGATACCGCCCAGTATATGGAGGACTCGTCACCCATTTCCAAGAAGTTCCAGCCCATCATCACCCCCGATGAATGTACGGGCAGGATCACCCTCAGGGAGATCGAGGACCAGCTCATCCTGCGAGCAAACGTCCTGCAGCTTGCGGACCGGCAGTTCTACATGCGTTCCAGGGGCAACTACTACAAGGCTTTTACCATTGATTCGACACCTCTCTACGTGCACGTCACCTTCCCGGAACTGACCGGTTCCGACCCGGCCCAGGCGGAGCAATCGCCCTGAACGGCAGGGTTTCCTTTCGCGCGAGCAAACAGGCGGCCTTGGAGGAATCGCGAAAGCGCCGTGCGGGGCTGCCCGGAACACGAATACCGCTTGACAACATGCCAAATGGCATATATAATAGAAGTCATATGACATTGGAGGAAACAGGATGACAAAAGTGGTATCGATCCTGGGCGGAGAAAAGGAGCTGGGCCAGAGAATCCGAAAGCCCGTCGATTTTGATGCTCTTATCAAGAAGGGGATGCCTTGGGCTGCCCTCTATCATGTGAAGAAACAATTCGATCTTCCCGACGAGACCCTGGCGCGGATTATCGGCGTAAGCCTTCGCACGGTGGCGAGAAAGCGAAGCGGCTCGCAGAGGCCCGATGAGCCGGCCGCGAAGAGGTTATCGCCGGTGGAGAGTGACAGGCTCTACCGCTTCGCGAGGATAGTCGCCCTCGCGGAAGACGTGTTCGAGAGCAGGGAGGACGCCATCGAATGGTTGAATACCAAGCAGCACGGCCTCGGCGGTGCCGTGCCCATCAACATGCTTCAGACCGACGCGGGGTCCCGCGAAGTTGAAGAGCTCCTTCTCCGCATCGAGCACGGTGTCATTTCTTGATAATCGCGTGGCGCCTCGTCAAGAAGAAGCATGCGGCCGAGGTGCTTTCCGGGGAAGGCGCCCGCCTCGGGGGCGGCCGCTGGAACCACGTGGGGATACCCGTCGTCTATGCCAGCGAAACGCTCTCCCTCGCCGCCCTCGAGTTGTTTGTCCACTTCACCAGGAAAGACGTCACCATCGGCAGGTCACTCGTGGCGATCCCCGTTGAAATCCCGGATCCGGTCACGATAACGGAGATCCTTCTTGAAGCCCTCGGAACAGGCTGGGATTCGTCGCCTCCACCCGATTTCACGAGGGACCTTGGAACGCAGTGGGCCGAGCGAGGCTCGTCAGCGATCCTCCGGGTGCCTTCGGCGGTCATCCCCATGGAGCACAATTTCGTCATCAACCCGAAACACCCCGATTTCTCCAAAATTGCGGCAGGCGACCCACAGCCGTTTTCCCTCGACGACCGCATATGGAAATAGGGGTCCCGGCCGGTTCTTTGATCGTCACCAGCCGACCCAAGTTCTACGACGCCTTCGGTCCCTCATCCGTCACCACCGGGGTTTGAGCGGCGATGACCTTCTCCGACTCCTCCACGGACACCACCTCTTTCTGACGACTCTTGACCTCTTTGACGAGCTTCCGGAGATGCTCGCCGATGGACTTCTGGTACCTCTCCACCGTTCTCGATGCCTCTGCGTCCCACTTGTGGCATTCCGAGAACCGGACCAATGACTCAACATATTCCGAGATCACCTGGAGCTGCACCTCCAGCAGGGCGGGATTCGAATAGTAGGCGACGTTCCGGTTGTACAACTCGCTCACCCTCGCGATCTCGTGCCTCCAGAGCGCGACCTGGGACTCGTAGCCGTAGATCCTGTTCTTGAAGGACTCTATCTCCCCGTTCAACCCGGCTATCTCGTCCTGCTTGGCCTTGACGATGGCTTCTCTTCTCTCCCGTTCCTTCCTGAGGTTGTCGAGCTCCGTCTCAAACTCCCTTTTCACCTCCTCGGTGATCTCTTCCCTGTCTTTCTCGTACGTGGCGAGGGTGGTCTCCGCCCGTTCCCTGATCTGCGCCAGTTCCTGCCTGTCTTTCCTGAGAGCCTCCTCGGCTTTCTTCTTCTCGGCCTCCGCCTTCGCGAGCTTCTCCCGCTCCTCGTCGAGGTCCTTCCTGTACCGCTCCTCGATCGCGGCCATTTCTCGCTCATGTTTTTCGAGCAGTTCCTTCGGCGCTACCTCCCGCTCGACGGACAGGGAGAAAAAGATACGTCTCTGCAATTCCGAGTCCTTGCCGACGAACTGGTCGATCAGGCTTCTTTCGATCCTTCCTTCCTTGTACAGTTGATAGATCTCCGGTATGACGGATTTCTCGTAGACCCAGTCCTGGACCTTTTCCTTTTCCCTGATCTTCGCTTTTCTTTCAGCTTCCGTCATTTGCCGGCGGTACGCGTTTTCAAAGAGGGCTTCCACTATCTCCGCGGGGGTTTCTGCGACGGAGCACCGTACTTCCTCAATACCCAATTCTTCCGCTATGGCCTTGCGATGGTGCCCGGAGAGGATGATATAGCCTTCCTCACTCTTCTCCAAAATCAGGCTGTCCAGTATGCCCGCCTCCCTTATGCTCTGGCGGAGGTCCGCATACTCCGACTCCGACAGGGGCGGGAACATCTCCTTGTACTCCCGTCTCTCCTTCAACAGGCTTGTTTTGATGAAGCCGATGTATTTCATAACAACCTCCTCTTGATCGTAGTACACGAGATCATCGTGCACGATGCACGAGACCCTCGTGACGGCAATCACGACGCCGTCGTGCACGGTACACGACGCCCTCGTGACTAGGCTCGTTATTCGACAACGCGGTTGCGCTTCCTCGCGACCATGATCTGCACCTCCCGGTTGACCAGGGTACTGATGATGTCCGGTATGCTCTTGTCGGTTTCGTCACTGAGCGAGCTCAGCTTTCTCAGTATCGCGGGTGTGATGTAATCCCGTGCCTTGTCGGTTCTGAACTTCACCAGTCTTTTCGCAGACCGGACGTAGGTGTCCTCGAGTGTTTCGATGGGGATGCGGTACTCCAGTGCAATAGGGCCCTCAGCCCGGCCGTGAAAGACCTGGACATGGACGACGCCTTCCTTGAAACATCGCCGGAGGTAGTCGGGTATGAGATGGCTGTTGTCCCCTGAGGCGGCTATCTCGAGGTAGTAAAGGGTCCTGCGGTACTTGCTGCCCCTGCTTTCGATTCCGACGAGCGACAGAAACTCCCTTGTCGTAAGGTGGTCGGTGGAGACCGGCTTCCATGGGGACGCACGTCTCAGTCTCTCCTGTCTGAAGAATTCTTTTACCGTCTTTTCATCCATGGGAACTCCCCTCTGTCCGGCAATAGGCCTTTACCAGGCCCTGTACCGACCGTCTTATGGAAACACGAAGAGACACTGAAAACGGCACCGGCGGAAACGATTCGTTGTCGTGACGCATCAGCCCCTGCCTGATGGCGGACAGCACGGACCGCCTTGCTTCCTCCACGTCGATACTTGTACCGTTGTTCCTGAAAGGCTGGAGCATCTCTTCGCCGTATCCCCTGCAAAGGTCATAGATGCGAAGGACCACGGGATCGTTTTCGCCGACCCCGTTTTGTCGTGAGGAGCGGGCCCATTGGCGGTACAGGCTGTCGATCGCCTGGAGGTTGAGGACGTTATTCGAGCCGCTTCCGAAGGCGGGTGTCCCGCGCCCGAACCCGTCCTCCGCTGCCTCTTCGTGCGCCTCCTTTGTCTCAATGGGTTCTTCCGAAGATCCCCCGTATGCCCGGTATTCGTAGGGGGCCATGCTCGTCTCGTTCAGCCGGGCTTCCAGGTCCTCCTCCGGAAGGGTTTCCGCCAGGTAGCAGAACCGCTTCTTGGTCGTGTAGGTGTACCCTTCCTTTTCGAGGGACTTTTTCCGCTCGATGAACCTGGCGTAGCTCATGGTTTTGAGAAACGCCCCGCCCGGCCCGTAGATCTCAACGTACTTGTCCCTGTGCCCGATGGCGCGTTGGAATATGTTCCTGATCGACCATTCGAGGTAGGTCGAGAATTTCATCCGGATATCGGGGTTGTGTCGATATTTCCGAAGGGCCTGGAGGATGGCGATCAGCGCCTCCTGCTGGAGGTCGTCCTCGCCGAAAATGGGACTCAGCGAACGGTACTTCCGCGCGATCTTGATGATCCTCGGCCGGTAGATCGAATAGATTTCGACGGCCAGCTTCTCGTAAAGACCGCTGCCCCCGTCGCGAAGAGAGGCGAGATGCTTCCCATAGAAGTCCTCGACCGCCTGTGTTGTGTCGTATTTCTTTGTCCCGGAGGGAATCGTGGCTTTTACCGCCTGCGAAAGGGACGAAACGCTGACGGTCAGCGCGGACTTCCTCTCAGCGAAGCCATGGGGAGATATGTCAACCAGCGGATCCATCTCTGCCGGATTCATAGCCGTTTGCGGTGGAATCGCGGCCACCAATCTGGCGCGGTCAGGTCAGGGGACCCATGAACCGGTCAAGGCGTCGAGCCGGAAAGGAAGAACCCCGATCTGCTGTCATTTCCGGCTGTTTTTGTTACTTGTATAACCGCTTTACCATTTTGCGAAGGGCGTGTCACCTCTCAGTTCTGATAGGTGCCTCACTCTTCCCGGCTCGCCGGCTGCCATCCACCTCGCTTTATATTACTTCGCGACCTTCGTTCCGCTTCCCGGTGCCAAGGGGATTTCCGCCAAAGAAAAAAGGGAAGGCACGCGCCTTCCCTTGAAACTGTGCTTAATCGCGCAGCCAGCTCAGACCGACCGTGCAGGGAGAAATCTGGAGATATCCCCCTTGTTCAGCTCGCTTATCACCTTCGCCGCTTCATCGTAGGATTCTAAACCCGCGAGCACCTTGTCGAGCGTCCCGGCCGGTACCCGGTACCTGGAGGCCATCTTTGTAATAGCCGCCTTCTGATCCCGGTCCATCTCTCTTCTCCCGTTTCCGTTCTTCGGGGTTTCGGGCGCGGACTGCCTCTCCGGTCTTGTCGCCGTGGGTCGGGGGCAGGGTTCCTGCCCTGCCGGTGCTTCCGTGTCCCCCATGGGCCCCGGTGCTACCGTGCCGGCCGGTTGTTCCTCTTCATCGGAAGAGAGATCCGTTCCACTCGTGCCGTCATAAGTCCCCGGGTAGGTGTCGGGGTCCCCGGTCCCGGCAGTCAGCACCGTGAAAGCCTTCCTCCCTTTTTCGAGCATCTTCTCGACCGAATACTCCCGCGCCACCTCAAGGGGGTCCACGACCACGTCGAGGTCGATCAGGCATTGCTGCCTCATCGTCGTCTCGCCTTTTTTCCAGTCGATGGACGGGACCGTCGCCTTAACCTTGCGAAGCATGAAGACCGGCTCTCCCTTGTGCAGGAGATAAGCGATCCTCCCGTTGGTGAGTTGGTACATATCACGAAGGGCCTTTTTCACCCTCTTCATCGAGTAGTAGGACTTCGTAGGTATCACCCATGACCCCATCCCCTTTATCCCGGGGATCATGAAGTAGATCCTGCCGGACAGTTTGCATTCCTCCTTCTGGTATTCGGGACACGATTCGGGATCGCAGGGCTTCGTGACCCATCCCCGGCCGCCGAAGAGCTTTTTCCCCGGTTGGAGGTCCACGGGCGTCTCGCAGACCATTCGGTAATCCACGATCCTTCCCCCCTCCCGCTCGTACTCGAAGCTGCTCCGGTGCTTGAGCCCCCTCGTCCGTCCGTAGCAGTAAAGCCTGTGGGGAATGAGGTTCCACCACTCGTTCATCGCGAAATAGACGGGGATCGAGCGGAGCCTCCCGTCAGCATCCGCGTAGAGCTTCTTTACAAGGTCGGCGTTCGTGGGGTTGATGCAGTCGTAGCTGTTTACGGTGAAGTAGTCGACGTTGTCCGGCACGAGCTTGTCGCCCAGTTCTTTTTCCATATCTGTCCAGCTCATGCCGAGAGCGAGCAACTGCTCGTATTTCGCGCGATCAGCCTCGGTGCAATCTTTTTTCAGTATCTTGATGCCCGGCCTTATGACGCCGATCGTCTTGACACTTTCGTCATCCAGCCCCAGGAGGGGCGTCAGAAATTCTTCGTTATCGTCGTAGGGCACACGATGTGCCGCCGATTGTCTGTTCATCGTTTCGTCCTCGTTTAGTTGTTGGTGGTTATGGTGATGCCGCCCGGTGCGAGGGAGATGACGGCGCTCGCCATGGCGAGAAGCTCGGGCGTGTGGGTTATGCAGAACTCCTGCTGGTATCCCCCGAGGGCGAGCACTTTTTGTTTCATCCGGAAATAGGCCCTCTTCTTCTCGGGGTCGAGCGCCCCGTCCCTTTCGTCGGTGTAGATCGTAGCCAAATCCTTGCCGTTCCGCATCTTGTTGCAGATGCAGATGGCCTTGGCCACCGCGTCCTCGACGATGGTGGCCTCGCCGCCCGAAAGCTTTCGAATGCTCTTCGATTTGTTTGTATTTGCGTCGAAGACGGGAATATCGAAGCCCTCTCTGAGCTTGCCCGTCCGGGTCATCTCCTGGGTGTTGAATCCCACGGTGAAGGGGGAGTCGTACACCCGGAGCAGTTCATTCGCGACACTCGCGATGGCAGGACCCGCGTCGTCGATTTCGAGGGGTATGATCCCGTCGTTGCCCAGGGCTTTCTCCATGATGGCCCATTCAGAAAGCTCCCCTTTCAAGAAATCGATCTCCTTGTCGAGATCCGCGCACTTCGTCTCCGACTCGGCGATCCGTTTCAAGGCCTCGTCGACGGCGCCCGCTTCCTTTCTTAAGGCCGCTTCCTCTGACCTCTGGCCATCGATGCGGCTTGAGAGAGTGGAAACGGCTTGCACGATCTTCTCTTTCGCTTCCTGCAACGTCGGGGCGATAGCGATCCGGGCGGCCTCGCTCTCGCGGGCCTTGATCTCCGCTTCCTTCACCGCGAGAGCCCTATCGGTTTCCTGAAGGTATTCTTCCTTTTCTTTCTCTAGGGCGGTAAGTTCGGCCTTCAGGCCCGGCAGTTCTTTTTCTGCCTGCTCCGCTTCCGCCAGTTGCGTGGTCTCATCCTTCAAGGCGGTGATTCGTTCCTCGGCTTTCTGCATCTCGTCCTCGAGAACCCTCTTCGTCGAAAGCAATTGCTCCGACTCTTTCCGAAGGGGAGGCGCAGTAGCGCATCTCCGGCGAAGATCGGCCAGTTCCCGGAGGAGCGTTTCTTGCTGCGGGTCCCTGGCCGCGGCCAGCTTTCGCAGCTCCGCTTCCTTTGCGGGGATGATCCTTTTTGCCTCCCGCGCATCGGTGAGGAAGGGACATGAGCTTGCACCCGTCGCGTCGCACCGGTACTCGGCAAGCCTCCGCACTTTTGCCTTGAGTTCCCTGACGGCGGCCTCGATCCTGTCGATGGCGTGCTGCCGGGTGAGCCTCAGGCCTTCGAGTTCTCCTTCCTTCTCCTTGAGGATCTTCTCCACAGTCTGGATCTCGGAGATTCGCTTGTTGACCTCTACGTACCGCTCGTCACAGAGCTTGGCAGAGTTCTTCAGGTTCGATACCTTCTCTTCGAGTCCCTTGAGCTCCTGAGCCTTAAGCCTCAGCGAGCCGAGGTTGGCAAGGAGGGTCCCGGTTCTCGCGATCTTCTCTTTCATCGCTGCCGCTTTTGTCCGGAAGGCGGTCAATCTCGACTCCTTGCTCTTGCGGAGCTCTTCCAGGTCGTTCTTCCTCGCTTGCATGTCCGCGAGCAGCTTGTCCTTTGCCTTCTGCCGCTCTTCCTGGAGCGCGATCTTCGTGGTCGTTTCGGAGAGCTTCCGCTCCTTCTCCTGTCGTTGCGATTCGAGGGATCGGATGCTTTCTGCCAGGTGTGAGAGGTCCGACTGGACGCTTCGGGTTTTGGAGGCCTTTTCGTCCTTGCCGGATATGACGCGCAGCAAATCCTCCTTAGTGCTCACAAGATAACCGAGACGGTCCTGGAGCGCCTTTCGTATCCGGCCGGCCTTTTCTGACAGCACCTTGATGTCAGCTATACCAAGCAGCTCAGCGAGGATCTCTTTGATGTCCCCCTTGCTGTATCGTGAGAAGCTCTTCGCCCGCTGGTCCCTGAAGTTCGATATGAAGTAGAGCTGCGGGGTGCCGAAGACGGCTTCCACCGCCCGGTCGAAGCTTTCCGTTCCGCCGTCCGGGTTCAGGGGCCTCCAGTTGCCGTTGACCTCCTCATAGAGGTAACACTTCTGTCGCCTCCTTGTGGCATCGATGGAGACCACCGATTTGTGGCGCGTACCTTTCATCCTGGAAATGAAGACCTTGCAGGCACCGGACCCGTATGTCTCTTCGTAGAAGCTGAAAGCCTCCGGCGAGTAGCTGTTGTTCACCTTCGACGGCATGACACGGAAGTGGTGCATGTTATCAACGATGGTCGTCTTTCCCCTGCCGTTGGGGCCGTCGAAGACGATGATCCCATTCGGCAGGTCCGAAAAGTCTATTTCGATCTCGGAAAGGCCCATACCCGAGAGGATCCCCTCGAAGCCTCTAAGCAGCAAATAATCGGCCTTCATCGGGTGCCTCCTTTTCAAGGTAGCGGTCGAGAATGGTTTGTTCGTCCAGGACCTGGAGCATTTCGAGCTTGTCGATGAGGCTTGCCGTGATCGTCTGGCCGTTCAACTCGCCCCATCGTGTCAGCTTTTCCTTGAGGGACTTCAGTCTCGATATGCCCTCGGACCTTGCGTTGGTCATGGGGATCACCGTCTTGTCGATCTTCACGTGAACGGCCCCTTTTTCGTAGGCGAGCCTTCTCAACGCCGCATCGTCCACCCTTGATGCGTCTTCCTGCCTGACGGTGTAGACGATCTTTACGTAGTCCCCCTGTTTGACCTCATCGAGCAGGGAGGCGTCAGGCATTCCTTCAATCGGCTCCAGGGTCCGCATTGTCCTGGCCGGGGTCTCCACGAACCTCGACGTCACGGTTCTGCCGTTGATCGTGTGAACGTAGAAGCCTTTTTCTTCGGTCTCGCCGTGATTCGCACGGGTCACGGAGCCGGAGTAGAAGGTGTATTCGTCGACCTGCTGCCGCAAGTGAATATGTCCAAGACAGACGAGGGCCGCCTTCGCAAGCCTGAGATCCGCGATCCCGAACTCGGCGTCAGCATCGGTGACCTTCTGTCCGGTCGATAAACGTGACCCTTTCACCGTCCCGTGACCGATGAGTATGGTGGGTATGCCGATCTCATTCGCCTTCTTGTTCGCCACGCCCCAGGCCTGAAACAGGTCTCTTAGCAGTTCCCCGTACCCGATGCCCGCCTCACCCAGCGAAAGACTTGCCGTCGCCATGAGCGACGCCCTGGTGACTGACGGCAGGCAGGAGAGAAGAAGGGATGTTTCGTCCAAGCTGTCCATTCTTCCGTCGACTTCGATGAACCTGCGTAGTTCCTTCCCGGTTAGGCATACCTGCCGGGGCAGCCCGGTCGAGTAGACCGGGTATCTCGTTTTGAGTCTCTTGAAAACTTCTGTGCTGTTGGTGACATCGTGGGTCGGTGTGCCGGCCACTATGACGACCGGGGCAATGTCGCCGCACCGGCATACGAAGTCGATCGCCGCGAGTGCACCGGGAGAACCGAGAATGAGTCCCCTCTCGTACACGTCTCCCGCCACTGCTATCAGGTCGGGTGCCTCGACCTCCGCTGTCGCCAGTATCCTGTCACAACATTCAATGGTGTTTTGCAGCCGGCCTGCATCATCGTCGAAGTGCAGATCGGCGCAGTGAACGACCTTGGTCACGTTCATGGCCTCTCCTTTCGGTGCTTGTTGAGTTTTGAAGGTTTGTGCCCTGTGGAATCCGCTAGTGCGGAAAGGGCGCTTTTCGGGGGTCTAATGAAGATACTTATCTGATGGGTATTACTTCACACTCATGTTGTGTGCACGCTAACCCGGTCTTCCGTGGCCGTTACCTTCATCGCCACACAAACTCCGACTCCCGCCTTTATGCTGCCCATTCCCCCGTTGGGACACCTCCGCCGGGAGAGGCTTCCCGCACGGTTAGGAGATTCCATTGCCTGCCCCGAAGGTACCCGCGACCGTAGGCTTAGTTGTTGTGGCGGGAGACGGAATTTCGATTTTTCCTGGACTCCACAAAAGAACCGCCTCTCACGTGAACAGGCTAAAGCTCAAAAAGCAGGAGGACTTACAAATGGTGATCCTTTTTAGATCATAAAAGATTGGGATTGCGGGTTGTTGTGTAATATGCTTTTCATGGACCGACAAAAGTCCTTTAAGGACGGACCGAAAGCAACCGGGACCGGTATTCAGGGATTTGGCTCGGCACGGGGAAAGCGAGATCATGCAAGGTCGCCTCGTCCGAGCTCATACCGATCCAGCCGGCTTCGGCGGAAGCGCTGTCCGGCACAAACATAAGCAGCGAGTGGACAGCTCACACTTGGGCGCCGGACAGAATGAAACCGGGCGCATGTAAGGGACAGGACCGCGAAAGGCGGAAACCGTGAGAGACTTTTCATTGAAGCCGGATATGACCCACGATTCTATGCTGCCCGTGGCTAGGAGGACCTTGCCGAAAAAAGGGCCGGTATTTTGTTGTCGAAAAGAGAGGCCAAGGCTTTCCTACGTATCATCGACCTCAGTTTTCGGTGTCGTACCGAGGACGACCTGCGCCGGGTCATCCGCAGGCTTCAGGACCTGATTCCCTTCGAGTTCGCCCTCTGCGTGCTTTCGAAAGCGAGTTGTCGTAGCACTGACCCGTTTCGCATGGTCAATGTGAGCTATCCTGTCCCCTGGGTCGATCTTTACCTCTCCGGGCAGTTCGACAGGATCGACCCTGTCGTCGCCGAACACCGTCGCCATCCAGGTCTTCAATACTGGGCAGATTCATTCCGGAAGCACCCGGAAGCACGGGAGTTCATAAGGGCCGCGTCAGCGTACGGGCTCAAGACAGGGTATTCCTACGGGCTAAGAAGGTCCGGGAACGACGACCTTTCTCTCTTTTCTTTCGCGGGAAGATCTATGCGTAAAAGCATCCGCACCGCGCTAATCGTTGAAAGTATCGTGCCCTATCTTCATCTGGCGCTCATCCGCATCGTCGGCCCTCTCGAAGCCAGGGGACAGGACGTGGCACTCTCACCCAGGGAAAAAGAGGTACTGAAGTGGGTGAAGGCGGGAAAGACCTCCTGGGAAATATCGCGAATTCTCTCTGTCAGCGAGTGCACGGTCAACTTCCACGTCCAGCACATTCTCCGTAAGGTCCACGCGGTGACGAGGGCTCAGGCCGTCGCCATATGCGTGGAGGAGGGCCTGATCGACATCGATTGACACGACTGCCCCATGCTGCCTCAGGGTGGGGCAATGGATCGAGCAGGATGCAAATTGCGTTTGAGGGAGCCCGGCAAAAAAATAACGGGCCTTAGGTGCTCCATGCGCAACGCCATGTTTTTCTTTACCCCCATGTCGTTGAACTCACAAAAAAGGGTGGCCGAAGCCACCCTTGAACTTATAGTAATGCCCCGTTATCTGCCGATCCCCGGAAGCCTCATGATCAGGTCGAGGGGCTTTGGGTTCGTGAGGACAACGGCCGTTATGGTGACGAGCCACGGGACGATATTTGTCAGCCGCGTCTTGAACAACATTTTTCGATTCCGAGCGCGAGGCCGGACATTGCTTTTTCTATTCTCAATTCGAGCCCTGTCACGTCATCGGTTGTCGCCGCGTTCCCTTTCGTCTCCAAGGCGCCGGCGATTATCTGGGCTTCTTCGTCGCTGAACACACCCTGTTTGGCTCTGAGAACGTTGTATATCGTGACGGAGCCCGTCACTGTCGCCATTTCCTTTTCTCCTTTGTATGCTTCTGTTATTTCGTTGTCAAGCCGCACGACCGAGCCGGTCCTCCGATTCGCCATGGCTCAGCAATTCGATGATCCTGTTCGCCACGCGCATCACGGCGGAGCCCCAGGACATGATCTTTTTCAGGTCTTTGCCCCAGACTGCCACGTAGGAGAAGGAACAGGCGCCCGTATCGATGCCGAGGTAGCTGCACACCACGAACGCCGCCCCTTCGGCAATCACTTCCGCCATGGGCCGGTCGTCGAGGCTCATGTCGTGTTCCTTCCCGGAGAGGGCGAGCTTGTGGGCGATCTCGTGGATCAGGGTTCTCGGCCTCTCAAGATCGGTCAGGGAATCGGAGAGGACAATCTCGTCCGCTAAAGCATCGTAGTAGCCCCTGCCGCTGCCGGGCATGGTCCGGAGCTTCACAGGGACAGGACTTCGTTGTAAGATCCATTCGAAGAGCGAACGGACGTCCATGTCTTCGGATACAATGAACTCCATCGAACCCCGAAGGGCCTCGCAGGTGATCTCCGCCCCGTCGGTTTGCGATATGTCATAGACGTAGACCGCCTTGAACCCGATAAGGCGAGTCTCGTTCTCTTCATGGGTTGCGCCGTCTTCTTCCACGATGTCCTGTGGTTCGTCCGACGGGTGTTGCTTCTTCGGCTTGCCGAACATGGGTGCGAAGATCATGATGCCTTTTTCACCCTTCTTCACGTATCGTCCGAGGCGGTTCCACGTCCTCAGTCCGGCCAGGCGCCTGGCGGAAGGCCGTTGAGCCAGAATGAACAGAGTGTTCCCGAAGCTGTAGCTCCTGAAAAGGGCCACCTTCTCCAGGTACCCTCTCACGTCCGCATTGGTGAGGATCTCGGACACCGCTTGTTCGAGCTTCTGGTAGTATTCCTTGACCTTGATCCTCATGCCGCCTCCTTCATCGCGTGGGCAAAGAGCGATTCATCTTCTTCGTCCCTTATCTTTTTCAACTCCATCTTGTCACGAGGCCTGGAATAGACTTTCCATCTTGTCCAGGGCTTATGCCTCTTCACGGGGCACACCTCGCACAGGAGCGGGCAGTATTTCGCTTTCATGGTTTTCTCCTTGGTGGGTTGTCGATACTACGAATTTGCGGCGAGCAGCTTGTGCAGGTCCTTCACCCCGGCCCGGAAGTGGTCTTCCACGAGCACGATCTGCGCCCTGGTCCGGGAGATCATCTCTATGGCCCTGTCCCTGGCCCTTATTCCCGGCTTGTCGTTGTCGGTGGCAAGCCAGACCTCGTCCGGGTCGCGCTCTTCGAGGAAGTCGCCGAGCTGGTTGACATAGGCGGCGCTGTTGAGGGCGCAGAGCGATATTTCGTGATCGCCCAGCACGATCTCGCCGGCAAGGCAGTCGAGGATGCTCTCGGTGATGAGTATCTTCCCGGGGTCCCTCTCGAAGAACCAGAGGCTCCCCGCTCCGAGGGTCTTCCTTGCGTCCCCCTTGAGCTCCCGGCATTCAAGGGCTGTGAGGCTCCAAGGGGTGGGAGCGGGCGTCGCGATATAGACCTTCTTCTCTCTGAAGTCGTTGTAGAGGGCGCAGCCTATGGGCAAATGATAAGTTACCCCCTTCTCGCGGAAGTAGGCACTTACGGTGTCAATGCTGTTTACTCTCAGAAGCTTCGAGTAAAGCCCGCGAGCG
Organism: Syntrophorhabdaceae bacterium PtaU1.Bin034; assembly: GCA_002067405.1. Next base: position 48,787 of record MVRP01000003.1, on the reverse strand, counting down.
TAGGCAATCTTCGCCTGCCGGTCCCTCCTTTCGGTCTCGGCCTCCCGTTCGTAGTATGCTGCGGGGTACTCATTGGACATCAGTATTCTCAAGGCCTCGAGAAAGTTGACACGGTGGACCCGCTCGACAAGCTCGATGATATCCCCCCGGTCCTCGTCGTCACCGCCCCAGTCCCTCCAGCGCCACTCGCCGCGATAGCACTCGATGGCGAAGGATGGCTTGGTCTCCTTCCGGAGGGGTGAGAAATAGTAGGTGATCCCTCCCGACCGCCCCTGGGGCATCATGTGCAGATGTTCCTGGACAAACCGGTTGAGGTCGAGCTCCTTGAGCAGCCTCTTGTCCTCATCACTGACGCGGATACCTTTCATGGGGGCACTCCTTCAGCAGAGGTTGCTGACCATCCCTGGCTCAACGAAATCCGCCGGGTCGAGGGAGGGGAACAATGCTTTGTAGCTGTCTATCCTCTCTTCAAGAAAAGAGTCGATATCCATGTCATCGAGCTTCGTCGTGAGTTCGACTACCTTCCTGCGGTACTCGTCAGCCTCCTCGGCCAGCCGCTTTCTCTCCTCCAGGTGGAGGGGATAGAGCCGTTCGAGATCGTGGTGGAAGGTATCGATCACCTCGTTTTCCAGTTCACGGAGGGTCGATAAAAGACGGGTTTTCAGCGAATGGAGCATGGTCGCGCCCATGCCCGTCCATTCACCCCAGCACTGAAATGACTTCAGGAATCGCTCCCAGTTTACGAAAACCTGGGGCACGGGCCGCAGGACCATATCAACCTGCCTGGCAAAAGCGATGAAGTCGTCGTTCCAGTATGTGGAGTAGAAACCCGCCCGGTTATAATGGGCGATGAAGCCGCAGTGCAGGTTCAGATGCCGGTAGATGGCGTCCGTGAACAGGTGGAAGCTGAATCCTCCTTTGATGAACGTGTCCCATTGTTTGAGCACTTTCTTCTTCTGCTCCGCGGTCATGAACTTTGAGTCCTGAAGCCTCTCCGGGGGATCTGGATTCCTGCCCGCAATCACCCTGTCCACGGCCGATATCTGTTCTGTCATTGTTGCAATGGTTCGGGACAAGTCGGTTAAACGCTGCTTCTTGAGAATGGGATCGTCAACGAATCCCTCGACGTAATGATGCATCGACAGGGCTATGTATTTCTTCACGGGATCTTCCTCCTTAAGGGTGGTATTTGGTGAGACGAGTCCAGAAGACGTTTTCTCGCGCGTAGCGCGGGTCTCTTCGACTGGTCTAATCAAGACACTGATCTATCCGAGTATTACCTCCTCGAAGGGAACTCATGCCCTTGTCTCGGTCGGAGGGTGGCTATTGCTTTTGCCTTGACGAGTCCTTTGGTATAATGGGTTGTACTGCTACTGTCATACATACGCTTTCCCGATCTCGGGCGATTTACGGCCACAACCCGGCTGTTTCGGAGTAGCGATTCATGAGGAAGGGCAATGAAGGGTATGAACTGCTCCTCGAAATCGCCCCGGAGGCGATCATCTGCATCGATGAACGCCGGAGGGTCCTCGTGTGGAACAGCGCAGCCGAAAGACTGCTCGGCTATCCCTGCAATGAAGCCCTGGGCGTCGATCTCGTCAGTCTCATAATACCCAAGGAACACACCGCCTCTTTCGAGAACCAGTTGGCCGCTCTTCCCCTCGTGGAAAATCCCGGGTCACCCCACGCGCCGACAGTGATCGAGATCCAGCTCAGAAGAAGCTGTGGAGCCAGATTCCTCGCGGAAATATCATTATCCATCGGACGACTGGCAACGGAGAAGCTGAACGGGGCTGACGGGACGACCGTTACTACCATGGTGATGAGGGATGTTACGGAACGCAAGCGGGCCGAGGAGACGCTCCGGGCAAGTCGGGAAGAACTCCGACAGCGGGTAGAGGAAGTGGAAACGTTGATGGAGGTGGTCCCCGCCGCCATCTGGGTATCCTACGACCCGCGGTGCGACCACATCGTCGGCAACCGCGCAGCCAACGCCTTTTATGAGGCCTCCGACGGGGAGAATGTGTCGGCCAATGTCTCACCAGCCCGCCGGTTCTTAAAAAACGGCAGAGAGCTCGAGCCCGGGGAGCTGCCCATGCAGGAGGCGGCTGCGAAGAACGCCGACGTGCGCAATGCCGAGGTAGAGGTTCTCCTCCCGAGCGGCAAGGAACTGAGCCTGCTTGGCTCCGCACGTCCCCTGCGCAGCGAGGATGGTCGGGTCCGCGGGTGCGTGGCCACGTTTCTCGATATCACCGAGCGAAAATGGATGGAGGAGGAACTTCGCAGGTCCCGCGACGAGCTGGAGATGCGTGTTCGGGAAAGGACCGATCAGCTCCAGCTTTACAAGGACTTGCTGGAACTCTCTCACGAGGCAATTCTGATCAAGGATGCAGACCATAGGATTACATTCTGGAATCAGGGGGCGGAGGAACAGTACGGCTGGACTGAAAAAGAGGCCCTGGGACAGATAACGCAGGAACTTCTGCATATACGATATCCCACGCCCCTCGCCGAGATCACGGCGGATCTCCTCAACCGCGGCCGGTGGGAGGGCGAACTCCAGCATACCACCAAGGACGGGAGAGAGCTTACGGTAGCGAGCCGATGGGCACTGCGGCGGGACAAGGGGGGTCGGCCGGTAGCGATCCTTCAGATCAACAATAATATCACGGAACGCAAAAGGCTCGAAAACGCCCTGAGATCGATGAACGCCTACCACAGGGGCCTCATCGAGGCGAATCTCGACCCGCTGGTAACCATCGATGCGGAAGGGAAGATCAGCGACGCCAATGTGGCCACGGAGCACGTCACCGGGTATTCACGTTCGCAACTGGTCGGGACGGACTTTTGCGACTACTTCACCGATCGGGAAAAGGCGCGGGAGGGCTACAGGCACGCATTCGCCTTCGGAACGGTCCGGGACTACGCCCTCGAGATCCGCCATCGTGACGGCCGCGTGACGCCGGTCCTCTACAACGCATCCGTTTATCGGGACGATGCGGGCAATGTGGCAGGCGTCTTCGCCGCGGCTCGCGACATGGCGGAAGTGAGACGGGCCGAAGAGCAGCTTCGGCAGGCGCACAAGATGGAGGCTGTCGGTACCCTTGCCGGTGGCATTGCCCATGACTTCAACAACATGCTTGCGGTCATCATCGGCAATGCGGAGCTTGCCCTCGATGACGTTGAGGACGACGGACCCCGCCAGAACCTCAGGCAGATACTGAACGCCTCGAAACGGTCACGGGACCTGGTCAAGCAGATCCTCGCCTTCAGCAGGAGTAAAACGGGCGGTGAAACCACGGTGAAGATCGTACCCCTTTTGAAGGAGACCTATGAGCTTCTCCGGGCATCCCTTCCAAGCACGATCCGCATGAAGCTCAATGTGCGGACAAAGGTGGATACCGCGGTAGTCGGAGATGCTTCCAAGCTCCAGCAGGTAGTGATCAATCTGGCAAATAACGCCGCCCATGCCATGAGGGAAACCGGGGGAGCGCTCACCATAGGGCTCTCATCGGTCACCCTCGGTCCGAAGTCTTTTCCGGAGGGCCGTGTGAGACCGGGCAGCTATGTGAAGCTGACCATGGAGGACACGGGCCGCGGCATGACCCCGGAGGTGCGAAGACGTGCTTTTGAACCTTTCTTCACCACCATGGAGCCGGGCCAGGGCACCGGCATGGGTCTTTCAGTAGTGTATGGCATCGTCAAAGGCTACAACGGTACGATCGAGGTGAAAAGCGAGCCTGGCCGGGGCTCGACGTTCACGGTCCTCCTTCCTCGATCGGATGCCCTCTCACCCGAAGAAGAACAGGGAGAAGAAGAGACCTTCCATCCTTCCGGAAACCCGCATGTGCTCTTTGTCGACGACGAACCGGCCGTTGTGGAGATGACGAAGATAATGCTCGAGCGAATGGGGTACCGGGTGACCGCCTTTACCTCTTCTTCGGAGGCACTGAAAGCCTTCACCCGGAACCCGGAAAGGTTCGACCTCATCATTACGGACCAGACGATGCCTGACACGACCGGGGTGAGCCTCGCGAAGGAAATCCTCGCGGTGAGACAGGACATGCCCATTATACTCTGCACGGGGTACAGTGAAACGGTGTCGCCGGAGACCGCGAAAAAGGCCGGTATCCGGCAATTCGTGATGAAGCCTATTACGAAGAAGGAGATGGCCCAGGCGATCCACAGGGCCCTGGACGAGGGGGAAGAAGAATAAATAGCTCATGCTTCTCGTGCAGACGGAACGAAGCGCAGGCATTGGGGCTACGCCTGCGTTTCCCTCCGGTTCCTTCCTTGCGCAATGGAGGGATGGAACTTCCCGACCGCGACGGACGACAAAGGTCATCTCATTCTCCATTCCCCCGAGTGGACTGAAGACCTGACCTCAACTGGCGGCACTCATTCGGGTACCTGTCCAGAAGCACTCTCATTGTAACCAGAGGGCATGTCTCACGATCGGGCGCAATACAGCAAGTTTTTCCAGGGAAGCTCGTCTGCGGGATGATAGAGTAATGTTCGGCTCCGACCGATAGAGAGACGCCGACAAATCAGCTTGAAACACGTCATCGAGGCAAAGGGACCATGCCTTCCGAGGCAGCAAATGACCTCCTTGCAGAGGAGAAGGCGGACGTCGACTGTCTCGAAAGGGAGGTGAGGCACGCCACGGCGCTGGGGAACTGCCATTAATTCGCCCGGGATATTCAAGGCGAGCGACGCCTTGGAAGCGTAAGAAGCTGCCGTTCCGGGCCCTCCGGAAGCGGCTCAACGAGCTGAGAAGAAACCACCATGGTAAGGCGCACATCACTCTCGAGGAGCGGGAGAAGCCCGATCCTTATTTCGTGTTGAGTCCGCAAAAAGCTGGCCAGATGAATTTTTTTATTGACAGCCGGGAATTATCGTGATTACAATAATAATTCTCATTATCATGTCGGTATGCAAGGCGACCTGCTGAACGAGTTCGCGATCACCGACACCCGCGCTATGGTCGGCCTTGCCCTGGCAAACCTCTTTGGCCTTTGCAGGTACGTACGCCGGATCGTGAGCACCATCCATGACTCAAAGGTAATGCAGGTCGAGAAGAGGGAGAAGACGAGATTCCAGGATTAACCTGGCGCTTCGCCGCGTAAGCGGCGTAGGAGAATGAATCCGACCGGACAACCGGAGGCGCCCGCACGGAGGAAATCCGTGATGGGTGAACCACCGATGGTCCGGTCGGATTTTTTTGTGGAGGTCCCCGTTGAGGGAGCTGGGTTTGGCAACGTGTGGGGCATTACAACAAGAGGAAAAGAAGCTCTCTTACCCGGTCGTGGAGGTCGATAGGTCCCGATTGTCCTGGACGCCTCACGGCCGGGATGAATCGAGAAAACGTCTGGAGGGAAACGTATGAACAACCATTTCCGGATAGAATTCAAGAAAATCAACGGTGACCTGCACGTGAACCCCAAGGGGAATTTTGACGGCAGTTCCGCCTGGGAATTGATTCACCTGCTTCACAAGAAATACAACGGTGAGGGAAGAGTCTTTATCGATACCTGCGGCTTGCGGAAGATATGCCCTTTCGGAGGCGCCACGTTCAAGGGCCATTTCCATCACGTTCATCTCCCCCTGGAAAGGCTGTTCTTGAAAGGCGAAAAGGCGCCTGAGATCGCACCCGACGGAAGCGGGGTCATCCCGGACAGGAAGAAGGAGGATCCCGGCCCATGCAACGGGCGTTGTACGAAGTGCCGATGCACCGTCAAAGACATACGGAATTGAGTCCCGGTCAATGACGATGAGGAAAACTCAGGTGATGCAGGAAAAACGGAAAGTATGAGAAGGAGCATGACCCTCGATCAGCTACAGCCGGGAAGCGAGTGCCGCTGCCCGGTCCCGCGTGACACGAAGGGCATCAGCCGGGCACCCCTCTCAGACCGGATCGGCCGGGTCGTCTGCAACCGTGTTAGGGAACCGGCCATTCACATAACCGTGATGTATCTCCTCTACTTCGCTTCGATTGTCCGGGGCTACAAGTGGAGGTTGTCACCCCCCCCCCGAAATCGGGTTCCCCCTCACTAGTTCCCTCTTCCTCTGGTTCACGGGCAGCATTAATGCGCTTCTGAACTACACCCTCATATTCTTTATCCTTTTTGTCTTCATCGCCATCTTGGAGGAGAGCGGCTATATGTCTCCCATCCTCCATCGTTCCGGACTCCATGGCCAATCCATCCTCCCCATGGCGCCGGGCGGGATCTACGTCGGGGGTTGCGCGGTTCCTGCAGTGATGGCCTGCAAGGGCATCCCCGACGAACGGTCCCGTTTGGCTACGATTTTGAGCATACCCATGCTCAACTGCTTGGCGGGAGCATCCCTCTCTATCCCAAGAAGCCCGTTGCCGGTGCCTGCAAGGTCATCTTCGACGCCGGGCCCGGACACCTGGTGGAGGTGGACAGCAAAGACATTACCAAATGAACAAGGCGCCGGGCAGGAAGCATACCGTGGGGGCAGGTCTTTACCGGCCACGGCAATGCATGGAATATGTACGCACTTGTACGCAAATGCCCATACCGGAAGCCCGGGAGACGGGAAGATATGTCGACGATGTGGTGAAGATCAGGACGAACGAAAAGGGAACAGCCGCGCTATAAGGAGGCGTTATGAAGAGATTGGCAGGAATCGTGGCAATGATCGTGGCGGCTATCTGGGTGACAGGTTGCGCACAATCGGTTCGGCAGATCGATGCAGTAGCCAAAAACGGAACGAAAGGGGTCTTTACTGAAGTCACGAATGGGATCCCCGGGCCGGGGAAGGTGGATTTGATCGTCAGGCTCTCGATAAAGACGCACCTGCCGGGATATTATCTGCTTGAGTCGAGGGATTCACTCCGTGGAAAGCCGGGATATCCCTTCATTGTGACCATCGACGGACAGAGCGCGGTGTGGCGGGAAGATGGAGAGATAGAAAAAACACCCACGTATGACGCCGAGGGCATACGGGCGCCCGAGGGCGGGGACGGAAGACGCTACGTGCTCGAAAAGCGGCTCAGGCTGACACCCGGGAACCACCGGGTTGAAATAGACCTGCCTGAAGAGTCACTTGCCTACAAACTCGACCTGACGCTCCCGGAGAGAAATGCACCCTATTTCCTCGAGTTGAAACCGGTATACCGGCGGTTCGTCAGCCAGCGGCCGACTTTCCTCCATGGCGTGAGTCGACTCGAACCGTTCCTGGATGGAGTTCTCCTTAGTAGACAACCGGAGCCGTTCGCGTTTCACTTCAGTGACGGCTATTGCCGGAACGAGAACAAGGTGGATGAACGAAAGGACCTCTTTTCGGCATCACTGCGGCCACGTACATGGTGATGAAGGGCTTAAGCGTGGTCGGTGACATCGGGCTGGCGCGAAACGCGGACCCCAGAACGTCCCGGCCTTCGCCCTGGTGGGCGTTAATTACGCTGTCAATGACCACGTTATGTTTGATGCGGGCGTTACGGGCTGAACAAGCAGGAGGTCGATCACGCCATAACAGCGGGTGCGACCCTTAATTTATAGGGAGGTGCAATTTTGACATCGGGACTACTGAGCCTACCCCCAGAACGGGCCGCTTGTCCGCTGCGATGACGCACAGCTGTAAAAGTGGAAGGAAACGATGAGCAAGTGAGCGAATACACGGAAAAACAGAAGGAACAGTCTGTCTATTCCCGCTTCCACACACCCCCGGGATATAAACATTCCTGGGCAAGCCTCGCATAATCGCTTCACTTGCAATGTGACGACAGAGAGGTGTCAACAAGGTGGGCGCCCCATGGGCCAATTCGGGACCGTCTCCATCTCGCTGGTTACGGCAGTCCTCTGTTTCCGCGGTTTCGTTATCCTAAAGCAAACCCGAACAAGACGGGGAGCGCGAGATTATGTGTGCACGGATCAGGTCACAAAAGAAACCGGCTCAAAAACGGCAAAAGAAGTTAAAGGGTGTGAAATCAAGGAGGAACGATAAAGATGAAGGAACCTAATACTGTGGGGAAACAACATGATGCATATTTGAGGGAGCAATCTGCCGATAGAGGTTCCGACTTTTACACTCCAGTCTCAGCTATCCCGTCTGGCAGATCACAAACGAAAGATCAGATCGATCTCTTCGAAGGTCAACCCAACCATGGAAGGGTTACACCCTCTACCCAGCCACACATGTATTCTTCCTCTTGGGAGCGTTGCACAAAATTCCGAGAAAAAGGATGTGAAGGGATAGCTTTGTGCTCTCTTGAAGGCATGGAGATTTCCTCCCTGGAACTGCTCGAACCGGTGTCGCAATCCGGGAAAGACCTTTCCCGTGCCCCTGAGCTGCGAGGAAAAGGCATAGTCATTCTGTTCTTTTTATCCGGGACTGGAAGGCTCAAGGTCGATAATTACGAAACATCGGCTATCTATCCGGTTCTTCCCGGGCATTATACTGTTGTCCCTCCCTATTCGAGCGAGACTTTTCTGGAATTCCGACCCAACCAAAAGACTGCAATCCTCAAAATCGATATTCGCACCGATCTGTTCTCAGGCCTATCAGGTGACGGGGTGTCCTCGGAAGCGGTGACGGGTTTTCTCGAAGATATCGACAGGAACCGTGACGACAATTTGATGAAACCCATAAGGCCTCGAATGCAGATCGTGATCCATCAGCTTGCCTATTCATCCTTGCCGTATCCTGCCAGGACCGTCTTCTGCGCCGGCATGGCTCTCGAGCTGATTGCCCACGTAATACAAGACCACCGCCGACAGGATAGGGTATTCATCCATTCCTCCGAGTTCCACAGAATAGAAAAAATAAAAGAGATGCTTGATCTCAATCTGGAAAAGCCGCCATCTTTTGGCGAGCTATCTGCAAAGGCGGGGATGAGCGCCACCAGGTTCTCCAGGACGTTTCGAGCCATAACCGGAACCACCCCTTACGGTTATATAAAAGACAGACGCATGGCTCGTGCCATGCAATTACTTTCCGAGGGCTCCACGAGCGTCACCGACGTGTCCTACGCGGTCGGTTACGACAGCATAAGCTATTTCAGCAAGATCTTTTCCAACCATTTCGGTATCAGGCCGTTCGAATTCAAGAGGAATCGCAAACAATGGTCAGGCGTTTCGTAACGTTCGATAGCCTTATGGTTTGTGATTGCCTGCTCTTCCAGTTGATTTGGTTTTGGTGAAGATACCATGAATCTCTCGACGTAAACGCTCATTGTGATCCCTATGCATAATCCCACCAATCAGACCCCTCCTCCTTCGGTTAAGAGGGTATTGTGCTCTTTGCCTGTCCTCACTGTCACGTTTCACCAATGGGATGTCTCTCAGGAAAAGGTCATTCTTTCCACTCACTCCTCAAAAGATCGATTTTATAATGCTAATGCATTCGCATTAGCGCAGAATCGGTTCCCATGAAGAAAATCAAATTCTCCGGACGACGGACCAACCTAACCTCTCTACCGATGCTTTATTGGACGCTGTCCGTTCTCCTGATACTCAATCTCCTTCTGCCGTCAATACATCTGGCTGATGTTCACCACGGCCACAGCCATGATGGTGATTGTTTCCATGATTTCTACCACCTTGCTCGGCCGCACGGCAGAATGGCCTTCCTTGTCGACCAAAGAAAGGTAGACCTCCCGGCCCATGATCCTGCGACCTGTCCTCTCTGCCGACATTTCGCATCCCATTCCTCAATTCTGGCAGTAACCCTTGATGTGACCCTCTCCCACTTCGACCCGGCGAACGGGGAGCCAGGAAGTTCACAATTGCCAATCTACCGCTCCCTCCAGAGGGGTTGCGTTCACCCCCGCGATCCTCCCGTTTCCTCCCTTTTCTAAGGTTACGTTACCACTATCAGCACCGATATCAGCTTTGTTCCGGAGGCTCTCTCGTTAAGGTGTTCGCGAGTTGAATCAAAGGAAGGGTTGTCGGTCTATAGCGCGTCCATGTTGCATTGAGAATCAGCACGATTGCAGGAGGAAAATATGTATACCCATTTACGCTTTCTCAGAGCTATCTGCTCAAGTCTTATCACTATCATGTTGGCGACAACACCCCTTTTGTCTCAAGAGACCGGGGAAAGAAAAAATGTCCATACCGACTCGGCGGGTCTGTCTGATCGAATTGATCAACTCCGTCAGCAGATGGACGAAATGACCCAAAGGTATTCGGCCGAGATCGAGGCACTCAAATCGGAGCTCTCCCGTGTCAGAGCCTCGGAGACCATTGCGCCGGTCCAGGCGCAACCACCTTCGGCATCAGCAGCAAGGAAACCGGTTGATGCCGGGGCCTTCAACGGCGACAACGAGAAGATGTTCCAGAAGATCGATGCGGAGCAACTCCCGTCACGGAGCGCCCCTCGCCTTTACACGGGCTTTGTCAAGTTTGCGCCCCCTTTGCCAACCTATGCACGATGGACAAAAGGTACCATCTCTCCTAGAGAAAGTCTAGTCTTCACAAGCATATTTTCTCACTTTTTTCGTCTTCCCTTTACGAAAAACTATTTTCTCTATGGCAATAAGAGGCTTGTTTCTCGGGAAAACCATCTTCGAAGAGAACTGCTGCCCCTTTGCCGGAGCGTCACCGATGTAAACGCCCATTGTGACCCCTATGCATAATTCCACCAATCAGACCTCCCCTTCCATTAAGAGGGTATTATGCTCTTTGCCCGTCGTTGCTGTTGCCTTTTACCAATGGGATCTCTCCCGGGAAAAGGTCATTTTTTCGTCTCACCCGCCAAAAGATCACCTATGCTTTGTCTTTAACCTTGAAGGAAGGGGACAAATAGCGGCGTGCGGTGAAAATGACGTAAAAGCAAAAGATCTCCCCCCCGGGAGCTATGTTTTTGGTTCCCATGGATCAACCATAGTCTATTTGCCCAAACAGAAGATAAAGATTATCGAACTACAGGTAATTCCGGAGCAACTTCTGGATTCATCCAACAGAACGGCATTTGCCAAGGAATTGCATAAACTGTTGAGTCCCGACAAAGACGGACCTGCGCAGAGGGCAATCAATCTCATCACCCCCAACATGAAGGTCGTGCTTCAGCAGATGATCGGATTTCACAAAAACTACCCGCTCCAAGAGTTCTTTTGTGCCAGCAAGGTACTGGAACTGCTCTCCTATGTTTTTGGAAGGCTCCCCGGCAAAAGAAACGGCATCGATGCAAAACCATCCAGTTACTCGGCACACATTTGCACGGCACAGGAAATTCTGGAGACAGAAATGAACAAACCGCCATCCCTGGCAGACCTCGCCAAGAGAGTCGGCATGAGCACACCACACTTTAAACGTGTTTTTCGTCAATTGACGGGGTTAACGCCTTATGGGTTTTTGAGACAGAAGAGAATGGAGTTTTCCCTGTCGCTTCTTGCGAACACTGCAAAGAATATCAGCGAAATAGCTCATTTATCCGGCTATAAAAGCGAGAGCCACTTTACAAGAGCATTCACGGATTATTTCGGCGCCAATCCCTCATCCTTTCAGAAAGAATAACCGGTCTTGCCTACTAGTCACCTTCAGGGCCTGTCTTATCGGGTATGCGGGGCGATGGGTCTGTCCGATCCCTCAAATGATACTGAGCAGCAGAAAATATTAGTGGATTGTTAGATTCAGTGGGTTCGAGAAATATATAAAGTACCATATGGTTTCCAGCTGCTTCTGTTTTGATAAAACCGGTATTGAACCGGGCCGGTATGCACCCTGGAAGGAAGGAGCATGACAGGAGTAACCACCGCGACATCCGGACTCTCTGCCGACCACGAGCCGGTGCTGGTACAGATCATCGATCTCTATCGGGATCTGTTCCTCCACAACGGCTACGGCGCACTGCGGGTAGAAATGCGCTTCCTGAAGAGAGGGCAAAAGGAGATCTTCGTTATTTGCGGCAAGGAGTACCGGTTTGTCGTGGATTATCCCGGAGAGCGCGGGACTGATAAGGAGGTGAGGACAACGTAACGGGGGCCGCGAGTGGCGGCCATCCTGGTCCGGTGGGGCGCCGGCAGGAGCGGAACCTGGCAAAGGGCATCAATGAAGCGGATGCGGCAGACCCTGCGGCGGGGTTGCGGGCACGCAAACCTAATTCATTAACGCAACCCTAAGGAGGAATCAAATGCAAAGAGAAACAACTCACTCTATGGCCCGGTTGGCGAAAACACCGCGCAACCAGGCCGGTTTTACCCTGTTGGAGATCCTCGTGGTCCTGGTGATCATGGGCTTCCTCATCGCCATGGTCGCCCCGCGCCTGGCCAACATATCCGGAGGTGCCGTGGATACAATATGCGACACCAACCAGAACCGCATGGTCAGCTATCTATCCACCTATTTTGAAAAGACCAACCGCTTCCCCGACAACCTGACCAACCTGGTTGAGGAAACGGCCGACGCCACCTACCAGATCCCGGCGATTTCCGACGATGACCCGTCAAACGGCGCAGAGACCCTGGCCCAAGAGTTTAACAATCGTAACCACTTCCGCATCCACTATCTGAACGACGCAGAGGCCGCCGAGCTGAAAAGCATGGGTATTGTCAACGTCTTCAACCTCAACGCCTATGACGCCTACGACGCCACCGGCGCAGCTATTAAGAGCGGTTATGACAATACGGCTACCGGGCCCAATGACGTGCTCCTGGCCACTTCCGTAACCAAGGCCCCCAAAATGGAGGCTATGTCCATCCCGACCGACACCGCCACCACTCCTTTCGCCGTGGCCATGGTAGCCATGGGTGCTGACAGCAGCGGTTCATTTACGGGCAATACACATACCGATGAACGCGGTTGGGGCGAGCCCGAATTCTTCGGACGCATCGTCCTCGGCACGGGTCCGGAGTGCGGCCTGATCAAGTCCGGCATCATCGCCAACGCCGCCCATTGCCCCGGCGGGATCCAGAACACCGACAACGTCACTTACAACGACTATAATGTGGTCCTGCCGCGCCTGGCGGCCACCGTTGCCCGCACTGACTACGCGGACGGCATAACCGACAACGACACAGCCACCGACGGCATCCAGGTGACCGCGCTTTCCTATGAGAGCGACAACGAGCCTGCAGCGTCTTACGACTACAGCGCCGCCGACAACACGTACAAACTTCGCTCCTTCACCATCAGCGAGGCCCAGGAGACGTGGCAGTACCATACCCAGTGCCCGGAAGGTCACATGTATCCTGAGGATGACGGCGAATTCTGGGGCATTAACATGAACGCCGGGACCACTATCGACTAATTGTTGAGCGTCTGACCGTTCCGTTCTCCCCCGCGGGGGGCGGACTTTGACGCCGAATACGCTTTGCCGGAATCCCTCCGGCGTGTCCGGCCGGTGAGCACTCCCGCCGGCCGGACGTTTTCTTAAAGGAGTGACTGTAAGGGATTCGCCGTGCCGCTTATGCACATTTCCATGCGCTCAACCGCACGGAGGGGTTTTACCCTCCTTGAGGTTCTGATTGTCGTTACGATTCTCGGCCTGCTGACCGCCCTGGCGGTGCCGGCTGTGGGATACCTGGACAATCTGGAGCGGGGGCGGATCACCCTTGAGCGCATGACCCAGATCCGGCGGGCCATCCTCGGGCCGGACGACCGCTTCGACGACCAGGGGCGGCCGATTGTCGGCGGCTACGTGGCCGACATGCGGGCATGGCCCGATCTCTGGGAACCCCGTGCGGACATACGAGCGAACTTTTCCGGCACCGGCTGGGAGAACCCGTCGTCCATGACCGCCGGACTCGGACAGGGCCCCGATTATCTGCTCAACCCGGCCTACGTGTACCACCGGCCGTCAGGTGCCTTTGAAGGAAAGCGCTGGAAATGGCTCCTCCCCTACCGGCGGCTCTACGACGACCCGTCCGGCGCCGACCATATCGGCGGCCTGGAGACGGAGAATGAGGGGCAGCCCCGGGGGCTCTGGACCCGCTATCCCGAGGATCTCCCCTTTGACCTGACCGGTCATCCCGCGCCCGGCATGGATCTGGGAACAGGATGGAAGGGACCCTACCTCAACCCGCCCCTGGAAAAAAATACCTCGGACAGCGGCCACCTGGCAGAGGGCGACTACGAGTACGCCGCCCTGGAACCCACCTGGCACGCCTCCGGTCCTCACAGCGGTTCTGAGACATGGGAAGATGGCGACTATGCCCCCAGCACAGGGAAGTTGGGCGAGATGTATGACGACAAGGAGCAATTCCGCAAGCTCCAGAGCGACGGCCGCCTTGCGGACGGCTGGGGACGACCCTTCCGCTTTTTCATCACCGCAGACCCGCACAACCCCGGCGAAACCATCTTCTGGATCGTCTCCGAGGGACCCGACGGAAAGGGACGCTACCCCGCCAAAGGAACCTGCTCCGGCCATTCCTGGTCGGTCGACCTGAACGATACCATGGGCAATACCTATGATGAGCAGGACCAGCACAATCGGGATAACTTGGTCATGAAGCTCTATTCCAGGGACTGGCAGACAGTCTTCACCCTGTGGGAGCAAGATAAAGAGGCCGCAACCCGCAGCGTCCTGGACCGTGTCCGGCGCGCACTCCTCGGGGAAGGCCCGGCAGGGCTCAACACGGGGTACAGTGGTGACCTCCTTGCCTGGCCGAAGCTGTTCTGCTGGGAGGGCGCAAGTTCAAGCTGGGATGATGAGGATGAAAGCAGCGCCGCCTATACCAAAGGACAGCCCCGGGGCCTCTGGACAGCCAGGCCCAACAGCGCCGACACGGCCGACGATCTGAGCGCCTCCCGCTGGGGCCTCGGCTGGCGCCGTGCCTATCTGACGCCCCCCATCGGCGCCGGCGAGACCGAAGTGGTGCGGGACGCCTGGGGCCGGGAACTGCTCTTCTTTCACGACACGGCCAATGACGCCCTGATGGTCCTGTCCCGAGGCCGGGACGGTATGTTCGCCTTTGGAACGACGAACGCCGGTCAGACCGAGCCGGTCGACTTCGCGGAGGCCGTCGATGTCACGGCCTACAACCCGAGCCTGGCGGTCAACCTGGACAACATCCACCTGACCGTCAGGAAATACGAACGGACGCCCGGTTATCTCCGCCTGGACCGTTTCGTGGTCCTCAACGCCACGGCAGGGACCACCAAAGCCGGATTCTTCCGCGCCGACGGCGCATTCGTGTCCGGCGTCGACCTGTTGGCCGCCACAACCCTCACCGACGAGGATTCTGACGGCACTGCCGACGACTGGGCCGTGGGCAACGGCATCCCCGCCTTCGTCTTCGACGACACCACCGCCCAGTCGGTCCCCAGCGGCGCCCGTTACCTGGTCTTCTGGAACGACACGGACGGCAATAACACTATTGATACGGGCGAGATGTATTACCCCTGGATATTCAATGTAATGGCCCTGGCCGGCAGCGGCCACACCAGCAGCCTGCGGCTCTCCACGGGCGATTTCCGGCCCGTGCCCTGATGGGTCCTATTGGAGGAGACGTGTTGCAGAAGCTGATGGCAAAAGACCTGCTGGCCGTGGAGGTGGTAGGGAACGAGGTGCGGGCCGCACGGGTGCGGAATTCTGCCCGTTCCCTGGAGATCATCGACTTCGCGGCCATGAAGAAGACGGACCCCGGGGGCGACCTGCCCTCCGTGGAGGAGGTGAAGTCCCTGGCCGAGCGCCTGCGCTGCCCCGGCGGCCCGGCGGTATTCGTCACAGCCATGGCGCGGGCTTTCGAACTGCATATGGACCGTAGCAAGGTCGCCTCCCTCAAAGGCGACCGGCTCAGGGAAGCGGTGCGCTGGGAGGTGGAGCCCTATACGGGCATTACCGGCGTCAATGCCCTCGTTGGTGTACAACCGGCCACGACCCGAGATAACCGCCCAGGGGAAGTCGTTTACGAGGACCTCGACCAGGTGGCCATAACCGTCACCGCCCTGGAGCGCAATGTGTACCGGGCGGTAAAGGAGCGGTTCCGGGTGGCCGGTTTTGCCCTGCGCCGTATCTACCCTCCCGATGTGACCTTCTACATGCCCCTGCTTATGGATCGGCTGGAGACGCCCCGGGCCATTCTGGAGGTGGGCAGCGACTACTCCAACTTTGCCATTGTCCGGGGCCGGACCCCGGAAACCATCAACACCCTGGCCCTGAGCATGGAGTCTATCCTGGCCCATCTCGACGGGGAGGTGATTTCCCGTGAACTGGAGGATTCCCTGCGGTTCATGGCCCGACAGGTGCCTTCTCCGGAACCGTTGATCCTATCCGGCGTAGGCGCCGCCAGCGAACGGGTCGTGTCCTATATTGCCGGTTTTTGCGCCAGCGGCGCCCGCGTTCTGGCATTGTCCCGTTCAGCCGGGATCACCGATTCCCGTGTCGAGGGGGAGCATGCCGTCTACGGCACCGTGGTGGGCGCGGCAGTCCGGGAACTGCTCGACAAGCGGGGCCGCGAACTGGGCATTGAGGACAGCGTGCCCGTGGCCCAGCGACTGAAAAAGAGCGCGTACCTCTTTCCTGTTGCCGTGACCGCAGTGACGCTGCTTTTTCTGGTCGGCCACTACGGCTACATGCATTACAGGGAGTCTACCTACAAAAAGCGTATTACTCAGCTTCAGCAGGAGGTGATCGAGCGCAAAGGTAAGATCGCGGAGTACGAGAAGCTCCTCAAGGAGGATGCCGACACCACGGCGGAGATTACTGTTGTCAAGAAAAAGCTGGACTATATCAACGGCCGGGCCGACATCGAGCTGCGCGGCATTATCACGCAGATCCGCGGCATGGGCGCCTGTGTCTCCGATCGCATTATCCTGACGATCATCGACCGGGCGGCCGTGGAAGCAACCGGGCAGGATGCCGTCAAGGCAGGCACTTACAGGGTGAAGGGTGTCGCGGAGGGCCAGGGGACCCTGGGTCGATTCATGACGGCGCTGCAGCGGCAGAGGTGGTGTCAATCCGCCCGGCTGGTCAAGGCCGAGCAGGGGGAGAAGGACAAGGCATTCCTCTCCTTTGAGATTGTCGTCAAACCGGTGAGCCAATCCCTATGAGAAAACTGTCCCGTTTTGAAAAGCTGGGTGTCGTCGCGGCGGTCATCATCGCCTGCTGCTTCCTGTACATGAAGCGGTTCTACGAACCCCAGGAGAAGAAGTTCAAGGCCACGGTGGCCCAGCTCAACAAGGTGATCGGCGAGGTAAATGCCCTGAATGCCGTGCCCTCCGCCGTCTCCCTCCGGCGCACCCTGGAGAACAAGAAAAAGGAACTGGCGGGTCTCAAGGATCAGATGAAACACATTGCCGTAAGCACGGGCGACGAGCGGCAGCTCAGCGAGATGCTCAGCCGGGTCAGCCGCCATCTGGCCGCCAGCGGCCTGACCGTGCTTTCCCTGACGCCCAAGGGGAAGGCCAGTGACGGGCTGCTCGAATGGAACCGCTACGAACTGACCCTGTCGGGCGGCTATTTCCGCTATCTGCAGTTTTTGGACCGTCTGGCCGCCATGCCGGACCCCGTGAAACTGGGCGCCATTTCGCTGCAACAGTCCGAAATAAAGCCCGGATCCCCCGGCGGGGCGGCACGGCAACTACGGGCCATCCCGCTGCAACAGTCCGAAAAACAAACCCTGCGCATTACCATGGAGTTGTTCATATGAAACACTACATCGGATTGCCGGTCCTTGCCGGTATGGTTATCCTGGTCGCCGCTACGGTGCCGGTTGCGCCGTGCCCGTCTTCCCATGCCGCCGAGACCCTGGCCCGCAACCCCTTCACCGTTCCCCGCAACATCGTCGGCGCCATCCAGATGCTCCATTTGAAAGGGGTGATCTGCACGGACCGCTACAGCGGTATCATTCTCCAGGTGGGCGAAGACGAAAACCCTAAAGTGTTCCGGGTCGGCAACCGCATCAGCCTGGACCTCGAGGATGTGGTCTACGAGTTCACCGTGACGGCCATCAAGGAGAAGAGCGCCGTATTCACGGGGAGGGACGGCAAAGCCTACGAGGTGCTCATTCAATGAAGATTGTAAGGATTGTGCTTTTGGCGACGCTGGTCCTGGCGCTCCAGGCCTGCGCCGGCCTCCGGGAAGAACTGCGCAAGTCAGACCCAAACTACGGCGTGCGCAAGCCCGAAGTTACAGGAGTTCCCATGCCGACGCAGCGCGATCTGGAGGAACAGCCGGCCAAGGTGCGCATCATCAAAGGTACGCCTGTGGCCGGGCCCGACGAGGCTCGCCGTCTCCTGGCCGCCAACGACCAGGCGACCAGGCTCGGGCTCGATCTGGTGCTGCGTTCCTTCGCGCTTCGCGACGCCCAGGTGCGGGTCGTGACGGAGCTGCTGACCGAGTTGAGCGGCTTTAACGTGGTGGCCAGCGGCGCAGTGGCAGACCGGAGGGTCAGCATCTATCTGAAGGACGTACGGGTCCGGGATGCCCTGGAGGCCCTCTGCCGCCTGAACGACCTGTGGTTCCGGGAGGGGAAAGGCATCATCACCCTGATGACCCGTGAGGAGTATGTGCGCGACCTGGAGGCGCGGCAGAGCGATCAGACACGGGCCTTTTACGTGCGTTATTCCAATGCCCTGGACATGGCCAAAGTCATTAAGGCGATCATGGGCGACGAGGTGCGTCTCACGGTCATTGACGACGAAAAGGTCTACGGCCACCTGGACCCTTCCTCTACGACATCCACCGGCTTGACCTCGACTGCGAGTACCACCGGACGAGTCAGCGATACCCTTGGCCTCTCCCCTGCCCAGTTGGAGAAAATCGGCGTGGAGCAAACCGCCGCAGGCCGGACAGGGGCCGACGCCAAGGCGGCAGGCACTCAGACGACCCGGCCGCTTTTGGCCATGCTGACCGTATTCAAGCGGAACAACAGTATTATCGCCCGGTCCCTGGACAGCACCCTGCTCAATGAAATGGGACGGATTATCGAAAATCTCGACACACCCACCAGCCAGGTGCTGCTGGAGATCAAGATTCTGCAACTGAACCTGGATGACGGCTTCCAGAGCTTCTTCCGTTTCGATTATGCGGACACGGGCTCGGCCGGCTCCCTGGGGAACTACGCCACCGGCCTTGCTCTGGGTGGAGCGAGTGTCAGCGGGTCCACGGCCTTCAATTTCGTTTTCGACAGCGAAAAGCTGGATTTACGCATTGCCTTCTTTGAATCAAAGGGCAGAGTTCAGGTCTTTTCCACACCATTCCTCATGGCGGCCAACAACAGTAAGGTAGAGTTTTTTGTGGGGGAGGAAACCCCCCTGCGGGATCAGGTAACCTCAAAGACGATCACCATCGGTGAGGACGCCAACAATACCATCAATACCTTTGAAGTGCAGATCAAACGGGAGGAGTTGGGCACGGACGTGGAACTGACGCCCTTCATTAATGACGATGGTACGGTAACCCTGGAGATCGATGCGGAGATCTCCAGCGCCATCCTCAACTTCAGCACCACACAGGTAGTGAACAACGTGACCGGCGAGGTGATCACCTACGCCCTGGACGGCGTCAACAAGACCAATCTCAAATCCGTCCTTTCCGCCAGATCGGGGCAATCCATCGCCATCGGCGGCATCATCAAGGAAAGCGTGGAAAGGAACACGAAGAAAGTGCCGCTTTTGGGTGATATACCCTATATGGGTGTGCTGTTCCGGGATGTGGACAACGTTAAACAAAAGATCGAGACGGTCATCGTACTCACGCCCCATGTTATTGCCCACCCGGCCATGGCAGGCCGCACGTCCGACCAGTTCCTTAGTCGGAAGAGTTCCCACGATCATATCACTAAGGGCAGCCAGAACATTATCCCGGAGGTGAGGGAGGTGCAGCCATGAGCCACCGCGAAGCGAACACCCTGTCCGAGGCGCGCCCCCGCGATATGAAGGACCTGTTCCGGGAGACCCTGATGCGTAAGGCCTCCGACCTGCACCTGACAGCGTTCATGCCGCCGGTATTCCGCATCAAGGGTCAACTGCATTCCATGAATTGCGATGCCTACCAGCCGGAAGACATCGAAAAACTGCTCGATGAGATCCTCATGCCCCGCCACCGGGAGGTGCTGGCCTCTAAACGTTCCGTAGACTTCGCCCTAAGCGTACCTGACGTGGGGCGCTTCCGGCTGGCTGCTTTCTACCAGCGGGGCGCCCTGAGCCTTGCCGTCCGTCTCCTGGCCGACGGCATCCCCACCCTGCAAAGTCTCGGGCTACCGGAAACCATCGGCACCCTTTCCCATCTCAGGGACGGCCTGGTCCTTCTCACCGGTGTGACCGGTTCGGGCAAGACCACCACCCTGGCGACCATCCTGGACAGCATCAACGGCAGCAGCCGTCAGAACATCATCACCATTGAGGACCCCATCGAATACGTGCACCAGAACAACTTGAGCGTCATTCACCAACGGGAGCTGCACTCTGATGTGCTTTCCTTTCCCGATGCCCTGCGCGACGCCCTCCGTGCCGATCCCGACGTCATCCTCGTGGGCGAGATGCGGGACCTGGACACCATGCGCACCGCCATCATGGCGGCAGAGACGGGCCACCTGGTATTCTCCACCCTCCACTCCCGTGACTGCATCTCCACCATCAACCGCATGGTGGGCGCTTTTCCGGCCGGAGAGCAGACACAGATCCGGCAGCAATTGTCGGCGACGCTGAAGGCTGTTGTCTCCCAGCGCCTGCTGCCTAACGCGGCCGATACGGGGCGGGTGCCGGCCGTGGAACTGATGATCTCCACGCCCGGCATTGCCAATCTGATCCGCCAGGGCAAGGATGATATGATCTATTCGGCCATCGAAACGGGTGTGCAGCAAGGCATGCAGACTATGGAACAGTGCCTGATCCGCCTTATCGAAGAGGGCAAGATCTCCCTGGAGACGGGACTGGCCGCCGCCCGCGACGAAAGCTTTCTCAAACGTCGCCTCGACAGTCGCCGTGCGGCCGCGAAGGGAGTCAGGGTATGCTGAAGCCGGCGGCCCATTTCGGTGAGTTTCTGGTGGAGCGGGGCGTGATCACCCGCGAGCAACTGTCGCGGCTCCTGACGACCCAACGGCTGGTCCGGGACAAGATCGGCATGATTGCCGTGCGGGAGGGATTGCTGGGTGAGGAGGACCTGACGGCCCTTCTGGCCGAGTTTCACGGCATCCCCCTCTACAAGGGGGGACTGGAGGGTATTGAGAAGGGTATGGTCAACGCCATACCCATGAAGCTTGCCCTCAAGTTCAATGTCCTGCCCGTGGCGACCGGCGAGCACGGCGAACTGCTGCTGGCCTGCTCTGTTCCCCTGCCCCAGTCCATGCTCCAGACTATTTCCCGCCTTTGCAAGCGTCAGGTGCGGCTGGTGATGACCTCACCCCGGCAGTTGAAGAAGATGCAGCATCTCTTTTTCAGCAGTCAATTTGACACCACCATCAGAATGGCCGGTCCGGTGGGCAACGAAGACGTTGGTTTCATCGTCGAATTGCTGGAGAAGCTCATGGTGCGCGCCGTCAACATGGGCGCTTCCGATATCCACGTGGAGCCGGAAAAATCCGAGCTCATCGTCCGGTTGCGTGTTGACGGCATGCTCCACCAGACGGAGCAGCTCCCCTTTGAACTGGCCGCCAAACTAGTCTCGCGCATCAAGGTGCTCGCCGGCATGAATATCGCCGAGCGGCGCAAGCCCCAGGACGGTTCTTTCTATTTCGAACCCCAGGCGCTCGATGTGCAGATGGACGGCGTCAATGTACGGGCCAGTGTCCTGCCAGTGGTGAACGGCGAAAAGGCGGTTCTGCGAATCCTCCCGCCTTACGACGAACACATCGACCTGAATGCCCTGGGTATGGGCGAGGACGACCTTGCCTCTTTCAAGGCGCACCTGCGCCTGGCGCATGGCATCCTGCTGGTTACCGGACCGACCGGTTCCGGCAAGTCCACAACCCTCTATGGCGGCTTGCAGCTTCTGCGTAGCGAGACTATCAATATCACCACCATCGAAGATCCGGTGGAACTTACCCTGCGCGGCGTCAACCAGACCCAGGTGGACGTGGGGGAAAGGGTTACCTTTGCCGGTTCGCTGCGGGCCATCCTCCGCCAGGACCCGGATGTGATAATGGTCGGTGAGATCCGCGACAGTGAAACCCTGACAATAGCCCTGCGGGCGGCAATTACCGGGCACCTGGTGCTGGCCACCCTGCACACCAACGATGCTCCCAGTGCCTTCAGCCGCATGATGGATATGGGGGGCGAACCCTTTCTGGTCTCCGCTTCCGTGCGGGCGGTGCTGGCCCAGCGTCTGGTGCGCACCGTCTGCAGCCAGTGCGGCGAGTGGTCAACCATGACCGAGGCTGAAGCGGCAATGCTCGGGCTCGAGGAAACCCCCTTTGCCGTTTGCCGAGGCGCAGGCTGCGAGCATTGCCACCTGGGCTACCGGGGCCGCACGGGGATTTTTGAATTTCTGCCCGTGGATGACGAACTCAGGCGGATGATCATGGCCCGCGCCACCTTTGCGGAGATAAAGCAGCGGGCCATCGAGGGCAAACACTTCCGCACCCTCCGCCAGGACGGCATTGCCAAGGTACGCGCCGGTGTGACCACGCCGGAAGAGATTATGCGAGTCACCCTGGAGTAACCATGCCCAACTTTCGCTATCGCGCCATCGACAGCGCCGGTGAGCGCGTCAAGGACACCATAGAAGCCGCCGAGATCTCTGCCGCCGTGGACCGGCTCAGGGCCCGGGGGCTGATCGTTACGGAAATAGACGAGACGGAGGCGATTGCCTCTTCCGGCGACGCCCTCGCCTGGCTACTGCCTATCAGGGCCAAGGAGGTGGCGCTCTTTTTCCGCATGTTTGCGGCCTTGGTCAAGTCCAACCTCCCCATTTCGGAAGGCATCGGTATTCTCTGTGATCAAACCGAAAACAGTCGTTTCCGGAAGATACTGACCAATGTGAAGCTCCGCATTGAGGGGGGCATGCCTCTCAGCCAGGCCATGGAACCCCATCGGCGGGTTTTCGGAGAGATGATCGTCAAGATGGTACGGGCCGGGGAGTTGGGCGGCATGCTGGACATCATCCTGGAGCGCATTGCAGACTTTCTGGAAAGCCGGTCCGCCCTACGGGCGAAGATGATCACCAGTATGATCTATCCGTCGGTGGTGGTGGTGGTGACCATTGGCGTGGTGATTTTTCTCGTCACCTTCGTCATTCCCAAGTTTGCGACCCTCCTCAGCGGACGGAAGCTGCCGGCCAATACCCAGCTTCTCCTTGATGTGGCCGACTTGCTCAAGAGACATGGCGGAACTATGGCGATAGCCGCCGTGGCCATTATTGCAGGGTTTTTCCTGCTTATGATGCTGCCCGATTTTCGACAGTTCTTCGACCGGCACAAGATAAAGCTGCCCATGATCGGGCAGGTGCTCCGGTATGGCGTCGTGGTGCAGTTCGCCAATACCCTCAGTTCGCTGCTCCAAAGCGGTATTACCCTGGTGGATGCCCTCAAGGCGACCGCCGACACCATCACAAACGAGGCAGTGAGGCGGCAGATGGCTGAGGTAACGGAACAGGTCGTCGGCGGGGTGCCCCTGTCGGCCGCCATGGCCCATGACCGGTTCTTCCCACCCCTGACGAGGGCGCTCGTCACGGTCGGCGAACACTCGGGCCTGCTGGATGAGGCCTGGCAGGCGATCGGCGATATCTGCGACAAAATACTCAAGGACCGGATTGCCCGGATGACCGCCGTTATCGAGCCGGTGCTGATCATGACCCTCGGTACGGTGGTCGGGTACGTGGCCTGGGGCCTGATTTCCGGCATGCTCGCCCTCTATGCTGCAGCGGGCAAATAGACTGCACCGGTTCCGGATGGACAAACCAACAGAGCAAAGGAGGACACGATTTATGATTCAGGTAGGGCGCATGGTGAAAGGAGTGTTGATCGTCGTGATGCTGGCCGCCTCGGCAGTCGGCTGCGGCGACAGGGCCGGGGACAACGTTGCGGTCAGCTACAAGGGGGGTAACCTGACGGTTGAAGACCTGGAAGCGCACCGGAAGCTGCTCAGCCGGAAAAGTATGTTCCGGGATGCTCCGGAGCGGCTGACACCCGAGTTTGTCAAGGAGCACGCCATCAACATGGAGATGATCATCGCCAAGGGTCTCAAGGAGAAACTGCACCAGGACCCCCGGCTGCGGGTGGAGATCCACGGCTTCATCTCCGAACTGTTTCTCAAGGTAATGCAGGAGAAGCTGGTGCCGAACATCGACCGTAAAGACTTGGGCGAAGAAGAGGTGCGTGCGTATTACGAAAAGAACAAAGCCAGCTACCAGACGCCCGCCTCGTATGGAATCAGCGTCATCAAATCCGGGGACGGAGCGGCCCTGGAGAGACTGCGGCAGCGTATCTCCAACGGTGAGCTGTCCTTTGCCGCCGCCGCGGAGCGCTATTCCACCGATGAGCGAACAAAAGAAGCCGGGGGCTATATGGGTCGTTTCCCTCTGGACCGGCTGCCGCCCGAGTTGCGCGATGACGTGGCGAAAATGTCCCCCAAGCAGGTATCCGGGGTGAAACGGATCAAGGATAGTTTTTACCTGGTCCAGCTCCAGCAAAAAACCGAGCCGCACCAGTACAGCTATGAAGAAAAGGCCCAGTACGTGCGTAATGACGTGCTCTACTCCCGATATCGCGACGAGTGGAAGAAGACCTATGATCGCCTCCGGAAGGAATTCGATGTCCGCGAGCATGAGCCGGCACTGAAGCGCTTCGGCAACACCGCGCCGGCCTCAACGGGAGGTATCTGATGCGCACCCTGACAACGTTTGCAGCCCTGCTCTGCCTGCTCGCCCTCTGCACCGGAACGGTCTTCGCCCACAGCACCAAAGGGCGGGTCAAGGCGCCTCTTACCAAATCGACCATTACAATCAATGACGTAGCTTATTTTGTGGAATCCTACGTACTCCGTCATTTCTATGCGGACGCCGGCGGCGACAACAACCACCGTTTTTACGTCCGGGACTTTGTCTCTCTGAAGCAGGAGGGCAATCATGCCCAGATTGACTTCGTGGTGCTGGACAAAAAGGAAAACCGCTCTTTTCCCGGGAGCATGACTATCCGGCGCAACGCCGGCGGGACCTGGGAGCATGTGCCCAAACCGGGCGCCCCGCCCGTAGAGGTCTTCACGTTCGTGAAGAAAGGTGCCATGACTCCAGGGCAGCAACGGGTCGGTATCTTCGTCTGCGTCTGCATCCTGTTCAGCGTTGTCTTCGTGAAGCTGCGCTCCCGAAGGAAGCGCCAGGCCGCACCGCCGGACAGGACCGCTACGGATGGCACCGGCAAACCCCATGATACGGACGGGTCTGAACGCGCCTGACGCCGCTGTCATAGGAGAAGGAGCTATGCCCTATGCTTGAACTGCTCAGAAGGCTTCTTTTTGCCGGGCTTGCCCTTGAGATGATGGCGGCGAACCACCGGGTTGAAATAGACCTGCCTGAAGAGTCACTTGCCTACAAACTCGACCTGACGCTCCCGGAGAGAAATGCACCCTATTTCCTCGAGTTGAAACCGGTATACCGGCGGTTCGTCAGCCAGCGGCCGACTTTCCTCCATGGCGTGAGTCGACTCGAACCGTTCCTGGATGGAGTTCTCCTTATACATCGAAAAGGAAACATGTAAGCACTGGATGGTTTCGCCCCCTTTCAAGACTCTTTTCGAAATATGCTTGACAGGCGATGCCTTCGGAGATATTATTGCAAATGCGTTCGCATTAGCGATAACAATTTGGAGTAGAGACAGGCGATGAACAGAAAAGTGATCGTGTGCGGAGACGCCTTTTTGAGGATGATGATATTTCCGACATATCTCTTGAGGTAAAATGGCGTTCTCCGAAAAGAACAGTTTTGGACTGGCCCTCAAGCCGGGCATTACGTTCCCTGTGGGTGACCATAAAAAGAGCTTCGGAAGGGGTCGGGTAACCAGTGGGTTCACCTTTGTCGCAAGTAAACAACTGGGGCCGTTCGCGTTTCACTTCAGTGACGGCTATTGCCGGAACGAGAACAAGGTGGATGAACGAAAGGCCCTCTTTTCGGCATCACTGCGGCCACGTACATGGTGATGAAGGGCTTAAGCGTGGTCGGTGACATCGGGCTAGGGCGAAATGCGGACCCCACCGCCCAGACTGTCCCGGCCTTCGCCCTGGTGGGCGTTAATTCTCAGAGAGGTGCAATTTTGACATCGGGACTACGGCCGGTCTTTCCTCCACTCCCCCCAGAACGGGCCGCTTGTCCGCTGCGATGACGCATAGCTGTAAAAGTGGAAGGAAACGATGAGCAAGTGAGCGAATACACGGAAAAACAGAAGGAACAGTTTGTGTATTCCCGCTTCCACACACCCCCGGGATACAAACATTCCTGGGCAAGCCTCGCATAATCGCTTCACTTGCAAAGTGATGACAGAGAGGTGTCAACGTGGAATGGCTTCATGCGGTAATCGATTACGGCATCATAGGAATCCTTATAGTCATGAGCATAGCGGCCATCGCCGTGGCCATAGAAAGGGCCTGGTGCTTCAGAAAGATACGGTTCGACTCCTATGCCGATAAAAAGGAACTGGAACTCTACCTCACGAGAAGGCTCCACCTGATCGCAACGGTCGGCAGCAATGCCCCCTACGTAGGACTTCTCGGTACGGTGCTGGGCATCATGCTTACCTTTGCCTCCATAGGCCGGCATGGCATCACGGACCCGGGGCACATCATGTCCGGCCTGGCCCTTGCCCTCAAGGCGACGGCTATCGGGCTGCTGGTGGCCATCCCCGCGGTGGTCCTCTACAACCTTCTTCTGAGATCGGCAAAGGAGCTCATGCTGAAATGGGAGATCGCCAATGGAAGAAAAGGGCTTTGATTACATGAACGTGATTCCCCTGGTGGACGTGATGATGGTCCTTCTCACGATCGTCCTCATGACCTCCACGTTTATCGCAAGCGGTCTGATTCCCATTGACGTGCCGAAGGCTTCCCGTGATGAGAAGCAACTGCTCAAGACCGTGACGATAGCGATCGACGGCAGAGGCATCGTCTATCTTGAGTCGGTCCCGACCACCCTTGCGGGTCTCGGGGCGAAGATCGATTCACTCGGAAGAGAGACGCCCGTCCTTGTAAAGGCAGACCGGCATCTTGCGGTGCAGACCTGCGTGGATGTCCTCGACGTCCTCTCGGGCCGGGGGTTCAGGAAGGTTGCTTTACAGACGGAACGAAGGCCTGAATAAAAGGGAGAGCGATGAGCAGGGCAGAGGTTGTCGGATTCGGCACGTCAGTCGTCATCCATGCGACATTAGTCCTGTTGTGCGTTGTCATTGCCGGCCATACGGGCGGCATCCACAGGGAATTGGTGACGGTTGTCCTTGACGGGCAGCAGCTCTTTGTGGGTGGAGACGGCAGAGAAAGCGGGCCCCGGGTCTCCAGGCGCGCCGCTGAAAGAGCAGCGAAGGCTCCGCGGAACAAGCCGGCAACGGACCGTGTTGCGTCACCTTCGCCGTCAAGAAGCGGCCTGCACGAGGCGGTGGCGGAGAAAGCACCGCAAGTTGCAGAGGAGACTGTGGAGCACACTGCAGGACCGGCAGCGAACGACATGGCGGAGGTGCCTTCCGATGCGGTCCTGTCCGCACAGTCCTTCTTTGGCGCCACGGAGGTTGGCGGCGGTTCCGGCAGCGACGGCCGGGAGGAAGGTTCGGCGGCAGGCGGTTCCGGAACCGCGGTGGCCGGCTTCGGAACAGGCGGCACAGGAGAAGGCCGGGGATTGGGGTCGGGAAATGCGGGCGACGCCGGAAAGGCGGCCTATCTCAAGGAACATTTCGCCTTCATCCGGGAGTTGATACTCAAGAACCTCACCTATCCGGCCGTTGCACGCAGGATGGGATGGAAGGGTAATCTTACCGTCTCCTTTGTGATCTGCGAAGGAGGCAGCGTGGAGAGCGTCAGGATCGTGAAAAGCTCGGGCCACAGGATTCTTGATGAGAACGCTCTGAACACCATCAAGGGGTTGCAGCCTTTTCCGAAGCCTCCGGTGAGGGCGGAGATCGTCATCCCAATAGAGTACCGGATCGGGTGACGTCTATGCAGCACAAGGGCAAGAAGACCACTGAGAAGCGGGCTGTGGGTTGCAGAGGCACTGCAACAGAAGTACTACCGGGGGTCATGGAAAAGCTAATGCAGATCATCCAGCAAGTAAGCTACGGCGAGATCGTGATCACCATTCACGACTCAAAGATCGTGCAGGTCGAGAAGAGAGAAAAGACGAGATTTCGCGATTAGCCCGATGCCTCGCCGCTTAGGGCGGCGCATGCGATTGAAGCCGACCGGACAACCGGAGGCGCCCGCACGGAGGAAATCCGTCATGGGCAGACTGCGGTTGTCCGGTCGGCTCTTTTATGGAGGCCGCCGTTAAGAAAGCGGGAACCGGCAACGCCCTGTGAAGTGTTTACAAAGAAAGAAGGAACGAAATCATGTGCGACAAAAGGACACACAAGTCTGTCACGTCAGCAGGTTGATTTGGTGTGCGCCTCGTCTTCAAGGCTTTTTTGGAACTGTATCAGGGAAGAACGGAAAGTACGGCAAGGAGCAGAGAAGAGATATGACCCTCGATCAACTGAAGCCCGGAAGCGAGTGCCGCATCAAAAGGCTTTTGTCCCGGGATAAGCTCGGCAGGCGTTTACTCGCCATGGGCATATATCCGGGGTTGAGCATGCGGGTGGTCCGCAACGCGCCGCTTCAGGACCCCATGGAGGTTGAAATAAACAGCGTATTCTTGAGCCTCAGGCGCACTGAGGCGAGATTCATAGAGGTCGACCCCGCGTGAAGAAAGAGGGCGAATTTCTCCTGGCCCTGGTGGGGCAGCCCAACTGCGGCAAGTCAACGGTGTTCAACGCCCTCACGGGGGCGCACCAGCGTGTGGCCAACTGGCCGGGGGTCACCGTGGACAGGATGAGCGGGTGGTTCAAAACGGGGGGCCACAGGTTGGAGATAGTGGACCTGCCGGGGACATACACCCTCGCGTCCCTCTCCCTTGAAGAGCGGATAACAGGCAGTTTCCTGATCCACGAAACCCCCTCCCTCGTGTTGAACATAGTGGACGCCTCCGCCCTGGGACAGGGCCTCGTCCTCACCCTCCAACTGCGGGAAATGGGGATCCCCCTTGTGGTCAACCTGAACATGATGGACATAGCGCGGAAGCGGGGTCTCGAGATCGACGTTGCCGCCCTCGAACGCCTGCTCGGGGTTCCCGTGGTTGCCACATCCATGAAGAAGGGCCACAGCAAGAAAGCCCTCCTGCGGGCCATCTCCGCCCAACTCGACTCGCCCGTAAAGGTCGAGCCGCTGAGCCTTGACTACGGCCGTATGGAGCCTTTCCTCCGGGATATGGAAAGAAGACTTTCCTCGGGCGCCACGGCCGACGGCGCGCATCCCCTGCGCTGGACGGCCGCGAAGCTCATGGAGGGTGATGACGGGGCAGAGGAGCTGATCCGGAAGAACCGCAGCGATGCCGATCATGTGATCGGATCAGCCCGGGACAACCGGAAAGCCTTCGAAGAACAATCGAAGGAAGCGCCGGAAGTACATATCGCCCGAAGCAGACACGGTATCGCCAATGCTATGGCCGCTTCCTGCATCACCCGCCCGGCGCCCCCTGTCCGACCGGATCGACGGGGTCGTCTGCAACCGTTTTGCGGGACCGGCCATGCTTATCGCGGTGATGTACCTGCTCTACTACCTTTCAATCGTCCAGGGCTATAAGCTCACCGCTTATACGTGGCCTCTCCTGGCAACGCTCCGCGGTCTGGTGGAGACCGTTACCCCGGCGCCGGGATTCACCGAGATCCCCCTGACCCGGTCCTTCTTCCTCTGGTTCACGGACAGCATCAACGCGCTTTTGAATTACATCCCCATATTCTTCATCCTTTTTGCCCTCATCGCCATTCTGGAGGATAGCGGCTACATGCCCCGCATGGCCTTTATCATGGACCGCATCCTCCACCGTTTCGGACTCCATGGACAATCCATCCTCCGATGGTGCTGGGCGGGATCTACGTCGGAGGGTGCGCGGTGCCCGCAGTGATGGCCTGCAAGGGCATCCCCGACGAACGGTCCCGCCTGGCCACAATCCTGACCATACCCATGCTCAACTGCCTGGCGAAGGTGCCCCTTTATATCCTCCTCATCAACGCGTACTTTGCCGGGCACAAGGGGTTTGCCATGTTCTTTATCTCCACCGTGAGCCTCCTCATCGTCCTCCCCGTGGCGAAGGTGCTGGCCATGACCGTCCTGAGGAGCAAGGAAACCGCGCCCTTCGTCATGGAGATGCCGGCGTACCACCTGCCGACGATCAGGGGCGTATTGGGCAAGGCCATGGAAAGGCTCTGGCTCTACCTGAAAAAGATCACGACCATTGTGGCGGCTGTGGCGGCGGTCATCTTTGTCCTCCTGCAGTTTCCCGGTCTGGACACCGGCAAGATGGCCCTTTACGAGGATGAAAGAAACCGGCTCACGGAGGACTTTTTCAGGGCGGCAGGAGAAACCCCTTACCGCGACACCATACAGGATAACGACCTTATGCCCCTCATCCTTTACGGGGATGCGTATAAAAAGGCGAGGATGGCGGCCGGGGGAGAAGGGGCAGCAGCATCCGTGAACAGGCGGTTCAAGGAGCGGAATCCCGTTTTCTTCGCTATTGTGCAACCCGGCGGCAACCCTGAGGCGGCAAGGGTCAACCGGGCCCTCAGGACTTTGGTCCGGGGCAGGGAGAGGCTCCTTATCGATATGAGAAAAGAGCGCCTGGAGCGCAGCATGCTCGGCCGGCTCGGCAAGAGACTGGAGCCCGTCACCACTTGGGCGGGCTTTGACTGGCGTATCAATGTGGCGCTTTTGAGCGCCCTGGCCGCCAAGGAGAGCAGCGTGGCCACCCTTGGGGCCATCTATGAGCAGGGTGAAAGCAGGGAGGCCCTGGAGACACGCATGGCCGCCCATGGGACGGGCCTTACGCCGCTCCATACCCTTGCCCTGATGCTCTTCATGGTGCTCTACCCGCCGTGCATCGCTACGGCGATTGCGGTGAAAACCCAGACAGGGTCCGTCAGGTGGATGTTCTTTTCCCTGGGGTATCCCATGCTTTTGGGTTTCGCATCGGCCGTGCTCGTCTTTTCCCTGGGAAAAGCCCTGGTGCTCTCGGGAATCCAGGCCATGGCCCTTTTCTACGGCCTGGCCCTGGTCTTGACGCTCCTTGCCGGATTTATGAGGCAAAGGGACACAGAGGGGTTACGGCCGGAGAACGGGGACGGGACGCAACCGGGGAGCCGGGGCGGACAACCGGCCCTCACATCCATGAGCATAACCCGAGAGGACAGTCTGGGGCCATGAAAGAGCCGGTTTAACGACCGGCAGGAAAATGAATGAGGAGGAACAACCATGCGCAAAAAGATCATCTTCGGTATCCTGTCTCTTGGAATTTTTCTGACAAGCCAGGTGTATGCCCATACGCCCTTGTGCTCCTGCTTCGACAGCGGCGACGGCACAATCACCTGCGAAGGAGGTTTTTCAGACGGCTCGTCGGCAGCGGGGGTATCGATGGAGGTCAGGGACGCCGCCGGAAAAACACTCACAAAGGGCAGGATGGATAAGCTCAGCACTTTTACGTTCAAGAAGCCCGCTACCGGCGCCTACAAGGTCGTCTTCGACGCCGGGCCCGGACACGTGGTGGAGGTAGACAGCAAGGACATTACCGAATGAACGAGGTGCAGGGCAAGAGACACACCGTGAGGGGCGCGACCGGCAATGTACGGGAGATATGTACGGAATTCTACTAACTACTACAACAGGAGGTTAAAAGTACCATGAGAAAAGCATTGATAGCAGTATTACTGGCGGTTGTCGGGATGTTTTTGTCAACCCAGGGGGCGCAGGCGTGCCACCCGTGGCTCAATGTCAACAACTACCTGACGGAGACACGGACGCCCATAAGGTTCTTTATCGCCTACGGGCATAACTACCCCTTCGGCCACAGCTTCTACGACAATGAAAGGATAGAAGAACTGTACTTCATCAACCCCAAGGACCAGGAAGCGAAGGCAGAACAGAGGGTCCTGGGAAAGGACAAGTATTCCCAGGTGCAGTTCGAATCAACGGAGGACCTGACGGAAGGCACGTACCTCGTCGTCATGGAAGGCAAGGGGAATTTCGGCGCCTTCACCAGTAAAGGTTATAAGCGTCAGCCAAAAAAGGAACTGAAAGGAGAAACGATCAAAGGCAAGGTGACCTATTCCCAGAGCTTCTGCAAGGCCGTGGTGAATATCGGCGGCAAGAGCGGGGGAGACAGCTACTCTCGGGTGCTGGGCCACGGCCTCGAAATAGTGCCTTTGAAGGACCCCGGTGACCTCAGGACCAATGACATACTCCCTCTCAGGGTGCTCCACAATGGAAAACCCCTCGACGAATCGGTGATGGTCTACGCCACCTATATGGGGTTCAGCAACAAGACGGACGTCTTTGCCTATACTGCCTGGGCCTCGTCCTATAACAAGGGGGTAGCGGAGATAAGGCTGCTTCAGCCGGGGACATGGATGGTGTTCACCAACCACAAGCTCCCTTATCCGGACGGGGAATTGGCGGATCAATACAACTATCAGGCAACATTGACGTTTGAGGTCAAGCCGTAACAAAAGCGGTTGCTACAAACTTGAGAAAGTCGACCGGACAACCGGAGACGCTCTCGTGAGGAGTCGGTCAAGCTTCAAAGCGACAATCCTCTGCAATTCGACACTGGGTTTGCAGTCCGAAAGATGAACAGATGAACGTGAACAGTATCATGTGGATGGGTGGCATGGGCGTCGTTCTGGCGGCCTTTGCCGTCAAGCTCGCCATCGGCTTCTCTATCGGAAGGCCCCGCACGCGATGGATAGTGACGCTCCTTGCCGGATACCTGGGGCTTTTCGCGCTGGCCGCCCTTCTTTCCGGAAAACTAACAAAGGTACTCGAACTGCTGCTGCAACAGGGCCCCTATCTGCATATCGCGATAGCTGCCGGGATGATCCTGTGGGGCCTCTGGCTCGTTGTGGGCAGGAAAAAGCGCGTCCTGAAGGAGGTGGGCCAGGGTGGCAGCGGCGGCCTGTTGCCCGTGCCCACTCCCCCCCCTCATCCTGCCCTGCCCTGTCTGCCTGGCCGCAGTAGCCTTCTCCGTATGCGCGGTGGGTGCCGCGCTCCGCCTGCCGCCGCTGGCGGTGGGGCTTTGCCTGGGTGGGGCGTTCGTTCTCGCGTCGCTCGCAGTCCTCTTTCTTCTGGGGAGGCGGGAAGGCGAGGTGCCCGTTGCACCCCTGGGGCTCGCCATGATGGTGATAGGCCTTTACTTCGCCCTGTCGTTGGCGATCCCCGCAAAGATCGAGGAGGCGAAAGGTATGTATGCCTCTTTTCTCATAGAACACCAGACTGTCGATATACAGAATACGCTCGGGGCCCTCGGCATCCTGTCGGTAATGGTGCTGATCGGCTATTGTACCGGAAAACAACGATAAGGAGATGGAGCAGTGAAAATCCTTGCAGGGCTTGAAAGTTTTCTTTACATAATCTCTTCGGTGATGCTCTTCCCTGTTGTTGCGGGGCTGGTGCTCCTGACGCTCTGGATCGTCGTCTACTCGGGGATGTTCATCCGGGAGTGGGTTGACAGGAGGCAGGGCAGATATGTCGCGCAAAGCCGGTACAGGAGGGCCCTGGAAAAGGAAATGGGCGCCCCACGGGAGAAGGCCAACCAGGATATCGCACTCGAACGGCTCCTGCAGACGAACGAGCTCCGGCTCGTCAAATCCCTCGACATGATCCGCTTCGCCATACGGGTGGGACCTGCCCTCGGACTTATGGGCACCCTGATCCCCATGGGCATATCCCTTTCGTCCCTCGCCCAGGGGAACCTGCCGAAAATGGCGGGCAGCATGGTAACCGCCTTTACCACCGTGGTTGTCGGCCTGGCATGCAGCGTTGCCGCATACCTCATGTCCCTCGTGAAGGAAAAGTGGGTCCGCGCGGACATGCGCGAGATGGAGTACGCCACGGAGCTTATGCTGAGGAGCCGGGAGGGGCGGCACCTCACGGTTGTGGACGAGGAGGAGGTGGATCATGAGCTTTCTTAGGCGTCACAGGCGGTTCGAGAAATACGACGAGCCCCTCGAAGACCCTATCGCCGGGGTGGCGAACCTCTTCGACGCGAGCGTCGTCTTTATCGTGAGCATGATGGTCGCCCTCTTCATGGCTTACAACATGCTCGACCTCATGGACCCGAAATCGGAGATGACCATCACCAAGAAGACAACCGACGGCCGGGTCGAGATCATCACCAAGAAAGGCAGGGAGATCAAGGCCCGCAAGGTCACCGACAACCATCTGAGCGGCGAGGGCAGGCGCCTCGGGACAGCCTATCAGCTCAAAGACGGGAGGATGATCTATGTGCCTGAATAGGCCGCTTTCGTTAATGTTTCTCATGGTCTTCCTGGTTGCTGCCGGGACGGTGAGGGCGGATACATTCCGGATAAGCTTCCTCGCAGGAGATACCCATGTGGCCGCGAGGACAATCATCGGGGCCATCAAGGCCGTCAGGAGCGAGTGTCCCGCCTATGCAAATGTATGAGACGAGGACACCTACGGCCAGGCTCTTCAACAAGTTCCATCCCGTACCTGTCTTCTTTATGGGTTTGTCATCCGCGTCGCCCCGATGCTCACAGGGCTAAGGAGAAGCCGATAGGCGGAAGAGAGGACATGGTCGTGTCACGCGGGACCGAGGAGGTTTCTTGATTCTACTAAGCAAAGAGATTCGGTTATTGGAGGCCAACGGGAATGAGTCCACCATTTGAGACCTGAAGGGCCGTCTGGGTCGGATCGTGGAAGGAGAAGCGGAATCCTAGAAATGGCTGTTCATCCACATCGGGGGCGTGTTGTCGGAGGCAGGCACGGGTAACGGCCGCGGCTTCCTCGACAGCGGCGTCAAAGCCGTCGGAAGCCCGATAACCAACCATGAAGGGAGGTAATGTTACCGAAGAACGCTTTACGAGGGCTGCGAAGACTGGTCTCTCGAACCTCGGTTCTTGCCGCAGCCCACGTAACGAAAAAGCCGACTGGACAACCGGAGGCTCGAATCACAGGAGGCTGTAATGAAAAACATATCCGGTTGCAGGAAGGCATTCCTCTGGTGTGCCGCAGTCATTGTCTTTATGTTTCTTTCCGGCTCTGAATTGTTCGGGCAGACGGCCGGTGCGCAACAGGCCGAAGCTCGGAAAGCAAAAATGAAGGATTTCAGCCTGGATCAGATCGTGGTCACCGCAACCAAGGAGGAGGTCATATCCCTTGATGTTCCTGCGGGCGTCACGATTCTCACCTCCGAAGACATCGACAAGGGGGGATATCGTTCCACCTCCGATCTCATAGGCGATTTACCGGGAATCACTGATCAAAGCCTTAGTGACTCCTTTTACTACGATTTCCGGGGGACCAGAAGCGCTGACGCCCCCGGTCCGCATATCCTGCTCAACGGCCGCGAGGTCAACCTGGGCATATACGGGTCGAATATAATCGGGAGCATACCCATCGAATCCATCGACAGGATCGAGGTCATCCGTACCCCCGGCGCATATATCTCGGGAAGGGACTCCTCCCGTGGAGTCATCAATATCATCACGAAAAGAGGGTATGAAGCTGACAAGGCCTTCAGCCCGAAGCTTGGTTATTCCTATGGCAGTTGGAATACCCATACCGAGTCGTTTTCGCTTACGGGGAAGAAGGGAAAGGCCAATTATTATATAAACCAGACCTACAAGGAATCCGACGGGTACCGCAACACGAACCCTGTCTACCACTCGGTGCTTTCCAGCTTTGACTATGAAATAAATAAGGCGCTCAAACTCGGCGTCGACGTGCAGTACAACAAGGAATCGAGGGCGTATGCGTTAGGCCTGAAACAATGGCAGATCGACGCCGGATACGGGAGAGATTCCGAGGTGCCTTCCTCGCAAGGCCCAACCGCGTACATGCAAAAACAGAGTACCGTTAAAAATGAGGTTCTCGGGGGCACGGTCTCCTTGAATTATGACGCCGCCCCTTACCGTGGGGGGATCTTTTTCAACATTACCGACTACGATGAACGCTACGAGTTGCGTACCTACGACAACAGCCCGACATTGAAAAAGTCCCATTACGACAGGCAAAGGACACAGAATATCTACGAGGCGAAGCTGGTCGGCGGGAGGAGCTTCGGTTGGGGAAAGGGCATAAAAGACACTATCGAGGCCGGGTACGAGTACTCCTACCGGGGAGGGGACCAGGATACCGTTTATCCCTTTGACCCAAGCGCCGCCGCCCGTGAGAAAGAAGCGATCGCGACCATAGATTTCACAGAGAACTACCACGCCCTGTTCCTGAACAACAAGTTCAATTACAAGAAATTCGGCATCGATTCCGGCCTGCGCTACGAGATGCCCGAGTACGAGGTATCCAACGAGGAACCGAGAAGCGTTAAGGCCGATTTCGGGAAGCTGGCGTGGAATATTGCCCCGTGGTACAGACCCGTGCCCACCGGGAACCTGTATTTCAGCGTGAGCAGGAGCTACTTTTACCCCACGGCCGGTTATTACTATACCGCAATGACCAAAGACGCGGTAGAAAACAGGCCCGAGGATCTAAGGCCTGAGGAAACAACATCCTATGAGATAGGATTCAAGCATAATTTCAAGGAATGGTTCACTTACAGCATCAGTCTCTTCTATATGAAGGTCAAGGACAGGTTCCTCACTTTCTACGATGATACGGGGACATCTGTGGGCTGGAAGAATGTCGGAGACAGCACCAACAAAGGCCTTGAGTTCGAAGCGCAAGGGAGACCCCTGAATTGGCTGGGTTACGATTTCAACTATTCTCTTACCGACGCAACGTGGGATAACGGCGTTCTGCGGATATATGAGTATGGAGCGACTCCTACGGCCGATGTGGCCAGGAATATGGATATTACCGGGAAATACGTGGCGAACGTGCCGAAACACAAGTATCGCCTGGGGCTTACCTTTTACCCCCCCATAGCGGGCCTGCAATTGAACTTTGGGCTATCGGGCGCAGCAGACAGCTACATCGACGGATGGAACCGCTATAAGAACGAAACGGAATATCTGGTGGATGCAAAGATATCGTATGAGAAGAGGAACTGGAAGGCCTACCTGTCCGCCGCCAATCTTTTCGACAAGGAGTACTACTATGTCTACAATACCTCCTCCGGCCGAAATGCCGACGGTACGCCGGACAACAGCTATTACCTGAAGAACGGGCTCTATATGGAAGCCGGGATCTCTTACAAATTTTAATGTTATGCCCGATCTGCCGACCCCGGACATGTTCTGCTGCGGGCTCGGAAAAAGATTGTCAGGAGGATGCCGGAATGACCGATTCAGGATTATTGAGGGCTTTTATAGACAGAACGGCACGTAAGCCCGAG
Source organism: Syntrophorhabdaceae bacterium PtaU1.Bin034 (assembly GCA_002067405.1). The sequence continues at coordinate 11,413 of MVRP01000003.1, read as the reverse complement.
GGAAGATGGGCACGAAAGAGCTACCGCAACCCCAGGGCGCATCAACGTTCTTTCAGGCTCATCATGGAGGCCCTTCGTCTGAACGACAACGACATCTATTGCGAGATCGGCTGTGGAGGAGGAGCGCTTTTGACTATGGCCATGGCAAAGGCAAAGAGAGGCGCAGCTATCGATCACAGCAGAGAGATGGTCGAGGTTGCCATGGAGAACAACCGGCGCGCGGTGGAGGAGGGCAGGCTGGAGATACTCCAGGGCAACGCGGAGCGACTCCCGTGGGAGTCCGGCAGTTTTACCGCGTGCGCGAGCGCCAACATGTTCTTCTTTGTTGAGAACCCCGGGGCAATGCTCTCGGAGGTGTTCAGGGTGTTGAAGCCGGGAGGAAGGTTCTCCATGGTGACGATGGGCAACGGCCTTCTCGGTAAGATCACCTTCGGCTGGCTTTACTCGCTGAGGACCTATTCCGATAGTCAGATGGCATCCATGCTTCGATCCGCGGGATTCTCGGAGATACGAGTCAAATCAACCATGGGCCTGATGCAGGCCTGCTACGGAACGAAGGCATGACAGCGCTTAATCCACACCGCAGTCAGGAACTGAACGCTGCTCGGAGGCGGAGCCTTCACGTCCATGGCCTTCGCCGCTCGCTATCGATGGCAGACGGTGATGTGGGGTGTGTTCGTTGCAACCCTTGTGAACCATCTCCTCGCAGTGCTTGCCGGCAATTACCTGACCGCCCTGTTCCCCATGGAATATATCCAGACTGCCGCAGCGGTCTCCTTCATCATCTTCGGTCTCTGGACAATCCGTGGCGACACACTGAGCGGCGAGGACAGGCGTTTCAACTCCAGTCCCTTCTGGACGGTTGCCGTGGCCTTTTTGTTCGCGGAGATGGGAGACAAAACCCAACTGGCAACCGTGGCCCTTGCCTCGCGCTACAGTCAGATCGTACAAATATGGCTTGGCACGACCTCGGGCATGCTGGTAGCCGACGCGGTGGGATTATCGTCGGCATCGTCATGGGGAAGAATATCCCCGAGCGGGCGATCAAATGGTTCGCCGCCATAACCTTCGTCGCCTTCGGCCTTATTGCCCTCTACGACGTGGCCCCTCTTTCCCTGAAGACGATACCTGTGGTCGCTGCGTGCGCTATCCTCAGCCTCCTGTTGCTGTTCCTCGTCGCCCGCCTCGCAGGCGGGAATAACCCCAAGACAGGGTGTTGAATGTACCATGACACCGATTTGATTTCATTACCGAAAAGCTGAGATAGGGGCAGAGAACCGTTTGCTACAAGTCTCTTTCTGCGCTGCGCTCTTAGCTGCGGGTTCCCTCAATGAAAGTCCCGGCTCGGGCCATGGGCATTGTGCACGTTAACTCTTGGCCTCCACAAGGCACGGGCGACCAGGTGGACCACCCCATCCTCCACCTGCAACGTGCCGGTAATGCCCAGGAAGGACACGGTCCTCACCAGCACCGTGTATCTTGCATAGACGTGCTGCCATATCACGATGTTGACGAACCCCGTCTCATCCTCCATGGTAAGAAAAGTCACGTCCTTCGCGGTCCCCGGCCGCTGGCGGCAGATCACTAGGCCAGCATAGCGCACCTGCTGGCCGTCCCGTCCGGAAGCTATCTCTTTTGCCGTCGGGAGCCTTAGGGAACGCAGCTCTTTACGAACCGTCGCAAGGGGATGGGACCGGGCGCTGTGGCCCTGGGTCCGGTAGTCCCACTGGATCGCCTGAAATGCGCTCAGCTCCTGAAAACCCACCGGTGACTCCCTCTTCTCGCTCATTCTCAGGGGGCCGGGCCTTGCCCGCGCTGTCCCGAGGGCCTGCCAGAGGGCCGTCCGCCGCGGCGGCGTAAGGGCCTCCATGGCCCCTGCCTCGGCGAGCGCGGAGAGCACCCCCTGGTCCAGTCCTGTCCGGTCCGCCAGGTCTTCCACCGACGAGAACAAACTCTCTTTCCGGGCAGCCTCGATCCTGTCGAAATCCGCATGGCCCACGCCCTTGACATAGCTCAAGCCCACCCGCACGGCGAAGTCGTCCCGGCTGTCCCGCGCCTCCAGCGTGCAGTCCCACTCACTCTCCATGACGGAGGCCGGCCGTACCTCGACGCCATGACGCTTGGCATCCTCGATGATGGTTGCCGGGGAGTAAAAACCCATGGGCTGGGCGTTCAGGAGCGAACAAGTGAACTCGGCCGGGTAATGGCACTTGAGCCACGCCGAGGCATAGCTGATGAGAGCGAAGCTGGCCGCGTGGGATTCGGGAAAGCCGTACTCGCCGAATCCCTGGATCTGCTGGAACACCCTCTCGGCAAACTCCTCTGCGATCCCCTTTGCCTTCATACGCTGGACCAGGCGCTCCCGGTGCTGCTCGATTCGTCCTTTCTTGCGCCAGGCAGCCATGTCCCTGCGAAGCTGGTCCGCCTCGCCGGGCGTGTAGTCCGCTGCCACCATCGCAAGCTTCATCACCTGTTCTTGGAAGAGGGGCACGCCAAGGGTCTTCTTCAATACCGGCATGAGGGATTCATGGGGATAGTCCACGGGCTCTTGCCCCTTCCGGCGCCGCAGAAAGGGATGGACCATGCCGCCCGTGATGGGACCGGGGCGGACGATGCTGATCTCGATGACGAGATCGTAGAACCGGCGGGGCTTCAACCGGGGCAGCATGGACATCTGGGCCCGGCTCTCGATTTGGAATACCCCCACGGTATCGCCCTTGGAGATCATCTCGTAGGTGAGCCTGTCTTCCGGGGGAATGGTCGCCATGGAAAGGGACGTTCCCCGGTGCTTCTCGATCAGCTTGAAACAGAGGTCCAGCTGCGTAAGCGCCCCGAGCCCTAGGAGATCGACCTTGAAGAGGCCCAGGTCCTCGATATCCTCCTTGTCCCATTGAATGACGGTGCGCCCCTCCATGGTGGCGTTCTCGATGGGCACCAGGTTGTGCACCGGCTCATGGCCCAAAAGGAAGCCGCCGGGGTGGATGGAGAGGTGGCGGGGGAAGTCCTGTATCTCGTTGGCCAGGGCCAGAAGAAGGCGATGGTCCCGCGCCTCGGGGTCCAAGCCGGCCACGCGCAAATGGTCGGGCGTGATATCGCCGTAGTAAGGTATCAGCTTTGCCAGGCGATCTAACGAGGTCTCGGGAAGGCCCAGGGCCTTCCCTACGTCCCGCACCGCCATCTTCGGCCGGTAGCGGATCACGTTGGCTACCATGGCGGCGTGGCTGCGCCCGTATTTCTCATACACGTGCTGGATCACCTCCTCGCGCCGCTCGTGCATGATATCGAGGTCAATATCGGGCGGCTCCGCCCGCTCCCGGGAAATAAAGCGTTCGAAGAGGAGGTCCATCCTCACCGGGTCGACGGCCGTGATCCCCAGGCAGTAGCAGACGGCTGAGTTGGCGGCGGAGCCCCTTCCCTGGCAGAGGATGCCCTTTTCCTTGCAGAAGCGGACGATCTCCCACATGGTGAGGAAATAGCCGCAGTAGTCCAGCTCGTCGATCAGGGAAAGCTCCCGGTCCAGTTGTTGCGCCACATCGTCAGGGACGCGGCCGCGGTAGCGCTCCTCTGCCCCCTCGAAGGTGAGCCGCCGCAGCCATTGGGAAGAGGTGTATCCCTGGGGAAGTCTCGAAGAAGGGTAACGGTAGCGGATCTCCTCCAGGGAGAAGGTGCAGCGCTCTTTGATCTCTTCGGTACGTGCCACTGCGTCGGCCATCCCTTTATAGAGGGTTCGGAAGGCCGGGGGCGGAAGCAGGCCGTATTCCTCGTTGGCCTTGATCCGGCGGCCGGCCGTGGGCAGGGTCAGCCCGTGACGGATGCAGGTAAGCACGTCCTGGAGGGGACGCCTCGCTTTTGTATGGTAAAGGACCTCGGGCGCGGCCACCAGGGGCATACCGTAACGGCGGGCTCGCAGGACCGTGCGTGCCTCCTCTTCCCGTTCCTCGGCCCTGTAATGGCGGTCGATCAGGGCGTAGAGGCGATCCCCAAAGGAGTCCTTCAACAGTTTCGCCACAGGGGCAGGGTCCGCATCCCTCGCTATCAGGCTCCCTTCGCCGCCCCACAGGGCGATAAGCCCCTCACCATGGTCGCACACCTCCTGCCAACTTACAAAACTTTCCCCTTTCGGGGAACGCAGGCGGCCTTTGGTGAGGAGGCGGCAGAGGTTGACATACCCGGCGCGGTTCATGGCGAGCAGTATGATCGTGGAGGGTGACGGCGTTACAGGCCCGACAAGTCTTACTCGACCCGTGTCGTCCGTTTCCCCCACGGTCACCTGGGCGCCGATGATGAGGTGAAGCCCCACCTCTTTCGCCTTCACGTGGGCCCGCACCACGCCGTAGAAGCCGTCCCGATCCGTGAGGGCAAGGCTCGGAAGGCCAAGTTTCTTGGCCTCTTCCACAAGTTCCTCGGGGCTGCTCGCTCCCTCCAAAAAAGAATGGCAGCTTTTGACCCATAAGGGGACGTGGGGGATGTTCACTACTCCACCTTTCCGTGCACGAACCATTGCTGCCGCAGGCTGTCGTAATAAAGCCAGAGCAGAGCGCCGCTTTGCGCCTCCAGGAAGTAGTAGCGCCGATGGACGCCGTGGCCGTCAAGGCTTCGCCACCATCCTTCGGAGAGGATATAGGGACCACACGCATGCCTTACCTGTTCACGTTGAGGCCTTCCCAGGGAGGTATGCCGTGAATAAAGGCGCCGGACCAGGGCGGGTCTTCCTTCCGGCCCCGGACGGGCCTTGGACAGGTGCGAAAGGGGCTCCCAGGCGAAACGCGCCTCGGGCAGGTGCTCCTCGGTGAGCCTTGCCCGTACCACCGCCTCTTCTCCCAACTCGGCCCTGATCCTGGCCAGGGCGCGGTCGGCTGCCGCAAGGTCGCGCTTGGGCGCCTTCAGGAAGAGCCTTACCTGCTGCGGCGATGCGGGCGACCCATGGGCCGTGAGACCGATCTCCCTGGAGGGCGCCGTAAGAGGAAACCCTTCCAGCCTGAGCCGCAGGAGATCCAGGATCAACGCCTCGTCCAAGGTAGCCTCGGCAGGCCTGATCCGGTCCGTACGCTCCTCATTCCGTTCCAGGAAAAACCGGACCTGCAGCTCCCGGAGGACCTCCCCCTCCTCGGCCAGCCTGGCGAGGAGCGGGTCAAGGTGTTGCTGAATGATAAAGAGGAGGCGCACGCTGTTTTCTTCCGGGGCGTCAAGCATGATCGTGCAGGCTATCGGCTCGGCGGGGAAGGCCGGGGCGAGGGGATCGAAGACCTCTCCGCGCGCGAGGGCGTGGAGGCGGGCGGCCCCGTCGCCGAACCGGCGCCGTACTGCCGGGGCCGGCAGCCGCATGAACCCTCCCAGGGTACCGATGCCGAGCTTCGCGAGCGTATCCCGAAGAGAGGCATCAACGGCTAAGACGGATAAAGGGACAAGGCGCAGTGCCGCTTCCTCCTCGTCCGGCGAGGCCAGGACGAGGACCCCCTCCTGTTTCCTTGCCACGGCGTAGGCAGCGAAGCGCCGGAACCCCACCACCACCGAGGCCCGCCATCCCCTGGCGGTGAGTTCTTCATGGATCTTGTGCGCCCAGAGGTCAAGTGAAGGGAAAAGCCTCAAGAGCCCGGCTGCGTTGACCCAGAATACCCCTGGCTCCTCTTCCGAGGTCTCCACCTCGGGAGAGAAACGTCGCAGGAGATCGGCCAGCCCGGCGACCTCGACCTGCACTTCCCCGACCGGTACCGCTGCCGCCCGGAGGCCTGTCGCGAGGCTCAGGCCCTGGGCGTAGCGCATCCCCGGCAGGACCCCAAAAGCCCGTGCCTCGGGGCTTACCCAGAGTATTTCACCCTGGGGCTTGTCTTGCGTCACCACCGCCGAGGGCAGCCCCTTCCATTCGGGATGCCTTGACAAGAGGAACTGGAGGGGGAATTCGGGGAGATCAACACAGGCCAGGCGTTCCATGGTACATCCCCTCGAGAACCCAGCCAGGGGCCCGGCGCTTGTCCTTGACGGCTTTGAAAGAACAGATGAACCGCCCGGTTTCTTCTCTGCGACTCGACGTGCGCCCGCGCAGCGATACCAGCGATCCCAGGGAGGGCGCATCGTCCGCCTTTTCGGTGAGGAACACGACGGCCATGTGGTGCATGCGGGCAAGGCCCGCGAGGTGCGACTGCAGGGGAGGGGAGACATCTCCCTTCGCGCCGAGGTCTACGATCAGAAGCCCGAAGGCGCCGGAACGGGCGAGGCGGTCAGCCACGCGGGCATGATCGCGCCTGTCGGGGCAGCGGACCACCGCGAGGGCTGAGAGGTCGATACCTCTTTCTGCCGCGTCCGGGGGATAGAAGCTGCTCTCCTTCCCTGTAATCCAGGCCGCGGTCTCGCCTTCCCGCTGCGCGTCGAAGACCAGGTCACAGGCCAGGGTGAGGTTGGCGTGGCTTCCCTGGCCGGAAAGCTCCGTGAGCCTCCCCGTCAACTCGGACAAGGAGAGGCCAAGGCCCTTCCTGGTGCGGTCCCTTTGGGGCGGGGTTTCTGAGAAATCCAGACCCGTCTTGAGCCTGAGGTGCGCTCGCATGGTGTTGTTCACGGCTCATTCCTCCATCCAGGCTTGCCCTCGCGGACTGTTGTTCGATTCGCGAGGGTCTTGGCTTCGTGCTTTTCACCTTTATTCCACCAGTTCGTAGTAACGCCGGGTCTCGATCACCTTCCCTAAAATGATGACCTCGCCGGGCGGCGGGATGATCGGGAGAAAGTCCGGGTTCTCCGCGTGGAGCTCGATGCGCCGGCGGTTCAGGCGCAGTCTTTTGACCGTCGCCTCGTCCCCCACGAGGGCAACGACAATATCACCGGAATCCGCACGAGGCTGGCGGCGGACAATGGCGATGTCGCCGGGTAAGATCCCCGCGTCTTTCATACTTAAGCCTTCGACGCGAAGGGCAAACAGCTCCCCGTACGTCTGTTGCGGGGAAACCGGTATATATCCTTCAGGCTCCTGGACTGCAGTGGTCAGGACGCCTGCCTGCACCCGGCCGAGGAGGGGGACGTACCGGATGCCCCGCGCTTCGGGCAGCCGGTAGCCCCTGGCCTTTCCAGCCTCACGTCCGAGCTTCCCTTCGGCAACGAGGTTCTCCAGGTGGCGATAGGCCGTGTCCACGGCGTGGAACCCGAAGGCCTCCTGTACTTCCCGCACCGTCGGGGGTCGCCCGGCCAAGATGCGCTCCCGCACAAACTGAAAGACCTTTCCCCTGGTCTCTCCTTCCCGTGTATATGCCATGTCCTCTCCTCCATCCAGGCGTGCTCTCCGCGTTCGACCCCGGCAAGCCTTGAGGGCGGGTGAGCCCGGACCATTGTCAGCGCTGCCTTGGTTTCTTTGTCTGCCTCCTCTACTAATTAACAGACATTTGTATGTTTTGTCAAGGGTGGCGAAGACCTCGAGGGATGGTAAAATAACAACGTGATAAGAGTAGGAACTTGCTCCTTTGCGGAAAAATCGCTCATCCGGTCGGGTGAGTTCTATCCTCCCGAAGCGAAGACATCCGAAGCGCGGCTCCGCTACTACGCCTCCCACTTCGACGCGGTCGAGGTCGATTCCACCTACTACGCCGTGCCCGACCCCCGTACTACCTGGCTGTGGGACGTAAGGACGCCATTGGGGTTTATCTTCCATATCAAGGCATACGGGGCCCTTACCGGCCACGCCATCGACCCTCGGACCCTTCCGAAGGACATGCGGGGGTTCGTGAGCCAGACGGGCTCGGACAGGTCAACCTACATCAAGGAAAGAGAAAGTCTCAAACTGATCGGTAAGCTATTCACCGACGCCCTTGACCCTCTCCGAAGGGCGGGAAAGCTGGGTCTCATGGTCTTTCAGTATCCGCCCTGGTTCGTCCACAACACCGCCAACATGGATTTCATACTGTTTTCCCTCGAACTGGTCGGGGGTTTGCCCCTCGCAGTGGAGTTCCGTCACGGGAGCTGGCTCTCCCCCCGGAACGCTTCATCTGTTTTTGATTTTCTCACAAAGCACGGCATCACCTACGTGATCGCGGACGAACCCCATTACGGCAGCTTGGCGACCGTGCCCTTCCTCCCTTGGGTGACGACCGATACGGCGTATTTCCGGTTTCACGGCAGAAACAAGGAGAACTGGCTCAGGAAGAACATCGAGACATCGCTGCGGTATGCCTATGAATACTCCGATCCCGAGCTCCAGGAGTTTATTCCGGCAATCACGCAGGCCGACAAGGAGACGAAAACGACCTATGCCATGTTCAATAACTGTCACCGGGGCAACGCGACCAGGAACGCTGGCCGGCTCAAGCAAATGCTGGAAGGCCGATGACCGCTTTTGCCATGCTCGTGCTGGCTGTGCCGAACGATGAGGACACATGGAAGCCATAACGACGATCAAATCGATATGCTATTTTGTACTGGCCGGCCTGTGTGAGATCGGCGGCGGCTACCTTGTGTGGCTGTGGTTACGTGAAGACAAGCCTCTGTGGTACGGCCTTATCGGAGCCTTTGTGCTTGTCCTTTATGGGGTGGTTCCCACACTACAGCCCGCACATTTCGGGCGTGTCTATGCAGCCTATGGAGGTGTCTTTATCGTCCTCTCGATCCTGTGGGGATGGCAGGTTGATAAGATCGCACCGGACAGGTTCGACGTGATCGGCGGTGCGGTGGCCCTGATCGGTGTCGCGATCATCATGTACTGGCCCCGGGGATAAAGAACATATGGCCCCCTGAGGCAGAAGGAGCGCACATGAACGAACTCCCACTCTCAAAGGCATTTCAGTTGATAGAGCCGGGCCCGGTCGTTCTGGTAACGACCGCCCACAAGAAGAAGGCCAACGTCATGGCCATGAGCTGGCACATGGTGATGGACTTCACCCCGCAGATAGGCTGCATCATCGGCCCCTGGGACTACAGCTTTTCCGCGCTGCGCACGACAAAGGAGTGTGTCATTGCTATTCCTACGGTCGATATGGCAGGCAAGGTGGTTGATATCGGCAACTGCTCCGGCCAGGACGTGGACAAGTTCAAGGCTTTTAAGCTGACGGCGCTGCCCGCCGAAAACGTCAAAGCCCCGCTTATTGCCGAATGTTTAGCGCATATAGAATGCCGCGTGGTAGACGAAAGCCTGGCGGACAAGTACAACCGGTCATCCTTGAGGGGATCAAGGCCTGGATCGACCCTGACCGGAAAGAGCGCCGGACGTTCCATGCGAACGGCGACGGGACCTTCAAGGTTGATGGCAGGACACTCGATCTCCGCAAGAAAATGACCAAGTGGCAGTCGGTCATTTAGAGTGTGCCACAAAAAAGGCCCCGGGGACCGGGGCCTGAAAAACAGATATTTTTCGCTTTACTCGCGGGCGTGGTTCAGAAGACTACTCCCATGATTCGCGCGCTAATAAGATTAGCGGGGTATGCCCTTAGCTCCACCTCAAGATCGAGAGAAGTCTACCGTTGGGTCCTGCCTTCGGTCATTACCTTATAGATGTCGCGTCTGTGACGGATACCTAAAACGGTGATCTCATCTCCCTCGACCCTGAAGACGACCCTGTAATCGCCGACCCTCAATTTCCAGTACCCCTTGAGCGTTTTTCGAAGGGGCTCACCGTATTTTTCCGGCGCAACCATCAGTCGCGTCTCAATGGCTTTCTTTATCCGTGTCTTGATCGCGCTGTCGAGTTTCGGTATGTCCTCGCTTTTGACAAGACGATGATAGCTAATGGAGTAGGCCACGCTACCCCCAGACCTCTTCGTGGGTCAATGCCTTTGTTTTGTCAAAGGATTTTTCCCGTTCGTCCGCGAATCGGGCAAGGGCCTGATCTTCTCTCAAGTCGATGGCCTCTATAACAAGGTCTCTCACGAGCATCGATTTCGAAATACCGCGCTCCTTGGATATTTCATCGATAAGCGTGTAAAGTGGCTTCTCTACGACCACATTTATCCTCGCGTTCTTTGTGGGCATGACAACCTCCTTATGATGTTTAAGTGTATCACTTATGGCACACCTAAATCAAGAAGAACCGCTGTCGCTCGTCTCGCATGGCGCGCGGGTGGAGCTAAGGGCATACCCCGCTTAGACTATAGCCAGATATTGTAATATCCTTCTCCGCAGCCTTGAACTCCGGGTCGCCGGTATAGAGATCGGCTTTCTTCTGCTTAGCCAGTGCAGCGGCGAAGGCATCACCGAGAGACATTCTGTGCGGGCCTTTGATCTCTGCCGCCAGTTCAGCTAATTCCTGGTCCGCGGGAACGACTTCCAGGGGAAGCGAGAGAAGCTACAGGCGGGCTGCATTCCACTTGTCACATCCTGCCTTTCTTTCGGAAATATCGGCTACCTCCGCCCGGTTGGGAGCGGCAATATGTAATGGTCGACGCCCGCTGATTGTTCAAAAAGGGCCTCCACGGCATCGGCCCCTTCCTCTCCGAAAAGAAAGGCAAGCGCTGCATAGCTGTCAAGTACGACGTTTGGCAAACCTCACCTCTTCCCGCTTTTTCTCTCTCGAACGCTCTTCCAGGAGTTCTCCGGTCGCCGAGGTCTTGCTTTTCAACACCCCCCGGACACTCCTGATGTAGTCGCCGGTCACGGGCTGCAAGAGGATTTCGTTCTCCCGCTCTATGAACCGTATTGCAGTTCCAGACGTGATTCCGTATTTTTTTCTCAGTCGCGCGGGTATAACGAGCTGTCCTTTGCTGGCGACATGTGCTGTTTCCACGGTAACAGGCATCTTATATATCATGCTTTAGTAAGTCAACAACACGCATGCCGTCCGGAAAAAAGGCCCCGGTTCCCGGGGCCTTAAGAATGGTTTTCGTCCCTTCACTCGCGCGTGTAGTTGAGAGGGACCTCCATTTCCCCCGCCTTTTCCAGTACCCTCGGGTCCGCCTTGCCGTTCTTGTGGATCACGTGATCGATATCGGTGATCGGTAACCGCAGGAATATTCCCGGCACGTAGTGTGGCGAGACCTTCGCCGGCATGGGTGTTACCTCGTAGATCGTGTCCCCGATCTTCCGCCTCCCTTCCTGGTTCGCCGGGGCTACCTGGTACGAATGGCCGAGACAATAGGTCTTGTTTGCCAGGTGGCTCTTAAGGCCTTTGGGGCAGCGGGGCGGCGGGGGAAGGGTCTGGTAGTCCCCGATGATCGCACGGGGATGGACAAAGAACATAAGAGACCACCGGCTCAGCTTTTCAATGGGGAAGTCGATGGGAACCCGTTTAGAGGCCCCGAACCGCCTTACCTCCTCGATGAAATCCGAGGGGTAGGGATAGTATTCCTTGCCCACCCAGAAAAGGAGGTGATTCGCTCCATTCTTCTCAATGATTATCGGGACCCGGTTATGCAGTTCAGCCCATAACCGGGTTAATGCAGACTCTATTATTATGCAAAGAAGGGTTCTCGGGCACCGGCGATAGCGTAATAGGCTCAACGGCTAT